>CAJUAA010000029.1 GCA_910584205.1 uncultured Lachnospiraceae bacterium
GCAGAGCCTATGATAAACGCCTGCATTTTGGAGAGGTCAATGGAAAATACTATGCTGTCAGATTACCAGAGGGCACCGTGGCGGACATAAATCAAGATATAGAGATAGTACTACCGCCGTTAGATATAGAGATACCAGAAAATACAGGGACAAATGAAAAAGATAATAATTCAAAAACTACATTTTTTGGATATTATGGAGGTAAAAACAGAATGCACGACATGCTGAACGCCCTCATGCCGCAATCAAAAATTTACATAGAACCGTTTATTGGTTCCGGTGCAACCCTGTTGAACCGGAGCCGCAGTGAAATAGAGATTGTAAATGATTATGATCCGGCAATCGCTAACCTGTATAAGGTTATGTCAGATAAAGATATGGGAAAAGAACTTTTAGAAAAAATGCTGAGGCTTCCATATGATGAAAAGCTGTTCAATATGGCTCGTGAACACCAAAGGGAAAATTTCAAAAGTATTAACGATATTGACAAGGCTCTACTGACTTTTGTATTGGTCAGCCAGAGTTTTAACAATACCAGAAAACAGTTTAGCAGAGGAACTTATAATACAGAATCCTATCAACGTAAGATACGCTCAAACCTTCCAAGAATATATGAAAGGCTGCAAGGTGTTCAAGTTGATAATAAAGACGCTCGGAGTATTATAGATGAAGCAGCAGATAATCCAGACGTTCAAATGTACCTTGACCCTCCATATTTACATACGTTGAGGGGTGAAGGCGCTGATAAGGTCTATTTTAAGGAAATGGAAGGTATGGAACATATATGGATGTTAGAGACAATTAAAAATGCCAAGTGCCGCATTCTCCTGTCTGGATACCACGCAGATAAAGACGACTTGTATGATGACTATTTGCTGCCTTATGGCTGGAAAAGTCGGGAGTTAATAAAAATAGTAAAGAGCAGCCAGAGAAAGGAAGAACGTGATATAGCCTCTGAATGGATATGGTTCAATTATGACATTCCAGATGAAGGGGGGATGGAGTAATGAAGAAAGAAGTGGAGAAAGTGCCAGTCTGGGAGAAATACACGCTCACCATTGCCGAGGCTTCTGATTATTTCAATATAGGAGAAAGCAAACTTCGGAGGTTTCTGTCAGAGCATGAAAGAGAAAGTTACATATTGATGAATGGAACAAAAGTTCTAATAAAAAGAAAGCAGTTCGAGAAAATAATTGATGGATTAGGGTCAATTTAAAAATACATATTAGATAAAGAAAGTGCTTGCACTATCAGTAATTCAGCGGTATCATAAGCCCCCTTGAAAGAGGGGGCGGTAAAAAAATGATTATATGGAGGTAAAATAATATGAGTAAGGATAATAAGAGAAGAGACAGCAAAGGCCGTATATTGAGGACAGGTGAGCAGCAGAGACAGGATGGAAAGTTTATGTATGCTTACCGTGGCAGAGACAATAAGATGCACTATGTTTACAGTTGGAAACTGGAGCCGACTGATAAACTGCCGGCCGGTAAAAGGGAATGCAGGTCATTGAGGGAACTGGAAAAAGAGATTGAAAAATCGCTCAATGAAGAACTGGCATACCAAGGTGGAGATGTCACGGTATTAGAACTGGTTGAAAGATATATTGCCACTAAAACAGGGGTAAGACATAACACCCTTGCCGGATATAAAACGGTTGTCAATATATTAAAGAAAGAAGAGTTTGGCAGCCGGAGGATTGATCTGGTAAAACCGTCAGACGCTAAACTCTGGCTGATTAAGTTGCAGTCAGAGGATAAGAGAAGTTACAGCAGTATCCATAGTATCAGAGGTGTTGTGCGTCCTGCCTTTCGTATGGCGGTTGAGGATGATTTAATAAAGAAGAATCCCTTTGACTGGGAACTTGCAACAGTGCTGATAAATGACAGCGTATCAAGGGAGGCGCTTACACCGAGACAGGAAAGGCTGTTCCTTGATTTTATAAAAGGAGACAAACATTATTCACAATATTATGAGGGGATGTATATACTTTTTAAAACTGGCATGAGAATATCGGAATTTTGCGGCCTTACGCTGTCAGACGTGGATATGAAAGGACGGAAGATACACATAGATAAGCAGTTACAGCGTACAAGAGAGGGTAACTATATCATAGCGGATACGAAAACCACCTATGGAGAAAGGTATTTGCCGATGACGGAAGAGGTTTACCAGTGCTTTAAAAAGCTGGTAGCCAGACGCAGAAAAACAAAGGTGGAGCCAATGGTGGATGGTGTGGGCGGCTTTCTGGTACTGGATAAAAACGGTATGCCCTACCTTGCATTACATTGGGAAAAGCGGTTCGAGTATGCTCTGGGGAAGTATAACAGGACATACAAGGAAGAACTGCCAAAGATAACGCCGCATGTATGCAGACATACCTATTGTAGTAACATGGCAAAGTCAGGAGTAAATGCAAAGACTTTACAATATCTTATGGGTCATGCCGACATTGCCACGACCTTAAATGTGTATACCCATTTGGGATATGATGATGTGGAAAAGGAAGTAAGGGAAATGGAAGAAAGGCTTAGAAAGGAAGTGTAGGCGTGTAGGAATTTACCTTTGGAAAGAGTAGAAAAAAGGGCATTTTACCTTTTTTCTACTCTTTTTGGGAGACAAAATATACCGGGTTGTGGTAAGATATACGAGGTATAGAGTTTTTGGGGTCAGAGGAAAAACCTTGAAAACATAAGGAAAAACCAAGATATACCAAGATATAAGGAGATATGGAAACCATGATAAAAATATTATTTATTTGCCACGGCAACATCTGCCGCAGTCCCATGGCAGAGTATGTTATGAAAGATATGGTGGAAAAACGCGGTCTGTCGCATTGCTTTTATATTGATTCCGCCGCCACCAGTACGGAGGAGATCGGCAACCGGGTGCATCGGGGGACGCGGGAGAAGCTGCGGGAGATGGGGATCTACTGCGGCGATCACCGGTCCAGGCAGCTGCGGCGGGCAGATTATGCAGAATATGATTATCTCATTGGCATGGATACCTGGAATATCCGCAACATGCAGCGGATGGTTGGGGCGGATCCGGAGAAGAAGATCAGCAGGCTTCTGGATTTCAGTGAATTTCCGAGGGATATCGCAGATCCGTGGTATACCGGTAATTTTGATGAAACCTATGAGGATGTGCTGGAAGGGTGTCAGGCGCTTCTGGCCTATGTTGAGGATTATGACCTGTAAAGAATGCAGGATATGGAGATGAACCGGAAGATGAAAATAAGCCGGAAAATGCGGACAGGGCAGAAAATGGGGAGAAAAGTCATATGAAGATCATACATTGCGCGGATCTGCATCTGGATTCCAGTATGGAGTCGGGGCTTCCGCCGGAGAAAGCGGGGGAGCGCCGGCTGGAGCTTCTGCGTACGTTTACCCGCATGGTAGAGCGGGCGGCAGAGGAGCAGGTGGAAGCAATCCTGCTGGCAGGTGATCTGTTTGACGCCGGGACCGTCTCGGCCCGGGCGGGAAGCTGCGTGCTGGACGTTGTGGCGGAACATCCGCAGATCACGTTTTATTATCTGCAGGGAAATCATGACCGGAACGGATTTCTGAGCGATGCCGGACGCCTGCCGGACAATCTGAAGACCTTTGGCCCCGGCTGGACCTCTTATGAACAGGGGGAAGTGACCATAACCGGAGCGGAGCTTTGTAAGGATACGCCGGAGGATCTGATGGAACGGCTGGCCCTGAACCAGAGCAGAGTCAATATTGTGATGCTGCATGGGACGGCAGGGGAACAGGAGGGAAGCGATCCTCAGGACACGGTTCCGCTGCGCGCTCTTCGGGGGCGCGGAATTGATTATCTGGCGCTTGGACATATTCACAGCTTCCGGCTGGACCGGCTGGATGACAGAGGGTGCTGGTGCTACAGCGGCTGTCTGGAGGGCAGAGGCTTTGATGAATGCGGGGAAAAGGGTTATGTGGAGCTGGAGATCGATCAGGGAAAGATCGTTCCGGCCTTTGTTCCGTTTGCGGAACGGAGCCTGCATGATATTCCGGTCGATATCACAGGAGCATTGACGCAGGATGACATTCAAAGGAAGGTCCGGCAGGAGATGAGGGACATTCCGCAGAAGGACATAGTGCAGATCCGGCTGACCGGACGGGTGGAGCCGGAAGTGGAGCCGGACCCGGCCTGGATTCGGAAGTGGCTGGAGGACTCCTGTTATTTTCTGAAAGTGAGAGATGAGACGTCCCTGCTGATCCGGCCGGAAGACTATCGGTATGACGTGTCTTTGAAAGGAGAGTTTGTCCGTCTGGTACTGGCGTCGGAACTGGCGGAAGATGAGAAGGAAGCGGTGCTGCGAAAAGGCATCTGCGCCCTGACAGGAGAGTGAACGGATGCGGATTGTTCGATTACATATTGAAAATTTTGGAAAACTGCATGATCTGGATCTGGAGCTTCAGGAGGGGCTGCAGATTATCCGCAGAGACAACGGATGGGGAAAATCCACTCTTGCCGCATTTATCAAGGCCATGTTCTACGGACTTCCGTGTACGTCCAGAAGGTCTTTGAAGGAAAATGAGCGGAAGCATTATACTCCGTGGCAGGGAGGGCCTTTCGGGGGCAGCCTGGAATTTCTCACGGAGGACGGGGCGTATCGGGTGGAGCGCTTTTTTGGAACGAAAGAGCGGGAGGACCGTTTTGCGCTGTACGATTTAAATACGGGGCTGGAAAGTTTAGACTATTCCGATAGACTGGGAGAAGAGCTGTTCGGAGTGGACCGGGCGGCTTACGGCCGGAGCAGCTTTCTGGGGCAGCAGGATGTGTCCGTCTCGCTGAATGACAGCCTGAACGCGCGTCTGACTCATGTGGAGGAGGACGCGGGGGATATGAGAAATTATGAGCGGGCCGTAGCTTCCCTGGAGGAGCAGATGAAATATTATCGGAAGACCGGCAACCGGGGACAGATCGGGAAGCTGGAGGAGGAGCGGCGGAACGTACGGGACCAGCTTCTGCAGTGCGGAAGAAAGGAAGCAGAGATCGGGAAGCTGCAGTATTCCCTGCGCTCCCTGGCCCTGCGCGCGGAGGAGGAAAAGGCTTCGGTGAAAGCGGCGGAAAAGGAGCTCTGGCAGGCGCAGAGCTACCGGCAGCTGGAGGCCAAAAAGGCGCAGTATGATCTTTTGAGGACCCGGGCGGAGGAGAAGCGGGAGGAGCTGCAGCAGGCGGCGGCCCTTCTGGCGGAATATACGGATGCGCTGCCGGGGGAGGAGGAGCTGGACCGGTGCCGGGAGTGGATCTTTCAGCTGGACGGGCTGAGGCAGAAGGAACAGGATGCAGACCGGCAGTCGAAGGAAGCCGTGAGCCGTCTGGGGGATGCGGAAGACGCCAGGGGATCGCTTTCCTCTTCCGGCATGGTCCTGGGGGCGCTGGGCGGGTGCTTCCTGGTGCTGGGCGCCTTCTTTTTGTTCCGGGGCTGGTATGCGGCGGGCGCAGCCTTTCTGGCGGGCGGCGCGGGAGCATTGCTCCTGGGGTATCAGAGGAGCCGCATGTACCACAGGGAACTGGAACGTCTGGAACGGCAGATACAGGAGAGCGGCCGCTGCGTGCGGGACACGGAGCATCTGCTTCGGGATCTGCAGAAAAAACATGATGCACTGGAAAAGAAGATCTGCGGCCTTCTGGGGCTGGCGGCCCATGCGCCCATGGAGGAGATGGAACGCCGGTGGAAGGAAGAATGGGAACGATACAGAGAGTACACGAAGTTACAGCAGAAGTATGAGATGCTGAGAAAGGAGGCTTCCGGAAGCCGGGAACTGTGGTTTCAGTATGGGGAGAGCCTTTCCGAAGAGGAGAGAGCGCTTTTGCGCGCGCCTGTGAAGGCGGAGCCGGAGATTCGGGCGCGGAAACAGAAGCTGGAGACATGCAAGGCCAGGCTGGACGGGCTTGAGAAGGAACAGGAGGAGCTCCGTTACCGGATCCGCGGGCTTCAGGAATATGCGGAGCGCATACCGGAGCTGCAGGAAAGAGAGGCGTTTCTGTCAGAACAGATCCGGGAGGCCATCCGGGAACACGGCATCCTGGAACAGACGGTACAGTATCTGAAAAAAGCCCGGGAACAGTTTTCGGTCCGGTATGTGCGGGAGCTGCAGAAGGGGCTGGAATTCTATGCGGCAGAACTGGAGCCCGGGCGGAAGGAAGGGCTTTCTGTGGATACCGGCCTTCAGATCCGGCTGCAGGAGGCGGGAGCCTGGCGGGGTCTGGAGTATCAGAGCGCCGGAAAGCAGGACCTCCTTCTTTTCGCGGAACGGATGGCGATGCTGGATGTGCTCTACTGCCAGGAACAGCCGCCCCTGATTCTGGATGACCCGTTTGTCAGCCTGGATACGGCAAGGCAGCAGCGGGCCATGGGGATCTTAAGACGGCTTGCCGGAAGCAGGCAGATGATCTATTTCACCTGTCATGACAGATGATACGGAGGGCTTCACAGGATCTGTCATGGCGGATGAGCCATATTATTAAAAAATACCTGCAGAGGCGGCGGATACAGTCCGTCGGCTTCTGCAGGTATTTGTTTCTTATGCGGCTTCTGCCGTCCTCTGCTGCAGGAACAGCGCGTGATGCCTGCGGGCATACAGATAGGTCAGTATGTGGATGAGCGTGGTCAGAACCCAGGATACGGGATAGGACAACAGCAGCATGTTCTGGGTCGGAACCCATGTGAAAAAGGTTGCCAGCCACACGATCCGGAACAGGCATGCGCCGGACAGGGACACGATCATGGGGGTGATGGCGTACCCCAGGCCGCGCATGATGCCCATGACGATCTCCATGATTCCGCACAGGAAATAGGGTGCGCAGACCAGCAGAAGCCTTGTCCGTCCCGCCTCGACCACAGCCATGTCCGGCGAATAGATGGACAGGAGCGGCACGCCGAAGAGGTTGGCGCCCAGTCCCATGATCAGTCCGACGATAGTCACAAGGACCAGTCCGGAAAAGAGGATCGAATGGATCCGCTCCGGCTTTCCGGCTCCGGTGTTCTGGCTGGTAAAGCTGACGACTGCCTGATGGACCGCGTTCATGGAGATGTAGACAAACTGCTCGATGCTGGCGGCGGCGCTGTTTCCGGCCACCACCACAGATCCGAAGGAATTGATGGAGGACTGGATCAGCACGTTGGAAAAGGAAAAGAGCGAGCTCTGTATCCCGGCCGGCAGGCCGATCTGCATCATCCGGCGCAGGCGTTTTGGATGGATATAAAGCTTTCTCATGTTCAGGCGGCAGGGCCCTTCCATCCGGCACAGACAGAGAAGGATCAGAACCGCACTGATGCACTGGGAAAGGATGGTTGCCAGCGCCACGCCCGCCACATCCAGATGCAGGACGATGACGAAGAAAAGGTTCAGCACCACGTTGACGACGCCGGCCGCAGACAGGAAATACAGCGGCCGTTTGGTATCTCCGGTGGCGCGCAGGATGGCGCTGCCGAAATTATAGGCCATGGTGGCGGGCATTCCGATAAAAATGATTTTCAGATACAGGGCGGCTTTGTCGAGCACGTCGTCCGGAGCGCCCATCCAGATCAGCAGCGGCCGGGTAAACAGCATGCCAATGCCGATCAGCACCACGCCGGAGATGAGGCTGATGGTGACTGCCGTATGTACGTTGTCCCGGGTGCCCTGCTCGTCTCCGCTTCCCAGCGTGTGCCCGACGGTCACGTTGGTTCCGATGGACAGCCCGATGAAAAGGTTGACCAGCAGGTTGGTGAGCGAGCTGGTAGAGCCCACGGCGGCCAGAGACTCATTGCCTGCGAAGCGGCCCACCACGATCACGTCCGCGGCGTTGAACAGAAGCTGCAGGCAACCGGAAAGCATTAATGGCAAACTAAAAGCAACGATCCCGGGAAGTACGGGGCCATTGCACATATCGATTCGGTACGATTTACCGGACATCTTTGTCCCTCCATTTTCTTATGATCTTAAGATCTGTACATGTGTTTTCCAAAAAAGATATCTTCTAATATAAAACGGCTTTTCGGGTTCGTCAAGAGCGAAATTTGCTGCTGTACAGATTACACAGGAAAAGAGGGAAAAAATCGCCTGCATAGACAATTGACATTTAACTAATTTTCTCATAATATAGAGACAAATTTAACTAAATTTACTTAAAACAGAAAGGCGTGGAAATGAAGAAAATCGGCGCTGTGAAAAAACAGACCAACAACCGGTATCTGAACCTGTACCATATTGACGCGCTGGACCGGAACGGGGATTCCTTCGACTATTATTTCGCCTCCAGAAATCCGGAGGAAAGGTTGAAGCTGTATACGAAGAGCCTGGACCCGGAGGGGATCGTCATCTATGCGCTGACGAAGGAGGCACCGCCCCGGCTGGTTCTGATCCGGGAATACCGTTATCCGCTGGATGCGGAGGTGTATGCGCTTCCAGCCGGCCTGGTGGACCCCGGGGAGACGCCCGGAAAGGCGGCGGTGCGGGAGATGAAGGAAGAGACAGGGTATCTCTTCACGGAGTATACCGAAGGCGCGGCCTGTTTCCGGCGTCCGTTCTATATGGGGCCGGGATTTACAGACGAGACAAGCTGCGCGGTGTTTGGCACGGTGGAAATTTCTGACGGAGCCGCTGCGTGCGAAGCCACGGAGCAGATCCATACGATCCTGGCGGACCGGAAAGAGGTGCGCAGGATCCTTTCCGAGGAGCGGGTATCCCTTCGGGGCGCATATCTGATGATGCAGTATCTGCATATGAATGAGGAAGAGCCGTTTTCCTTTTTGGAATGACAACAGACCCTGCAGAGGGTGAAAATGGCAATATGAAAGAAAAAGGAGTATAAAAACATGGGAATCACATATATGGATGCAAAGAAACTGTTCCGTATGGATACAAGACGTACCACTTACCTGATCGGCCTGTCGCCGGAAGGCTACGTGGGACACGTTTATTATGGGCGGAGACTGAAAAGCGAAGGGAACAGTTATCTGCTGCGGATGGACGAGAGGCCCTTCACCCCGTCTGTGCTCGAACGGGAGAAGGCGTCCTTTCTGGATTTCTTTCCCACGGAGTATCCCGCCGGAGGCGTCGGAGATTATCGGGAGAGCTGTCTGGACGTCCGGTGTGAGAGCGGCAGCATTGGATGCGAACTCCAGTTCGAGGACTACCGGATCCTCCGGGGCAAACCGGGCCTTCCGGGGCTTCCGGCTTCTTTCGGGCAGGAAGGAGAGGTGGAGACGCTGGAGCTTGTGTGCCGGGATGCGCTTCTGAACCTTAAGGTTACGCTGTCCTATTCCGTGTTCGCGGATACGGATATCATCACCCGGAGCGTCCAGGTGGAAAACTGCGGAGAGCAGCATCTGAAGCTGGAGAAGGTGTACAGCGCCTGCCTGGACATGGACAACCGGGACTTAGAGATGCTGACGCTGGTGGGAAGCTGGGCGAGAGAGCGCCATATTCAAAGAGGCGGGCTTCGTTTCGGAAAGCAGACGGTGTCCTCGGTGAAAGGGGAGTCCAGCCACCAGGAGCACCCGTTTCTGGCGCTGGTGACGCCGGAGGCTACTCAGGAGACCGGAGAAGTGTACGCCATGAACTTTGTCTATTCGGGCAATTTTATGGCGCAGGCGGAGCTTACGCAGTTTGGACAGGTACGGATGACCATGGGCATCCATTCGGATCAGTTCTGCTGGAACCTGCGGCCTGGAGAGAGCTTTCAGGCGCCGGAGGCGGTGTTGACTTACTCGGCGGAAGGGCTGGGCCTGATGACCCGCAATTTCCATGATTTTTACCGGGGCCATCTTATAAGGAGTCCGCATCAGTATGCGAAGCGTCCGGTTCTCATCAACAACTGGGAGGCTACGTATTTTGACTTTGACTCCGAGAAGCTTCTGGAGATTGCCCGGGAGGCGAAGAAGGCGGGCATTGAGATGCTGGTCATGGATGACGGCTGGTTCGGAAAGCGGAATCTTGACGACAGCTCCCTGGGAGACTGGACGGTGAACGAGGAAAAGTTTACCTCGGGGCTTCTGGATCTGGTGGAGAAGGTGAATGAGATCGGCCTTCAGTTCGGGATCTGGTTCGAGCCGGAGATGATCTCGCCGGATTCGGACCTCTATCGGGCGCATCCGGACTGGGCGATCCGGATCGCAGGGAGGACGCCTTCTCAGAGCAGAGCCCAGTATGTGCTGGATTTGTCGCGGAAGGAGGTCGTGGACTATGCGTACGGATGCGTGGCGGATATCCTGCACAGCGCGCCCATCGCCTATGTGAAATGGGATATGAACCGCCAGCTCTGCGACATCGGAAGCGCCTGCCTTGGCCGGGAGAGCCAGGGAGAGCTGATGCACCGGTACATGCTGGGCGTCTATGAGATGCAGGAACGTCTGGTGACGGAGTTTCCGGAGCTTCTGCTGGAGAACTGTTCCGGCGGCGGGGCGAGGTTCGATCCCGGCATGCTCTACTACAGCCCCCAGATCTGGTGCTCGGACAATGTGGACGCTATGGAGCGGCTCCGGATTCAGGAGGGAACGGCGCTGATCTACCCGCTTTCCACCATGGGAGCCCATGTGGGAGACTGTCCCAACCATATCGTGGGAAGAAATACGCCTTTTGACACGAGAGCCCACGTGGCCATGGCGGGCACCTTCGGATACGAGCTGGATATTACGAAGATCGCAGAGGAGGAACGGGCGAAGATCCCGGCGCAGGTGGAGGAGTACCACAGATATCAGCCTTTGATGCAGAGAGGAGATTATTACCGTCTGGCGTCCTGGTCGGACCGGAAGCCTTACGACTGCTGGGAAGTGGCGGCGAAGGACGGCTCGGAGGCGCTGGTGACCTTCGTGCAGGTGCTGGCGGAGCCCAATATGCACAGCAGGGCCGTTTTCCTGAGAGGCCTTCAGGAGGATGCGGAGTATGCGCTGGAGGGAACGGAGAATGTCTACGGCGGCGACGAACTGATGTACTGCGGTTATCTGGTTCCTTCAAAGCAGGGAGATTTTGTAAGCCGGCTGTACCATTTTGTCAGAGTTAGATAAAGAGAAACATTGCTGGAGGAAATGATGGGTAAAGTAAGACTTGTGGATATTGCCAATACGGTGGGGGTCAGTACGGTGACGGTGCACAACGCCCTCACCGGGCAGAAGGGCGTAAGCGAGAGCCTGCGGGAGCAGATACAGAAGGCGGCGGAGGAACTGGGATACGAGAACCACAGAAAGGTCCGGCCCAAAGCGGAGCAGACGGAGGATTTTCAGAAGATCGGCGTGCTGATCGCGGAGCGGTATCTGGGAAATCACACGACCTACTACTGGAAGCTCTATCAGGAGCTGGCCCTTGCCGCCACGGAAAAGCAGTGCTATACCACCATCGAAACGCTGAAGAACGGGGACGGTGTGCAGCATCTGGAGCTTCCTCAGATGGTGCTCCAGAACAAGGTGGAGGGACTGATCATCGTTGGGGAGATCGACAAGCAGTACATCCGCAGGCTCCGGGAGACGGTGACCATGCCGGTGGTGTTCCTGGATTTTTACGACCATGATCTGGCAAATGACGCGGTGATCGCGGACAATTTCTACGGAATGTACCAGATGACGGAGGTGCTTCTGGAACGGGGAATGAAGGAGGTCGGTTTTATCGGTTCCATCTATTCCACCAGCAGCATCATGGACCGCTACTGCGGTTTTGTGAAAGCCATGACGCAGCACCGGCTGAACATTCATCCAGAGTGGCTGATCGAGGACCGGAACGCCCAGGGGATCGTGGAGTTTGAACTGCCCCGAAGACTTCCGGAAGCCTTCGTCTGCAACTGCGATCTGGTGGCGGGGATGCTGGTATACAAGCTGAACGAACGGGGCCTGAAGGTGCCGGACGACGTGTCAGTGGTGGGATTCGACAATTTCCTCTATCCGGGCTATGCGGACATGAAGATCACCACCTATGAGGTGAATACAAAAGCCATGGTGCGGGTGGCCATCAAGAAGTTGATGAAGCAGTTTAAAAATCCCAATTCCGGCAGAGGGCTGGAGATCGTATCCGGACATGTGGTGATGAAAAACAGCGTGCGCAGAAAAAAGTCTCAGAGCATGTTGAGAGGTTTTTGATGATATTTCCAAAAGTACTGCAGTCTCTGCAGAATGTGCACGGAATCATGCAAAGATGGATCGAACAGATTCTGCCAAACCCGGGAAAACGCCGGCCGCGGGAGATTCTGCGGCTTATCCGTCATAAATATCATGAGGAAGAAACAGGGACCGAAGCCGGAATAACTGCATCAAAAAAGAGTCTGCCAGGAAAATCAAAGCGCTTTCTGAATATCTTATGGGATGAGTGGAAGGGGCGCAGATGGCTGTCCGTTATCTGCCATCCGGCTTTTTTGCAAAGGCAGTACAGCCCGGAAATCCTGGCGGGGCTTTGCAGTTTCCTGCAGAAGGAAAGCCGGGTCCGCCCGGAAGGGATCGGGCAGGATCTGTACTTTGCCCTGTGCACGGCGTATGGATTTTTCACGGATACAGACGATAGGGCGGCTGAGAGTCAGGCGAAGTCGGCGGTGCCTGGGGCGAAAAGAGGGTATGCCCGTATGAAAGAGCTGCTTGCCGCACACCCCAGTCACCGGGAGTATGCGCAGGATCTCCAGTGCTGGTCTGAATTCAAGAGAGAATACGTTGAGGACATTAAGAACACGATTGCTGCCTTTGCGAATTGTGATGGCGGCGCACTTTATATTGGAGTGGACGATGATGGAACAGTTCGTGGTATTGATAACGTTGATGATTGAGAAAGAATTTTAACCCCCATCTGTCAAAAGGAACAACATTTCATACAACATGAGCCTTCCAGTTGGGAGGGCTATTTTTCTGCCTTGTTCGAAAAAGCCTTATTCTGCGGGCTTTGTGATGCTTCTGTCCGGGGCGCTGCTGGCGTTCGACGTGCTCTTTCTGGGATATGCAGGGATGCGGGGCGTCTGGAAAGCCGTTGGAGCGGGAACCGGGTGCCTGATCTTTCTGTGGAAATGGTGTCCGCCTGGCTTCCCATTGTACTGGCAGAGGGGGAGAAAAAGGGGATGGACAGCCTGAAGGAAGCGGTGCTCCTTGCGGTGCTGTATCTGCCAGCCACACTTGTCATGGCGGTGCTCAACAACATCCTGCTGATCTGCCTGATTCTGGACGTCTATTATGTGATGGCGGCGGCGCCCCTTTATGTGGCGTTCGGGTTTGGGCTGACGGCGTTTCTAAGTACGAAGATCGTAAGAAAGCGGACAGGGAAGGCGGCGGACGATTGACAGAGACTTTTGAAGAGGATACAATGGGAGGGAAAGTGGAAGCGGATGGTTCTACAAAGGGAAAGAAATATAGAAAGATCTGATTTTGTATAAAACATAACAAGATTTTGAGATGGAGGAAAACAGATGGATTACAGAGACAAATACAGGCAGTGGTGCACCGATCCGATTTTTGACGAGGCGACCAGGGCGGAGCTTCGGGAAATCGCCGGGGATGAGAAGGAGATGGAGGACCGGTTTTACAAGGACCTGTCCTTTGGGACCGGAGGGCTTCGGGGCGTGATCGGAGCCGGGACAAACCGGATGAACATCTATACGGTGACAAAAGCGACCCAGGGGCTGGCAAACTACATCCGGAAGCAGGGCGGAGAAGAGAAGGGCGTGGCCATTGCCTTCGATTCCCGGAACATGTCCGTGGAATTTTCCGAGAAAGCGGCATTGTGCCTGAACGCCAACGGAATCCGTACCTATCGCTTTGAGACGCTGCGTCCCACGCCGGAGCTTTCCTTTGCGCTCCGGGAGCTTGGATGTATTGCGGGCATCGTCATCACGGCCAGCCACAATCCGCCGGAGTACAACGGGTATAAGGTATACTGGGAGGACGGCGCCCAGATCACGGCGCCCAAAGACAGGGAAATCATCGCGGAAGTAAACGCGGTAACGGATTTTGCGTCCATCCGGATGATGGAACGGGCGGAGGCGGAGGAAAAAGGGCTGTTCCGGGTCATCGGGGAGGAGATCGACGACCGTTATATGGTAGAACTGAAAAAGCTGGTCTTAAGTCCGGAATCCATCCGGAAGACGGCGGACAGCCTGAAGATCGTCTATACGCCCCTTCACGGCACCGGTAATCTTCCGGTGCGCAGAGTGCTTCGGGAACTTGGATTTACCAACGTGCAGGTGGTGCCGGAACAGGAACTGCCGGACGGCCGATTCCCCACGGTATCCTACCCGAATCCGGAGGACCCGAAGGCGTTTGCGCTGGCGCTTCAGCTGGCGAAGGAGACGGATGCGGACCTGGTGCTGGCCACGGACCCGGATGCGGACCGGCTGGGAGTCTATGCAAAAGATACAAAGACCGGGGAATACATTCCCTTTACCGGAAATATGTCCGGGCTTCTGATCGCGGAATATGAACTGAGCGTACGAAAACAGCTGGGACGTCTGCCGAAGAACGGCGCGCTGGTGAAGACCATCGTCTCTTCGGATATGGCGGATGGAATCGCGAAGGAGTACGGCGTGGAGGTTATCGAGGTGCTTACCGGATTTAAATACATCGGCGAGCAGATCAAATTCTTCGAGCAGACCGGATCGCATGAATATCTGTTCGGCTATGAGGAGAGTTACGGATGCCTGGTGGGAACCCACGCGAGAGACAAAGATGCAGTCGTGGCGGTCATGGCGCTCTGCGAAGCGGCGGCCTATTATAAGGAAAAAGGCCTGACGCTGTGGGATCAGATGCTGCATATCTATGAGAAATACGGCTATTATAAGGAGGATCTGGTGTCCATCACCATGAAAGGAGTAGACGGCGCCGAGCGGATCCAGAAGATTCTGGCGGACATGAGAAGCAATCCCCTTCGGAAGATCGGGGATCGTGAGGTGATCGCGCTCCGGGATTATGAGGCGGATACCCGTCTGGAGCTGGCGACCGGAAAAGTGACGCCCACAGGCCTTCCGAAATCTAACGTCCTCTACTATGAGCTGGAGGGCGGAGCCTGGTGCTGCGTGCGGCCCTCCGGGACAGAGCCCAAGGTAAAATTTTACATGGGCGTGAAAGAAGGAAGTCTGGACGCGGCAGAAAAGGCGCTGGAAGGGCTGAAGGCAGCTATGGCTGAGATCGTAAAATAGAGATGGATCAGGCGGAATTTGACCAAACCTGTAATTTGTATTTCTGCATGAAACGTGCTATACTTGGATATATACCATACGAAGGTATGGAGGCTGCGGGACCGGCGTATACTGCAGGGTTCCGGGCCGTATCCAAAGCATGAGCAGGAGGTAAATGGACATGATGTTGGAAGAATCGATCCGAATACTGGCAATGCAGGAGGAGATCCTGCAGTTTTCTCATTTCACCAATGAAGACGCCTGGGAGCTGGGCAGCCTGATGGTGGCGGAAGCGGCGAGAAACCATCTTCCTGTAGCTATCAGCATCCGGCTGAACAGCGGCTGTACCGTGTTCCAGTATGGTTTTAAGGGAACCAATTACAGTGACGAACAGTGGATGACAAGAAAGCAGAACACGGTTCGTGTTATGGAGATGAGCACCCTGCGGCTCTTTATGCTGCTGAAGAAAAATCAGGAGACGCTGGAGTCCCGCGGGCTGAACGAGACGGACCATGCGGCACGCGGCGGCGGATTCCCCATCCGCGTGGCGGGGGCCGGAGTGATCGGAAGCGTGCTTGTGTCCGGCCTGGACCATATGGCGGATCATGAATTTGCATCCGCGTGTATGAGCCAGTATCTGCGGATCGACGGGATTCCGCGCCTGCCGGTGTCATTCTGAGACGGAAAAATGCCGGGAGCGCTGGTCTCACGGAAAGCAAAAAAAGAACAGAGAGGGCTGACAGATGCGGTATCCGTCAGCCCTCCCTGTTTTGACCGGCAGTTTTTTCCGGTTCGCTCAGCGGCCGGATTATCTGCGAAACCAGGCCTTCATGGCGGACAGCACCTGTACCAGCTCCTCCTCCGTGATGATGTAGGGGACCATGGCGTACAGGTAATTCAGGAACGGCCGGCTGAAGACGCCCCGTTCACAGGCGAACTGCTGATAGCCGTTCAGGACTGCAGGGTCGCAGACCTCCATGCAGACGCAGCCGCCCATGATGCGGATCTCTTTGATCCGGGGGTCCGAGAAGCCTTCCAGTTCCCGCCTTGTGACGGCTTCGATCTGCCGGATTCGGGACAGATAACCGCCCTGTTCGAACAGTTCGATGGACGTCAGCGCTGCGCTGCAGGCCAGCGCGTTTCCCATGAAGGTGGGTCCGTGCATCAGCGCTTTGTCCGGATCGTCGTCATAGAATCCGTTGTATACTTTGTGGTTCGCCACCGTGACCGCATGTCCGATATAGCCCCCGGTCAGCGCCTTGCCCAGGACAAGGATGTCCGGCAGGACCAGATCTGCCACAAAACGGTTGCCGGTCCGGCCGAATCCGGTTGCCACCTCGTCAAAGATCAGAAGGACTCCGTACTGGTCGCACAGTTCCCGCGCCCGTTTCAGGAAGGAGACGTCATACATACGCATGCCGCCGGCTCCCTGCAGGAGCGGTTCTACGATGAAGCAGTTCAGCTCTTCATGGCAGAGTTCGAATGCCTTTTCCAGCGCGGGAATCTCGGTGGGAATATGGAGAATATTCGGATTGGGCCCCAAAGCTTCCAGAATAAAGTGATAGTCCTCGTCGTCCCCCACCTCCATCGTTTTGAAGGTGTCGCCGTGATAGGCGTGGGTCAGGGAAAGTATCTTTGTCCGCCGCATGTCCCCTCGGTTGACATAATACTGAAGAGCCATCTTGAGGGCGACTTCCACCGCCACGCTTCCTGAATCGGAGAAAAAGCAGTAGTTAAGGTCTCCGGGGAGCCATTCTTCCAGCCGGTCCGAGAGCCTTTGTACCGGTTCGTGGGTCAGCCCGCCCAGCATCACATGGGAAAAACGCGTTGCCTGGGAACGGATGGCTTCCGTCAGCGCCGGGTGCCGGTATCCGTGGATCACGCTCCACCAGGAGGAGACGGAATCGATCATCCGACGGTCCTTTGTATAGAGCCAGACGCCCTCGGCGTCCGTGATTTTATAAGGGTCTTTCATGGTTTTCATCTGTTGGTAGGGATACCAGATCATGGTTTGCTTCCTCCTGTGGTGCAGTGTGCCGTATAAGATGTGCAGTGTGATATCCGGGGGCTGTGCGCATTCCGGTATTGTGCGTTATGTGCCGTGGGCGGAAAAGCCGGTGTTCAGCCGACAGGGCCGTAGAGAGCGGCCAGCGCGTCCGCATCCATGTTAAGCTCCGTATCGCCGTCCTGTACGCGGGCGAGAACCGGAAGGCCGGTTCTGTGTTCGCACATGCGCACATTGTCCTCTTCCATTACGTTTCCCGGATGGAAATGATTAAAAATGATTCCTTTGACGGAAATATTCCGGGTGTGCATGTATTCCGCGGTCAGGACCACGCTGTTGATCGTTCCGAGGCCTGCGTCCGCCACGAGCAGACAGGAAAGACGCAGCTGCCGGATCACATCCTCCAGCCAGAGTTCTCCTTCATCAAAGCAGACAGGGCAGAGAATCCCTCCGCTTCCTTCCATAGTGACAAAATCATACTGAGCGCAGAGCTGTCTGAAACCCTGCTCCACCACGTCCATCCGCACCGGATTTCCCTCCAGACGGGAGGCGAGATGGGGAGAGACGGCGGTTTCGTAGATATAAGGGCACATGGTATCCAGAGGCTGGCGGATGCCGGCGGCTTCCCTGACATACCATGCGTCTCCGGGAATCAGGCTTCCGTCGGTACGCCGGCTGTTGCCGCTCATGGCGGCCTTATAGTAGGCGGCGTTTCTGCCGCTTTCTGCCAGTTTTTTTACAATGAGTCCGGCGACGAACGTCTTCCCTACGTCGGTGCCGGTCCCTGTGAGAAACAATGCTTCAGCCATGGTACAGTCTCACCTCGAATCCCAGTTCCCGGATCAGTTCCCGGTCGGTTTTTACCGTGATGCCGGCGGTGGTTAGCATATCGCCGGAGATGGCGGCATTGGCGCCGCTTTGAAAGCAGGCCCGCCCCTGGTCGCCCATCAGCCCTCTGCCTCCTGCCAGGCGTATGGAGGCGTCCGGAATCAGAAAACGGAAGATGGCCGCGCACCGGCAGGCCTCTTCGTTGGTCAGGGGCCGGTTGTGCTCGTAAGGCGTGCCGGGGATGGGGTTCAGCAGGTTCATGGGGATGGACTTTACGCCCAGTTCCCGGGCAGTCAGGACCAGATCGATCCGGTCCTCCATGGTCTCTCCCAACCCCAGGATTCCGCCGGAGCAGATAGACAGTCCGGCTCTTTTTGCCGCCTTTAAAGTCTCAATCTTTTCGTCATAAGTATGGGTGGTGCACACTTCCGGGAAATACCGTCTGGAAGACTCCAGATTACAGTGTACCCGGGAGACGCCGGCTTCTCTGAGTCTGCGAAACTGCGCTTCCTTCAGAAGGCCGAAAGACACACAGACCTGGATGGATGTCTCTGCCCGGATGACACGGATGCTTTCGCATGCCTGTTCCACCTCTTTGTCCGAAAGCTTTCTTCCCGAGGTGACGATGGAGTACCTCAGGACACCCAGGGCGGCGTTGTGTTTCGCGCCCTCCAAAAGCTTCCCGGTATCCAGCAGAGGATAGGTTTCCGTACAGGATGTATGATAATGGACACTCTGTGCGCAGTACTTGCAGTCCTCGGAGCAGCGGCCGCATTTTCCGTTAATGATCGTGCAGAGATCAAAACCGTTTCCGCAGATCGTTTTCCGGATCTCGTCGGCTGCCGCGGACAGTTCTTCCAGAGGCGCGTCCGTCAGCAGCAGCGCCTCTTCGCGGCTGATCTGTCCGCCGTCCAGTATTTTTTGCTTCAGTTGTTCGGTGATGGTCATGGGGATCCTCCTTTGTGATATCGAATGCGCCGTCTGCCGGTTACAGGGCTTTGATGGCCGGTTTCAGCCGCCCCGCCATTCCCGCCGCCAGAAAGCAGAGGCAGATATCTCCCGGCACGGCCAGCAGGAAACAGTAGAGAAACAGCGGCCAGAGCCCGATGGGGGCGTCGATTACGAAGTTGCTGATCAGATAGTAATAGGCCATTCCCATGCCGTATACGACGGCAAGACCGGCAAAATTCGCTGCCAGCGCCCTGCCGAACGTCAGCCGTTCCAGTCCTTCTGTCATCCGCCCGGTGACATAGCTTCCCGCCGCGAAGCCGATGATGTAGCCGAAGCTGGGCTTCAGCACATACCAGAAGCCTCCGCCCTCCGCGAATACCGGAAGACCGATCAGTCCGAGAACCGCATAGAGCCCGACGCTGAAAGCGCCCAGCTTTCCGCCCAGCAAAAGCCCCGCCATGGTGGTGAAAAAAAGCTGGAGGGTGAACGGCAGGACCGGCACGGGGATTTTGATAAATGCTCCCACTGCCGTCAGTACGGTGAACAGGGCGCAGAGTGTCATTTCTCTGGTGGTGAATGTGTGTTTCATATGTAAAATTTCTCCCTGAAATCTTCACCGACGCAGTACGCGGCGGTGTGGCTGAGTTGACTTTTCCAGCAGTTATGGTAACAGAAAAAAAGTCGGTTGTCAACCAATATATAAAAAAGGTTGACAATCGCTTTTGGAATTTACAGATCAGGATTTTGGCCTGCCTGCGGTTATAAAAATGGATAAAATAAAAATATCGGCTGATTTTCTCAGAAAAAACATAGAAAAGCTGCATAAAAAGTTTGCTAATTTTCTTAACATTATGTATAATATCTATAAAAGAAAGCGGATGGAGCGATTCACAGGAACCGGAGAGCTCCAATCACGGGTAAAGGAGGGTTTCCTATATGGAAAAACGTATATTTAAAATTGTATCGCCCATTGACAGCAAAGTGATGCTGAGGGTGATTCCGGGCCATTTTGTGACGTCCCATTCCCATATCAATTATTATGTGGACCTGACCATGTCTCAGGCGCGTCAGAGTGAAGCGGAGGCGGCCGCAAGGATTCTGGCGAGAAAATATGAGAGCAGCACGGTAGTTGATACGATCATCTGCCTGAACAGCTGTCAGGTGATCGGCGCCTATCTGGCGCAGGAGCTGACCAAAGGCGGGATCATGAGCCTGAACGCGCACAACACCATCTACATCACCGCTCCGGAGCAGGATATCAACGGACAGATGATCTTCCGCGATAATTCCAAGCCCATGGTGCAGGGGAAAAATATCCTGATCCTTTCCACGTCCATCACCACCGGCGTGACGTTGGAGAAGGCGATCCGCAGCGTGGAGTATTACGGCGGAAAGGTGCAGGGCATCGCTTCTATCTTCAGTTTTGTCAGAGAGGCCCACGGAGTGGAGGTCAACAGTATCTTTAACGCCAACGACATGACCGGATACGCTTCCTTTGATGAGAAGGACTGTCCCATGTGCCGGACCGGCCAGAAGATCGACGCCATTGTCAATGGATTTGGGTACAGTAAGCTGTAGGGCGCAGGCTGCGGTTTAAATTTTACGGAATTTTATGGAATCTGAAAGCAGGGGTTGTCAAGCCCCTGCTTTTTGTGTATAATATCTGCAATTTGGGCAAAAATTGAGCCATGGGCAGATGGGCGGACAAAAACGGCGTTGCGCGGCGCAAAAGCCGTTCCGCCTGCCTGGATGCACAGGGCGAAGCCCGTCGGCCTGCGGGCAGGAAAGGATGAAGGTGAGAAGATGAAAGCATTTCTGATTCTGGAAGACGGCCATGTCTTTGCCGGCAAAAGCATAGGTTCGGCCCGGGAAGCGGTCAGCGAGATTGTATTCAACACGTCCATGACCGGTTATCTGGAAGTCCTGACAGATCCGTCCTATTCGGGGCAGGCGGTGGCCATGACCTACCCGCTGATCGGGAATTACGGGATCTGTTATGAAGATATGGAGTCGGACCGGCCCTGGGCGGACGGGTTTATCGTTCGGGAGCTGTCCCGGATGCCGGATAATTTCCGCTCGGAAGATACGATCCGGAATTTCCTTATGAAATATGATATTCCGGGAATCTGCGGGATCGATACCCGTGCGCTGACCCGAATCCTGCGGGAGTCCGGTACCATGAACGGTATGATTACAACGGATGAACATTACCGGATGGAAGAGGTGCAGCGAAAGCTGAAAGCGTATGCCACAGCGGACGAAGTGTCCAAAGTGAGCTGCCGTGAAAAGTACGTCCTCCCGGGAGACGGATACCGGGTTGCACTTCTGGATCTGGGAGCAAAACGAAACATTGCGCGTTCTTTACATACCCGTGGCTGTGAGGTCACCGTCTATCCTTCCTTTACCCCTGCGGAGGAGATCATCGCGTCTCATCCGGACGGGATCATGCTTTCCAACGGACCGGGAGATCCCAAGGCGTGCGGGAAAGTCATTGAAGAAATCCGCAGACTTTATGAAACGAATATTCCGATCTTTGCCATCTGTCTCGGGCACCAGCTCATGGCCCTTGCCACAGGTGCGGATACGTATCGGTTAAAATACGGCCATCGGGGCGGAAATCATCCGGTGAAGGATCTGGAAACCGGGCGGGTGTATATTACATCTCAGAATCACGGCTACGCGGTGGATACCAAAAGCCTGGACCCGCAGGTTGCCGTGCCGGCGTTTCAGAATGTCAACGACGGCACCAATGAAGGTCTTTCCTATACAGGAAAACGTATTTTTACGGTGCAGTTTCATCCGGAGGCATGTCCGGGACCGCAGGATTCCGGATATCTGTTCGACCGGTTTATGAAAATGATGGAGGTGAACGGGAATGCCTAAGAATCCGGAGATTAAAAAAGTACTGGTGATCGGCTCGGGGCCGATCGTCATCGGCCAGGCGGCGGAATTTGATTATGCCGGGACGCAGGCGTGCCGGTCTCTGAAAGAAGAAAGGATCGAGGTCGTTCTCCTGAACTCCAATCCGGCCACCATCATGACCGATAAAGATATCGCGGACCGGGTCTATATTGAGCCGCTGACCGTGGAAGTGGTGGAGCAGCTGATCCTGAAAGAAAAGCCGGACAGCGTGCTTCCCACACTGGGCGGGCAGGCAGGGCTGAACCTTGCCATGGAACTGGACGAGCGGGGCTTTTTTGAGAAGACCGGCGTGCGGCTCATCGGCACCACGTCCGCCACGATCAGAAAGGCGGAGGACCGGCTGGAATTTAAATCCACCATGGAGAAGATCGGAGAGCCGGTGGCGCCGTCCCTGGTGGTGGAAAGCCTGGAGGAGGGCATTGCGTTTTCCAGCCGGATCGGCTATCCGGTGGTGCTGCGCCCCGCCTATACGCTGGGAGGAAGCGGCGGCGGCATCGCACATGATCAGGCGGAACTGGAAGAGATTCTCGCCAACGGGCTTCGCCTGTCCCGGGTGGGACAGGTGCTGGTGGAACGCTGCATCGCCGGCTGGAAAGAGATCGAGTATGAGGTGATGCGGGACGGCGCGGGCAATGTGATCACCGTCTGCAACATGGAAAATATCGATCCGGTGGGCGTGCACACCGGGGACAGCATCGTGGTGGCGCCGTCTCAGACGCTGGGCGATAAGGAATACCAGATGCTCCGCAGTTCGGCGCTGAACATCATCAGCGAGCTGCAGATCACCGGAGGCTGCAACGTACAGTTTGCGCTGCATCCGGAGAGCTTTGAATACTGCGTGATCGAGGTCAATCCCCGTGTGAGCCGTTCTTCCGCGCTGGCGAGCAAGGCGACAGGCTATCCCATCGCGAGGGTAGCGGCCAAGATTGCGGTGGGATATACGCTGGATGAGATCAAAAATGCGGTAACCGGACAGACCATGGCCAGCTTTGAACCGATGCTGGACTACTGTGTGGTGAAGATGCCGCGCCTGCCCTTTGACAAATTCATCGGCGCCGGAAGGACGCTGACCACCCAGATGAAGGCCACCGGCGAGGTCATGAGTATCAGCGACAGTTTTGAGGGCGGGCTTATGAAAGCGATCCGTTCTCTGGAGCAGCATGCGGACAGCCTGCTGTCATATGATTTCAGTCATCTGACGAAGGAAGAACTGTACAGGCAGCTGGAGACGGTGGATGACCGCCGGATCTGGGTGATCGCGGAGGCGCTCCGCAGGGGCATCTCCTATGATGAGATCCACGATATCACAAAGATCGACCGGTGGTTTATCGACAAACTGTCGATCCTGGTGGAGATGGAGCAGGCGCTGCAAAGCGAAGAACTGACGGTTGAACTTCTGAAGGAGGCGAAACGGATCGAGTTTCCGGACCGGGTGATCGCCTGGCTGACCGGCAGGACGGAGGATGAAATCAAAAAACTGCGTCTGGAAAACGGCATCACGGCGGCCTATAAGATGGTCGATACCTGCGCGGCGGAATTCGCAGCTGCAACGCCTTATTATTATTCGGTGTTCGGCAGTGAAAATGAGGCGGACGGAAACAGCGGCCGCAGAAAAGTACTGGTGCTGGGTTCCGGCCCCATCCGGATCGGACAGGGAATCGAATTTGACTTCTGCTCCGTGCACTGTACCTGGGCATTTTCCAGAGAAGGATATGAGACGATCATCATCAACAATAATCCGGAGACGGTCAGTACAGATTTTGATATTGCGGACAAACTGTATTTTGAGCCGCTGACGCCGGAGGATGTGGAGAGTATTGTCAATCTGGAACATCCGGACGGTGCGGTGGTCCAGTTTGGCGGGCAGACAGCCATCAAACTGACCGAGGCGCTGATGAAGATGGGGGTACCGATCCTGGGAACCTCTGCGGAAAATGTGGACGCGGCGGAAGATCGTGAACTTTTTGACAATATTCTGGAGACCTGCGGCATCCCCCGGCCCAAAGGAGAGACCGTTTATACGGCAGAGGAGGCAAAGGCGGCGGCGCGTCGTCTGGGTTATCCGGTGCTGGTCCGGCCCTCTTATGTGCTGGGCGGACAGGGAATGCAGATTGCGATCCATGACCGGGATGTGGAAGAATTTATCGGGATTATCAACCGGATCGCACAGGACCATCCGATCCTGGTGGACAAGTACCTGCAGGGGAAGGAGATCGAGGTGGACGCGGTGTGCGACGGAGAAGAGATCCTGATCCCGGGGATCATGGAGCATATCGAACGGGCGGGCATCCATTCCGGAGACAGTATCTCGGTCTATCCGGCGCAGAGCATCAGCGCCGGCGTAAAGGCGACGATCGAAGAATATACCAGAAGGCTGGCGCGGGCGCTCCATGTGGTGGGCCTGATTAATATCCAGTTTATCGCGGTAGGGGAGGAAGTCTATGTGATCGAGGTCAATCCCCGTTCCAGCCGGACGGTTCCCTATATCAGCAAAGTGACCGGGATTCCCATCGTACCTATGGCCACGAAAGTGATCCTGGGACAGAAGATCCGCGAACTGGGATACATGCCGGGGCTTCAGCCGGAAGCAGAATATTTCGCGGTCAAGATGCCGGTGTTTTCCTTTGAAAAGATCCGGGGCGCGGACATCGGGCTGGGCCCGGAGATGAAATCCACCGGAGAGTGCCTGGGGATCGCGAAAACGTTCCATGAGGCGTTGTATAAGGCGTTTCTGGGCGCGGGCATCCGTCTGCCCAGATACCACAACATGATTATGACCGTGCGGGACGAGGACAAGGAAGAGGCGGTGGAGATCGCGAAGCGCTTTGAAGCGCTGGGATACAACATCTTCGCCACCAAGGGGACGGCCCGCGCCCTGATGGAGGCGGATGTGCAGGTGCGCATGACCCGCAAGATCGAACAGGAATCCCCCAATATTCTGGACCTGATTCTGGGCCATCAGATCGATCTGGTCATCGATACCCCTTCCCAGGGCGTGGAGCACAGCCGCGACGGGTTTGTCATCCGCAGAAATGCCATTGAGACCGGTGTGAACGTGCTGACCGCCATCGATACTGCAAAGGCGCTGGTGGATTCCCTGGAGGATACGGACCACACGAAACTGACGCTGGTGGACATTGCAGAACTGTAGAAGACAGAATCGGAATCCGGAGGCCTCCGGATTCCGGAAGTCCCGGGGAGGCCATGGAGCGGCTCCCGCCGCTTCGAGGCGGCGAAAACAAAGAACAGGTGAAAACGGGTAAAAGAATTCAAAAAAACAGTTGACACCGTTTCGGAACTGTGATAGTGTAATAGAGGTTATGAAATGAAAGAAGAGTATCCACTCTCACCCTGGCACAAGCGGTGACCCGGGTTTATACAGAAAGATGGTATGCATGGGCATATTATTTTGGCGTATCAGGTGGATAGTTTTCTATCCACTTTTTTATGTGCGGAGGTGTACAGCTATTAGCGAATTAATGATTAATGAGCAGATCAGGGACCGGGAGATCCGGCTGATCGGCCGGGATGGAGAGCAGTTAGGTATTATGCCGGCCAGTGAGGCGATGAAGCTGGCGAGGGAGGCAGAGCTTGATCTGGTGAAGATTGCTCCGACTGCGAAGCCGCCAGTCTGCAAGATCATCGATTACGGTAAATACCGTTATGAGCTGGCAAGAAAAGAAAAGGAAGCCAGAAAGAAGCAGAAAACCATCGAAATCAAAGAAGTTCGTCTGTCTCCGAATATTGACGACAACGATCTGAATACGAAAGTCAATGCTGCCAGAAAGTTCATCCAGAAGGGTGACAAGGTCAAGGTAACGCTTCGTTTCCGCGGACGCGAGATGGCGCATGTACAGAGCAGTAAGAAGATCCTTGACGTATTTGCCGAAAAGCTGGCAGATATCGCAGTTGTCGACCGGGCGCCCAAGATGGAAGGCCGGAGCATGACCATGTTTTTCAGTGAGAAGCGTAATTGACGCATTATAGAATTTATTCACAGGAGGAATCAACATATGCCAAAGGTAAAGACAAGCAGAGCAGCTGCAAAACGTTTTAAAAAGACCGGGACCGGACAGTTAAAAAGGATGAAAGCTTACAAGAGCCATATCTTAACTAAAAAATCTCAGAAGAGAAAGAGGAATCTCAGAAAGTCTACGATCACGGATGCTGCCAATGTTAAGAGCATGAAGAAGATCTTACCGTATTTATAAGATTTGGACAGTTAAGGAGGAAGAAAAATGGCAAGAGTTAAAGGCGGATTAAACGCTAAGAAAAGACACAATAGAGTATTGAAGCTCGCAAAGGGCTACAGAGGCGCAAGAAGCAAACAGTACAGAATTGCAAAGCAGTCCGTTATGAGGGCGCTCACCAGCGCTTATGCGGGACGTAAGCAGAGAAAGCGTCAGTTCAGACAGCTGTGGATTGCCCGGATCAATGCGGCGGCAAGGATGAACGGCCTGTCCTACAGCAGATTTATGTATGGTTTAAAGACGGCAGGTGTGGAGATGAACCGGAAAATCCTTGCGGATATGGCGGTCAATGACGCGCCGGCGTTCACCTCTCTGGCAGAGACTGCCAAAAACGCACTGAATAAATAAACTGGACCTTATACAAAGCCCTTGGATATCCAAGGGCTTCGCTTGTCATATGCGCCTGCCGGGCGCAGAGAACGGTTAATTTTTGGAAAGGATGAAGAAAGACATGACGAAGATTGAGATCATATCAGGATTTCTCGGAGCAGGCAAGACGACGCTGATCAAAAAGATGCTGAAGGAGGTTTTCGCGGGAGAAAAAGTGGTTCTGATTGAAAATGAATTTGGAGAGATCGGAATCGACGGAGGCTTTCTGAAAGAAGCGGGCGTGCAGATTACGGAGATGAATTCCGGATGCATCTGCTGCTCTCTGGTCGGGGATTTCGGCGTTGCGCTGAAAGAAGTGATCGAGACCTACGCGCCGGACCGGATTCTGATTGAGCCCTCCGGCGTGGGAAAACTGTCCGACGTCACCAGGGCGGTGCAGGGCGTGGCGGCTCATGAACTGGTGGAACTGAACAGCTCGGTGACCGTGGTGGACGGACAGAAATGCCGTATGTACATGAAGAATTTCGGTGAATTTTTCAACAATCAGGTGGAGCATGCGGGGACCATCGTGCTCAGCCGTACTCAGAAGATGACAGAGGCGAAGCTGGAGGCATGCGTGGCCATGCTGAGAGAGAAAAACAGGACGGCTGCCATCATCACGACGCCGTGGGAGGAGCTGAAGGGAGAACAGATCCTTGCGGCCATGCAGCATCAGGACCTGCTGCTGAAGGAGGATGTGCACGGGCACGCTGAGCATCATCACGACCATGAGGATCACGAGCACGAGCATGACCACAGCCATGAGCACGGCCATCACCACGATCATGATCATCACCACGGCGAAGACTGCGGCTGCCACGACCACCACCATCATCATCACGCGGATGAGGTTTTTACGAGCTGGGGACAGGAGACGCCTCACAGGTACGGGGAAGAGGAGCTGCGTGAGATCCTTGCGAAGCTTTCGGATGACGACGAATGCGGCATTATCCTGCGGGCAAAGGGGATCGTACCCTGTACGGACGGCAGCTGGCTGCATTTTGACATGGTGCCGGAGGAATACGAGGTGCGCCGCGGCGAACCGGACTATACCGGGCGTCTGTGCGTGATCGGCTCTCATCTGAACGAGGAAGAGCTGTCGAAACTGTTTGGACTGGTATAGGCAGAAGGAGAATCGGAGTATGAAAATTCCTGTATTTGTGGTCCATGGGTTTCTGGAGAGCGGAAAGACGCAGTTTGTGCTGGAGACCCTTGCGGACGACTATTTTTCCGGAGGGGAGAGAAATCTGGTGATCGCCTGCGAGGAGGGGATCGAGGAATACGAAGAGGAAGCGCTGGAGCAGGCCAACGCCACGCTGGTCATGCTGGAAGACAAAAGCGAATTCAACGAGAAATTTCTTACGGAGTGCCAGAAGAAATATAAGCCGACCCAGATTGTTCTCGAGTACAACTGCATGTGGGGGCTGGATTTTCTGAGGGACATGTATATGCCGAAGGGCTGGTTTGTGGCGCAGGTCATTACGATCGTGGATGCGTCCACCTTCGACGTGTACCTGAAGAACATGAAGTCCATCTTCATGGAAATGGCGAAGGATTCGGATCTGATCATCTTTAACCGGAGCGCGGACGATACGCCGGCGGCCGCATATAAGAGAAATATGCGCGCGGTCAATCCGAAAGCGCAGATCGTCTTTGAAAAGGAGGACGGGACGGCGCTGCAGTTCGAAGAGGAGATGCCCTTTGACCTGGATGCGGACGTCATTGAGATTGAGGATGCGGACTATGGGATCTGGTACATCGATGCCATGGACCATCCTGAGAAATACGACGGGAAGACGGTCAGGTTTACTGCCATGGCGTATACCGGCAAACGGCTGCCGGAAGGATATTTTGTGCCGGGCCGCATGGCCATGACCTGCTGCGCGGATGACACGGCGTTCATCGGTTTTTTGTGCAGGTCTTCCTATGTGGACCGCCTGAAGCAGAAACAGTGGATCACGGTTACCGCAAAGGTGCATATGGAAAAACGGGAGGAGTACAATGGAGAAGCGGGAATTGTGCTGCAATCAACGAACATACGTTCGGCTCAAAAGCCCGAAGAAGAACTCGTATATTTTTAAATAACAAAAAACCCCTGTACGGTGTAAATGCCATGCAGGGGTTTTCTGGCTGACTGGCATGTTCCTGCAAAAAGAGCGTTGAAAAAATATGTGACTTATTTGTCTGCAAACAGAACCTTCAACAGATTGATCGCCAGCATTTTTTCTTCTGCAGTTCGGTCATGCATGAGCTGGACCAACAGATTCATACTGGTGTCGTCTGTAGCAATGACATAATCCGCTAAAAGGAAATCTACCGTGACTCCCAGACGATTCACCACTTTGATGAGCTTGTCCAGAGTCAGGCTTCTTTCACCTCGTTCGATCTGGCCAATATAAGCGGTAGATACACCGACCTCTTCTGCAAGTTTTTCCTGGGTCAGATTCAGCCTCAGACGTTCTTCACGAATTCTTTTTCCTAATGCATGATAATCCATTTTTTTACCTTCCTTTCAGAACTGGGGTCTCTAATTAGATGATACTTTGAAACGGGTCATAATTAGAACCTACGGAGAGCGTTTTTTAAGATACATTCTAAAAATATTTGACATTTTTGTCAAGTTGTTGTATGATAACAATCGTGATGCGGAAGTGTCGGAATTGGCAGACGAGCAAGATTCAGGTTCTTGTGAGCGCTACGCTCGTGAGGGTTCAAGTCCCTTCTTCCGCATTTTGTAATCTTTTGGAAATATTTTTTGAAAAAATTTGAAAAAAATGTTGACGGGAAAGATTACAGGTGCTATAATATCTATCGTTGAGTCGCTGAGATGATCAACGATTTGCGGAAGTGTCGGAATTGGCAGACGAGCAAGACTAAGGATCTTGTGGCCGCTAGGTCGTGTGGGTTCAAGTCCCATCTTCCGCATACGGAGAGTATGGACTCCGTAAAAAAATTCATACAGTGCGCGGAAGTGTCGGAATTGGCAGACGAGCAAGATTCAGGTTCTTGTGAGCGCTACGCTCGTGAGGGTTCAAGTCCCTTCTTCCGCATGATGACAGACCGGAGGCTTAGCTTCCGGTCTTTTTGCGCTGCAAAAAGCTTCCGGCCGCCGGAAGAGCGGCGGGAGCGGGCTTTGGGCCGCCGGAAACACGGCGGGAAAAGAATGGAGGAAACATATGGCAGACTATGTAATGGCATTTGACGCGGGGACTACGAGCAACCGGTGTATCCTTTTTGACAAAAAGGGCAGGATATGCAGCGTGGCGCAGAAGGAATTCACGCAGTATTTTCCCAAACCGGGCTGGGTGGAGCATGACGCGAACGAGATCTGGTCCACTCAGCTGGGGGTTGCGGTGGAGGCCATGTCCAAGATCGGCGCGTCGGCAGCGGATATCGCGGCCATCGGCATCACGAACCAGAGGGAGACCACGATCGTGTGGGACAGGACGACGGGAGAGCCGGTGGGCCCCGCCATCGTGTGGCAGTGCCGGAGGACCTCGCAGTACTGCGATTATCTGAAGGAGAAGGGGCTGGTGGAGGTGTTCCGGCAGAAGACGGGGCTTGTCATTGACGCTTATTTTTCCGGAACCAAGCTGAAATGGATCCTGGATCATGTGGAAGGGGCAAGGGAACGGGCGGAACGAGGAGAACTGCTGTTCGGTACAGTGGAAACCTGGCTGATCTGGAAGCTGACCAGAGGAAAGGTGCATGTAACGGATTACTCCAATGCCTCAAGGACGCTCCTGTTCAATATCCGTACACTCCGGTGGGACGAGGAGATTCTGAAGGAGCTTGGCATTCCCGCCTGCATGCTGCCGGAGGTAAAGCCGTCCAGCTGCATCTATGGGGAGACGGATGCTTCGCTGTTCGGCGGTCCCATTCCCATCGGCGGAGCGGCGGGGGACCAGCAGGCGGCCCTGTTCGGGCAGGCGTGCTTCCGGCCGGGTGAGGCAAAGAATACGTATGGAACCGGGTGTTTCCTGCTTATGAATACCGGGGAGAAGCCGGTGTTCTCGGAACACGGGCTGGTGGCGACCATCGCATGGGGGATCAATGGAACGATCACCTACGCGCTGGAGGGCTCCATCTTCGTGGCGGGAGCGGTGATCCAGTGGCTTCGGGACGAGATGCGCCTGATCGATTCCGCGGCGGATTCGGAGTATATGGCGGGCAAGGTGGCGGATTCCAACGGATGCTATGTGGTTCCGGCATTTACGGGGCTTGGGGCGCCCCACTGGGACCAGTATGCCCGGGGGACCATCGTGGGGATCACAAGGGGCGTGAACAAGTACCACATCATCCGCGCGGCGCTGGAATCCATCGCGTATCAGACCAGCGACGTGCTGCAGGCCATGAGAGCGGATTCCGGCATCGATCTGGCGTCTCTGAGAGTGGACGGCGGAGCCAGCGCCAACAATTTCCTCATGCAGATCCAGTCGGACGTGATCGGCGCGCCGGTGGAGAGGCCCTGCTGTGTAGAGACCACTGCACTGGGGGCCGCTTATCTGGCGGGGCTGGCGGCAGGCTTCTGGCCGGATCAGGAGGCCGTGGCCGGGAACTGCGGCGTCGACCGGATCTTTGAACCGTCCATCGGAAGGGAGGAACGGGAGCGGAAGCTGGAGGGCTGGAGCCGGGCGGTAAGATGTTCCTTTGGCTGGGCGAAAGAGAGGTTTGTGTAATTTGCATATTGCGGAAACGGGACATATGGTATATACTTCTAATCAACATTTAGCAACCAAATAGTAAAGAGACACAATATATGGTAGGGGGAACGCAGATTGTATGTAATCAAGAAGGACGGCACAAAGGAAGAATTCAATGTGGAAAAGGTCGTGAACGCGGTGAATAAGTCCGCGGCGAGGATTCTGTACAAGTTTTCCGAAGATGAGACGGAGTATATCTGCCGGTTTGCGCAGGAGAGCGCGGAATCTCTCGGGAAAGAGGGCATTGATATTCAGGACATGCACAACATCGCGGAACGGGCGCTGGAGAAGGTAAATCCGGCGGTTGCCAAAAGCTACCGGGATTATCGGAACTACAAGAAAGATTTCGTCCATATGATGGATGATGTGTATACCAAGAGCCAGTCCATCCGTTACATCGGCGACAAGAGCAATGCCAATACGGACAGCGCGCTGGTGGCCACCAAGAGGAGCCTGATCTTCAATGAACTGAATAAGGAGCTGTACCGGAAGTTTTTCATGAACCGGAATGAGCTGCAGGCGTGCAGAGACGGCTATATCTACATCCACGACCAGTCGGCCAGGCTGGATACCATGAACTGCTGCCTGTTTGACATCGGAAGCGTGCTGAGCGGCGGTTTTGAGATGGGCAATGTGTGGTACAACGAGCCGAAGACGCTGGATACGGCGTTCGATGTCATGGGAGATATTATCTTAAGTACGGCGGCGCAGCAGTACGGCGGCTTTACAGTGCCGGAAGTGGACAAGGTGCTGGCGCCCTATGCGGAGAAGAGTTATCTGAAATATAAGAATGAATTCCTGTCCTACGCGGACCCGTCCTGGGAGGGAGCGGCGGAGAAGGCGGAGATTTACGCCATGAAAAAGGTCCGCAGGGATTTTGACCAGGGCTGGCAGGGCATTGAGTACAAGCTGAATACGGTGGGTTCTTCCAGAGGAGATTATCCGTTTGTGACGGTCACCATGGGGCTTGGGCAGGAGCGATTCGCGAAGATGTGCAGTATCTCCCTCCTTCAGGTCCATCAGGAGGGACAGGGAAAGCCGGGCGCGAAGAAACCGGTGCTCTTTCCGAAGATCGTCTTTCTGTATGACGAGGCGATCCACGGCGAAGGCGGCTGCTGTGAGGACGTGTTTGAGGCGGGGATCGAATGTTCCTCCAGGACCATGTATCCGGACTGGCTGTCTCTGAGCGGGGAGGGGTATATTTCCGAGATGTATCAGAGATACGGACGGGTCATCAGTCCCATGGGATGCCGGGCGTTTTTGAGCCCCTGGTATGAGAGAGGCGGCATGGAGCCGGCGGATGAAGCAGACAAGCCTGTTTTTGTAGGCCGTTTCAACATCGGTGCAGTAAGCCTTCATCTGCCCATGATTCTGGCACAGTCCCGCTCGGAGAACCGGGATTTTTATGAGGTTCTGGATTACTATCTGGAGATGATCCGCAATCTGCATATCCGGACATATGATTATCTGGGAGAGATGCGCGCATCCACCAATCCGCTGGCCTACTGCGAGGGCGGATTTTACGGAGGACATCTGAATCCCCATGACAAGATCAAGCCGCTTTTGAAGCCCATGACGGCTTCTTTCGGGATCACGGCGCTGAACGAGCTGCAGGAGCTTTACAATGGAAAATCCATCCGGGAAGACGGACAGTTCGCGCTGGAGGTCATGCAGTACATCAATCGGAAAATTGCGCAGTTTAAGGAAGAGGACGGCAATCTTTACGCCATCTACGGGACGCCGGCGGAGAGTCTGTGCGGGCTGCAGATCGAACAGTTCCGTAAAAAATACGGAATTGTGGAGAATGTTTCCGACCGCCCATATGTGAGCAACAGCTTCCACTGCCATGTGACGGAGGATATGACGCCCATCGAAAAGCAGGACTGTGAGGGACGTTTCTGGGAGCTGTGCAACGGAGGAAAGATCCAGTACGTGCGCTATCCGGTGGGATACAATAAAGGCGCGGTCCGGACGCTGGTGCGCCGTGCCATGAAGAAAGGATTTTACGAAGGCGTGAACCTGTCCCTTGCCTACTGCGACGACTGCGGGCATCAGGAACTGGATATGGACGTATGCCCGAAGTGCGGCAGCCGGAATCTGACCAAAATCGACCGGATGAACGGCTATCTGTCCTATTCCCGGGTGAAAGGGGATACGCGGCTGAACGCGGCGAAGATGGCGGAGATCCAGGAGCGGGTGTCCATGTAGGAGCCGGCCCATGCGGTAAAAGCTGTCTGTAATAAAAGAGAAACAAAGGACACGGGGCCGTGGTATGCGGGGTTCCGTGTCCTTCGTTGTATACGTATGCGCAGATGCTCTGAGGTTCTTTTTCCGGAGACGCTGAAAGGTGGTCAGTCATCCATGCCGAACGTGTATTCCAGCAGGTCTTCCGAGGCGTCCAGACGGTCTTCCAGAAGCTCCAGCTCCCGGTCCAGCGTTCGGTATTCTTCGCGGGAGAGCGCGTTGCTGCGGTACAGATATTCCAGTTCATCCTCGTGCCGGTCGAGCTGGTCGCCGATCTCCTTCTCCTCCTGCTTCAGGGAGAGGAATTGTTCCATGTCTTCTGAGACGGCGCCCGAGGGAGCGGCGTTCTGCGTTTTTTCCTCGAAGGCGGCCACCAGGCCAGTCAACTCTTCCATCGTATGGGTGGTGGAGAGGGCGGAAGCGCCGTCTGACGGGGACGCTTCGGTCTCCGGAGCGGGAGAGCCTTCGCCGGATTCTCCTTCTGCCGGAGTCTCCGACGCCGGGGGGATCTCCTGCTGCGTCTCTGTGCTGCCGGAGGTGATCTGTTCCTGCAGGTCGCTGACCTGCTGCTGAAGCTGCGTGATCTCCTCCCGCAGCGCCTCTGTCTCGGGGGCCGACTGCTGGGACCGGCATCCGTTCAGGCAGAGAACCGCCATAATGCCGACAGCAGGCAATAGTTTCTTTCTCATGCTTTTCTCCTCACTTTTTCTATATACAGTCAGTATACACCCAAAAAAGAAAAAATAAAAGTTTGTTGAGCAAAAAATAAAAGTTTGTTGAGCAAAAACGGAAAAGTGCGTATAATATAGTTTGAAAATGAAAGCATTTGGAAATGAGGGACATCATATATGAGATACACCGAGCAGGATTTGGTGAGGCTGGCAAAGCGGGAAAACAATAAGAAGCGAACGTATCTGGTGGTCAATCCGCTGCAGGGAAAGCATGTTCCGGTCCGTCCGGGGGAGGCGTTTTCCATGTTTGACTGTCTGGCGGAGCTTCTTAAGAAAGCGTACGGGAGCGAAAGGCTTCTTCTGGTGGGCTTTGCGGAGACGGCTACGGCGATCGGCGCGGCCGCGGCGGAGAAGCTGGGAGCCTTTTATGTACATACGACCAGAGAGCAGACCGGGGAAGAGGAGTTTTTCTTTTTTTCGGAGCAGCACAGCCACGCCACGGAGCAGAAGCTTCTGAGGACGGGATTTGACCGGGCTGCGGAGCAGGCGGACCGGATCGTCTTCATCGAGGACGAGATCACCACCGGAAATACGATCCTGAATCTGGTGCGTCTGCTGAGACAGGCATATCCGGATCGTCTGGAATATTCCGCGGCCTCTCTGTTGAATGGCATGGAGGAAGCGCACCTGAGGCGGTATGAGGAGGAGCGGGTACGTCTCCACTGGCTTGTGAAGACCAGCCACGCCGCCTACGGAGAGCGGGTCCTGAGCATCCGGGAGGACGGGACATATCATGGGTGCCGGACGGAAAAGCCGGATGCGGAGCCGGAGGAACATCGGATCGCCGGCCGTGCGGACGCCAGGAGGGTCACGGACGGACAGACTTACCATGGGGCGTGCGAAGGGCTGTGCAAAGAGATCCTCCGGATCCGGAGACCGGATCCCGGAAGCCGGGTGCTGGTGGTCGGTACGGAGGAGTGCATGTATCCGGCGCTTCTGCTGGGCCGTCGTCTGGAGCGGGCGGGCCATAACGTCCGCTGTCATTCCACCACCAGAAGCCCCATTGCGGTCAGCGCGGACCCGTCCTGTCCGCTGCATGAAAGATATGAGCTGGCAAGCCTTTACGACAGCGGGAGACGGACGTTTCTCTATGATCTGGCGGCGTATGACGAGGTTCTGGTGGTGACGGATGCCGAAGGCGGAGAGAAGGAAGGCCTGTATTCGCTGGTCCATGCGCTTCGTTCCTGCGGCAATGAGAACATTCGTGTATTCAGGTGGTGCAGCATATGAGAAGTTCCTATGACAGAGACGATGTGATTTTTTTACTGAAGGACATTACCGGGCTGGTGGAGCCTGAACCGGCGGAGGTCAGGGAGCGTCAGATTCAGTCCGGCCGGCATTACTGCGAGATGCTCCCTCTGGAATATGTTCCAAGCGCGGCGTATATGGAGGCCTACCGGGAAGCGCTGAAGTATTTTGCGGTTCCGGTGGCGGAGGCCGTGGGAAGGCTGGCGGACCGGATTATGGAGACGGGAGGGGCCGGAACCGTTCTGGTGTCCCTGGCCAGGGCCGGAACGCCGGCGGGCATTCTCCTGAAGCGGTATATTCGTAAAAAATACGGCGTATCCCTGCCCCATTATTCCGTCTCCATTATCCGGGGGCGGGGAATCGACCACAACGCCATGAAATACCTTCTGGAGCGGTATGCGGCAGAGCGGCTGCTGTTTGTGGACGGATGGACCGGCAAGGGGGCGATTTTAAGAGAGCTGGAAAAGGAGATGGCCGGATATGAGGGCGTGTCGCCGGGGCTGGCGGTGCTGGCGGATCCGGCGGGGCTGGCGGCGTTATGCGGGACCCGTGAAGACCTGCTGATTCCCAGCTCCTGCCTGAACAGTACGGTATCCGGCCTGGTCAGCCGGACGTTTCTGCGGAAGGACATCATAGGGAAGGACGATTTCCACGGGGCGGTCTATTACAGGGAGCTGGAGGGAGCGGATCTGTCCATGGATTTTATCCAGGCGATCGAGAAGGAATTTCCGGAGGAGGCGCCAGAGGAGCCGCAGCGCGGCGGCGGATGCGGGATGGAAGAGGTGGAGCGTCTGGCAAAGGAGTACGGGATCGGAGACGTCAATCTGATCAAGCCGGGGATCGGGGAGGCGACCAGAGTGCTCCTGCGCAGAATTCCCTGGAAGGTACTGATCCGGGAAGACTGCAGGGGAGACGTGTCTCTGGCACATATGCTCCGGCTGGCGCAGGAGAAGAAGGCGCCGGTGGAATATGTTCCGATGCGGCATTATAAGGCGTGCGGCCTCATAAAGAATCTGGCGGACACCTGACAGGTCATCGGATTCTCCGGTGGCTCCGCGACCCCGAAGGCTTCGGAGAGAAGCAGGATCTTTCTGGCCCAGTTGGAATGCACTTTATATTCGTTCATGCGCTCGGAAGAGGCGCTGCCGGACACCAGACGGGGGGACGCCGGATCCCAGTTCAGAATGGCTCTGGCGTCGGCCAGGTCGGTTCTGGACACTTTATATGCTTCGTTGACCAGACGGATCTGGTTGGGGTGGATGACGGTCTTGCCCACAAAGCCGCACAGCCGGTCCTCCTGCAGTTCTTTTTTCAGCCCGGTATCCCAGTCCGTGCCGCTGTAATATTCCCATACGGGGCCGGAGATCACGTAGTCCATTCCGAAGACCGTGACGATGTCCGAGAAAATGTCGGAGATCGCCCGGATGCTGTGGATGGATTCCGTGCGTCCTCTCCGAAAACCGAACCGGTGGCACAGGTCGTTGCCGCCCACCCGGATGTTGAGTACCAGTTTCTCCATAAGGTCCAGCCGTTCCTTCAGCCGGAAGAGAAGCTCGACCCGGGTCCTCGGATCGATCAGGCAGGGATCTTCAAGGATCGGCATCAGATAGACCGGACGCCCGCTCCTTTGACCGGCCAGCCGGACAGCGTCCATATAACAGTCTGCATTGTCCGGGGAAAATTTGGGGATGATAAATCCGGTTACCAGACGGCCGGATTCCTCCATCCGGGTGAGCAGACTATGGATCTGCTGCGGGTTCCGGACCCGCACGAACAGTCGGGGCATATAGAAGGACTGTCTTTTTTGAGCGTCAAAAAGCATTTTTACAGTGGAGACGAGCTGCTTCTCAGCATCCTCCACATGGTCGTCGGAGATCGTGTCTTCCAGGCACATGGCAAGCGAATAATGAGAGCCGAACCGTTCCTGAATCAGGGAACGGCCGATACCTGTGTGGCTGGCCGGGCAGTATAACAAAGGGCCGATGCTGTAATACAAGGTTGAATCCTTCATCTGTCAATTTTCTCCTTAAAAAATATCAGCTCCCAGTCGGCGCTGTAGGGAACATTATAGCATTATTAAGAATTATTTCATAGTAATTGTTTCCAGAATATGATATAATAAATTGCGCCAGTGCGCAGACATGCTGTCCGTTTTCCGTTGAAGGCGGACGGCATACAGAACGGAACGGAAAACCTGACCGCCAAATGGCAGGTTTTTTGAGACAGACGATGCAGGTGAAAGAGTATGGGCGACAGGATATGGAATATAAGATATAATGGAATGGAGATTTCTTCCATAGATGCTTTTGCGAAGGCCGAGGGCAGATGGGACGGGGGCTGCAGGGATGTGTATTTTATCCGGATGCTTGGCAGAAGTACGGCGTACGTGCAGGAAATTGAACAGATGGACCGGTACCTGTCGGAGCAGGCGGCGGAGCAGAGGGTGCACTATCAGAGAATCAACAGCCTTCCGCGGCTGGCTTCTCCGGAGGATGTGAACTATTATTCCGGCTGCTATGACAACTGGGTCGGAAGCGGCAGAAAGACCGCGTCGGTTCGGGTGACGGAGAAGCACGCGGATATGCAGGCCGTCCTCGGAGCCGCCTGCGCGGAGACGGTGGATCTGTTTCGGCGGGTAACCGCCTACGCCAGCGCGTCCATGGAGAAGAATTTTGCGGTGAAATGTATGTTTTGGGTGGATCAGGTGGGAAAGGAGCTTCTGGAGGGCTTCCGGCCGGAGGATTCCCGGAAGCTGGTCCTGCAGGATCTGCCGAAAAAGCAGGAATATCTGTTTGCCTGCCTGATGACAAGGCTCGGGGTGGACGTGATGCTTCTGCAGTATCAGGCGGATATCGACGGGCAGCTGGAAGGGCTGAACCTGTCGAAGAAAACGGTGCTGGGAGATTTCGGGGTCTGTACGATTCCGGAATACCGGCCATACGTGCCGTCTCCGGAGGTTCCCGGCAAGACCGACAGGAGGAACAGCCGGTCGGCCGCGGCCAGAGAGAGACGGCCGCTGGAGGTCCGGATGGCAGGGGAAGGCAGAAAAACGCCGACTCCTCCGTTCGGAGAGAGAAGGACGCCGTCCGCCCCGTCCGGAGGGAACCGGCAGCCGGTGCCGCCGGCCGCCGGGAATGCCGGAGGCGGAGCGCGCCGGGAGCTGACTTTTGAAGAACTGGCCATGCTGGCATCTTCCGTCGTCATGATTTCGGTTCATGACAGGGGCGGAAAGGTCCTGGGGAACGGCTCCGGGATCATGATCGGGGAAGACGGGTACATACTGACCAATCATCATGTGGCCAGCGGAGGGAAATTCTACTCGGTGCGCATCGAAGATGACGACAGGATCTATAAAACGGATGAGGTGATCAAGTACAACTCGGTGCTGGACCTGTCCGTCATACGGATCGATCGGAAACTTCGGCCTCTGCCCGTATACGGGGGCGGAAAGAAGCTGGTCAGGGGACAGAAGGTGGTGGCCATCGGCAGCCCCCTGGGGCTTTTTAATTCTGTTTCTGACGGGATTATATCCGGTTTCCGGGTGTTTAATGATGTGGACATGATCCAGTTTACGGCGCCGATCTCTCACGGCAGCTCCGGCGGGGCCGTGCTGAACATGTACGGCGAGGTGATCGGAATCAGTACGGCGGGAATCGACAGCGGGCAGAATATCAATCTGGCGGTAGGGCATGAATTTATCACGCAGTTTGTCCGGGGATTTACCGGACGCGGAAGGTGAAGTTGGAAGGTTATGTTTGAACACGGAAAGCTGCAGAATCTGGATGATTATTTTACAGAACTGAATCAAAGGCCGGGGCGGCGGGTCTATTTTTACAGAATCAGCGGATACTGTGAAGAGGTGCGGGTCTTTCTGCGGAGGTACTATGAGGCGGCGAGACGGACGGGAGTGGTCCTGGAGGGCCGGATCCCTAATCCGGACGAACAGAATCTCGCTTATTATGAGGAGATCATGGGCAGGGAATTCCGGATGGAGCCCGGGTTTATCACGGGAAGCCTTCAGAAGTGGCTTCCGAGGATGAACGGCCTCCAGAGAGAGCATGTGTCGTCTGCTCTCTTTGATACGCTGACGGATATGCGCCGCGCAGGAAAAAACGACCATATGCTGAAAAACGCGTATATTAAATTCATGTGCTGGCTGTATTATAAATTTGAGCGGATCGTGAACCGTCTGGGCGAGGAGGAAGTGCCCAAAATACTGTATGAGGGCAGTGTCAGCACATATGAACTGAAGATGTTGTCCATTCTGGCCAAGGCGGGCAGCGATCTGGTCCTGCTGCAGCAGGGGGGCGATCAGGAATACCGGAAGCAGGACCCTTCCTCCGCTCTGTCCTGTGCGCTGGAGCTTCCCGGGCTGTCGGCTTTTCCCGAAGGCTTCGGCATTCGCGCGATCCGGAAGGAAATGGAACGGCAGTGGAGCCGGGAGAGACTCTATGGAGGCGCGCCGGACATCAGCGGCTGCACCAATGCCTGGATGGAAGGAACCGGGCTTCCGGATCTTTTGAAGGACGGCGTTTCCAGGGGAAACGACAGCCGTTTCTTCTATAATGGATACATCCGGATCAGCGGTGTGGAGGATAAGGTTACTTATCTGAATGAGCTGTATCAGTTTCAGCTGGCAGTCAGGAACAGCGGAAGGAAGCTTCTGATCCTGGAAGGGCAGATACCGGCGCCCGGCCCGGAGGAGATCAGCGGCGTCCGAAGAAAGAATTATGCCAATACAGAGCAGATGCTTGCGGATCTGGCCGGAGCGATCTGCTGGACAGCGGACGCAGTGCTGGAAAAGCTCATGCGAAAGGCGTTCGTGGAGGTGCTGGCGGAGGAAGAGGATGCGCCGGGGGTGAATCTAAACCGGCTGACCGGCCATGCAGTCTATCTGCTCTGCTGGTTGATGCGGTATGCGCCGGAGCTGTTCGGCGGTCCCGGGAAGACAGATCCCGGCTGTTTCATCTATCTGGGCGGCTGCCGGAACGGGAAGGAAGCCATGTTTGTCAAGTTGCTCTCCCGGCTTCCCGTGGATGTGCTCCTGCTGCAGCCGGACAGGAATACGGCGTGCACCCTTGCGGACCCGGCGCTCTATGAGATTCACCATGAGCAGTCCATGAAAGTGGAGCGGTTTCCGAAGGAAGGGCAGGATATCCGGATGGGGACGGCAGCGTACCATGCGGAGCGGGAGCTGGATGAGGTGATGTATCAGGATTCCGGTATATACAGGAATCAGCAGTATGACCGGGCGGTAGCGGTGTCCCTTCAGACCATGTACGAGGAGATTGCCATCCTGTGGGATCAGGAGGTAAAGTACCGTCCGAATTTCGGAGTGACGGATTCGGTGGTCAGCATTCCGGTCATCTTTGCCAAAGTGTCCGGAGTGAAGGACGGCCTGGTGGACCGGTACTGGGCAGGCATCCGGCCTCTGGTGACGGCCGATACGTTTGTGATCCGGGAGGCGCCGCATCTGGATTCCACGGCGCCCAATCCGGTGAAGGCCCATGCAGTGGAATTTTTCAGAAACGGGAAGCTTCAGAGACAGAAGATCAAGGCACATGCCTGCTATGCTTATGGATTCCTTCGGGAAGAGATGCAGGACCATATTCTGGATAAGCTGCAGCTTCTGATCGATCAGAAGATCATCCGGGGCACGTTTGAGAACGGGACGGAATATACGATCATCGCGACGGTCCTGAATCTGGAGAAGGAGATCCTCCGGCTGCTGCAGCGGTTTGATTTTACGAAGAAGAATCCCAAGCTGATCTACATTCATACATCGGAACGGATGATATCACTGGAGGACAGCATCCTGACCGCGTTTCTGAATCTGGCGGGGTTCGACATCCTGTTTTTCGTGCCCACAGGCTATCAGATTCTGGAACGGCATTTTAACAGAGAGATCATGGAGGAGCATCAGATCGGTGAATACGTGTATGATCTGCAGGCACCGTCTTTTGGGGCTGCTCCATCAAATACGCGCCGGTCATGGCGTGAAATCATATTTAAGAGAGGTAATTGAGAATGGGGCTTGATTTTGGCAGACCACAAAACAGTGTACAGACCGCTGTGCTGGAAGCGGAAAACGGTGTGGAAGTGGTGGAGAAGTACGATATCGTGGCGGACCGGCAGCAGATGAACACGGAGTTGACCGGCTCCCCGGAGGTGGATGCGCTGGCAAGCCAGATCCAGGTGTACGATCTTGAGACCATCGTCTCCTTTGGTTCGGAGGTGGCGGAGGAGATTTCCAAGGCGTCAGACGTGGTGCTGAACAGTATGAACCTGTCTCAGCTGGACGATTCCAGCGCCATGCTGAACCAGCTGGCGAAGATCATGTCCAAATTTGACATTGAGGAGATCAAGGAGAATCCTACGCTGTTTGGAAAGCTGTTCGGCAATCTGAGAAAGCAGCTGGATAAGATCCTGGATAAATACCATACCATGGGGGAGGAAGTCGACAAGATCTATGTGCAGCTGAAGCAGTATGAATCGGAGATCAAACAGTCCAACCGGAAGCTGAACCAGATGTTTGACGCCAATGTCAATTATTATCACGATCTTGTCAAATATATTCTTGCGGGAGAGCAGGGCTGCAGGGAAATCTCGGATTACATTGCCAAACGGGAGCAGGACATGGCGGCAAACGGGGACCAGTCCATCCAGTTTGAGATCCAGAGCCTGAATCAGGCACTGATGATGCTGGAGCAGCGGACGCAGGATCTGCGGATCGCGGAGAATGTGGCCATGCAGTCTATTCCCATGATCAAGACCATGGAGTTCAGCAACATGAACCTGGTGCGGAAGATCAATTCCGCCTTCATCATTACGCTTCCCGTGTTCAAGCAGGCGCTGGCACAGGCGATCATGCTGAAGAGACAGAGGATCCAGGCGGAAGCCATGTCCGCGCTGGATGAGAAGACCAATGAGATGCTGATACGCAATGCGCGCAACACGGTGGAACAGTCCAAGATGACCGCGCAGCTTGCGTCAGGAAGCTCGATCAGGATCGAGACGTTGGAAACAACCTGGAGGACCATCGTAAGCGGTATCGACGAGACGAAGCAGATTCAGGAGAACGCCAGAAAGCAGCGTTCGGAGGATCAGCTGAGGCTGGAGCATATCAAAGAGGAGTTCAACAGGATGTATCATATGCCAGATAAAAAGTAGGTGACAGGAGGAAGATGTTATGCCAATCAATCTGACAAAAGGACAAAAAGTGGATTTGACAAAAGGAAACCCGGGGCTGAAAAAGCTGATGGTCGGTCTGGGATGGGACGTCAACGCGTTTGATTCCGGCGCGGATTTCGACCTGGACGCGGCGGCCTTCATGCTGGGTGACAACGGAAAGTGCCCGACGGAGAAGGAATTTATCTTTTATGGAAACCTGACCCATCCCAGCGAGGCTCTGAAGCACATGGGTGACAACCTGACCGGAGAGGGCGAAGGAGACGACGAGCAGATTTTTGTGGATTTGTCCAAAATCCCGTCCAATGTATCAAAGGTCGCGTTTACGGTAACAATTTATGAAGCAGAGTCCAGAGGGCAGAATTTCGGACAGGTGTCCAATTCCTTTATCCGCATTGTGGATGAAAGCACAGGGCAGGAGCTGATCCACTATGATCTGGGAGAGGATTTTTCCATTGAGACGGCGGTCGTGGTAGGCGAGCTTTACAAATACAACGGAGAGTGGAAGTTCAATGCCATCGGAAGCGGCTTCCAGGGTGGCCTGGCGGCGCTGTGCGGCCATTACGGAATTGAAGTAGCATAAGGCAGAGCATGAACTTTGACAGGATCAGCCACGAATACAGCACATGGCTGAAAGACTCAGTAAGGAGGATATAAGATGCCAGTAAATCTTCAGAAAGGTCAGAAAGTAAGTCTGACAAAAGGAAATCCCGGCCTGAAAAAGGTAGTGGTCGGCCTGGGATGGGATGTGAACCAGTTTGATACAGGAGGAGACTTTGACCTGGACGCAGCGGCGTTCCTGCTGACGGACGGCGGAAAGGTCAGCGGGTCGGAGGACTTTGTATTTTATGGAAATCTGAAGCATCCGTCGGGCTGTGCAGAGCACATGGGGGACAATCTGACCGGCGCGGGAGAAGGAGACGATGAGCAGATCAGGATCGATCTTTCCCTGGTGCCGGCGAATATCTCAAAGATTGCATTTACGGTCACGATCTATGAGGCGGAGGCCAGAAGACAGAACTTCGGTCAGGTGAACAACGCGTTCATCCGGATTTACAACGAAGAGACCGGAGAGGAGATGCTCCGGTACGATCTGGGAGAGGACTTCTCCATTGAGACGGCGGCGGTATTCGGAGAACTCTATAAAAACGGCAGCGAGTGGAAGTTCAACGCCATCGGAAGCGGCTTCCAGGGCGGCCTGGCGGCGCTGTGCGCGAATTTCGGCGTTGACGTGGAATAAGACATGTCTGCCCGGGCAGTATGCCCGGGCGGATGTCAGGATTAAGATCAGGAGGAAAGTAACATGTCAATCAGTTTGAAGAAAGGACAGAAGGTCAGTCTGTCCAAAGAAAATCCGGGACTCTCCCGGGTGGTTGTGGGCCTTGGATGGGATGAGGTAAAACGGTCCAAGGGGCTGAATTTCCTGGCTCCGAAGCCGGCGCCCATCGACTGCGACGCATCTGCGATCCTGCTCCATGACGGAAAACTTGTATACAAAGAGGATGTTGTGTATTTCGGAAACCTGCGTCATCCCACGGGGACGGTCCAGCATATGGGCGACAACCTGACCGGCGCGGGAGAAGGGGACGACGAGCAGATCATCGTGGATCTTGCCTCCGTGCCTGCGGAATACGACAAGATCATCATTGTAGTCAACATCTATCAGGCGGTGCAGAGAAAGCAGCACTTCGGCATGATTCAGAATGCGTTTATCCGTCTGGTGGACGGAAGGAACAACAACGAGATGTGCAGATATAATCTGACGGAGGACTACAGCGGGATGACGGCCATGATCTTTGGGGAGATTTACCGCCATAACGGGGAGTGGAAGTTCAATCCGGTGGGTCAGGGAACGACAGATCCCGGCCTGGGAGAGATGATCCGCAGATACATGTAGCAATTACACAGACCTATGGTTTGCAGCTGTTCAAAGCCGGGCGGAAATCTTCCGGTAAGGCTTTGGACAGTTTATTTTAAACGACCTTTGAGGAGATAGATGATGAAATTTAATGGACTGACAGACCAGGAAGTGGAAGCTTCCAGGCAAAAATATGGAACCAATGAGATACCGGATTCGGAACCGACCACGTTCTGGGACGAGTTCAAGGAAACGTTCGGTGATCCGATGATCCGGATCCTGCTGGCCATAGCGGCGCTTATGATCGTAATGTTCTTCCTGGGCTATGCGGAGATCTACGAACCGCTGGGAACGATCGTCGCCGTGCTGATTGTTGCCTTCGTATCGGCGAAAACAGGTGTGGCGAGCGATACGAAATACCGGGAGCTGAAAGACCGTACCGAGAAGGAACACTGTAAGGTATACCGAAACGGCAGGGTGATGGTCGTCAACGTGGATGACGTGGTTGTGGGAGACAAGGTGCTTCTGCAGTCCGGAGACAAGGTGCCGGCGGACGGTGTTCTCGTGTCCGGAAGTCTCAGAGTGGACAATTCCGCACTGAACGGAGAGGCGGAGGAATGTAAGAAGACGGCGGCAGAGGAAGATTTTCAGCTGGCGGACGACATTACCGGCGATACGTTTGTGGATGCGCATTCTCTGTTCCGCGGAGCGGTGATTTTTGACGGAGAAGGCGTCCTGGACGTGCGGAAGGTGGGCCTGAAGACCATGATGGGCCGGATGGCGGATGAGATGCAGGGAGACGAAGTGGATTCCCCGCTGAAGGTGAAGCTGTCCAAACTGGCAGGCCAGATCTCGGTGTTTGGCTATGTGGGCGCGACGGTAATCGCCATCCTGTATTTTGCCTATTTTATCGTGTCTGCAGGAGGAGTTTCCGCTTACTTCGCTCTGGGAGCGGAGCAGATCATCAAAGATGTTGTGGAGGCGGTATCTCTGGCCATCGTCATCATTGTCTGTGCGGTGCCTGAGGGCCTGCCGCTGATGATCTCTCTGGTTTTGATGCAGAACACCAGCAAAATGCTGGATCACAACGTACTGGTGAGAAAGGCGGAGGGGATCGAGACCGCCGGTTCTCTGAATATCCTGTTCAGCGACAAGACAGGAACGATTACCAAAGGAAGCCTTGAGGTGGTGGAGTTCTTTACGGCGGACGGTAAGGTGATCCCGATTCCGGAGCTTTCCGGCCATGCGGGGGTGAAAAAGCTTCTGGATCTTGCCATTGGAAAAAATACACAGTCCATGTTTGATTCCAGCCATAAGGTCATCGGCGGAAACGCCACCGACCAGGCGCTGATGAAGTTCATCGGGGAGGATACCTTCCGCGGGCTGGAGGCGGACAAAGACTGCCATATCTCTGCTTCTCAGGGTTTTAACTCCATGAACAAGTTCAGCCAGGCAAGGATTGACCAGGCCGGCAAAACTTTCTACAAAGGCGCTCCGGAGCGCCTTCTGGCAAAGGCGCAGAAGTATCTGGACGGGGACGGTAATGTACAGTCCATGGATCTGGACGTTTTGAACCGGAAGATCGACGAACTGGCGGCCAGGGCCATGCGCGTACTGGCGTTCGGCTATTCGGAGAAAGAGCTGGTGGAGAATACGATCCATGAGGACCTGGTCATCATCGGCCTTGTGGCGATCCGGGATGATGTGAGGCCAGAGGCAAGAGACGCCATCGCCGAGGTGAGAAGCGCGGGCATCCAGGTGGTTATGATTACCGGAGACCGTCTGGAGACGGCGGTTGCCATCGCAAAGGACGCAGGGCTTCTGAAGAGCGATTCGGAGCGGGCGCTGACTTCCGCGCAGCTGAACGAAATGTCTGATGAAGAGGTGAAAAAGATCATTCCGCAGATCCGTGTGATCGCCCGGGCGCTTCCCACGGACAAATCCAGAATGGTAAGACTGTGCCAGGAGATGAATCTGGTGGTCGGCATGACCGGCGACGGCGTGAACGATTCTCCGGCGCTTAAGAGAGCCGATGTGGGCTTTGCCATGGGCAGCGGGACAGAGGCCGCGAAGGAAGCAGGCGAGATCGTTATCCTGGACGATAACTTCAAGTCCATCAAGGACGCGATCTGGTATGGCAGGACCATCTATCACAATATATTGAAATTCTGTAAATTCCAGCTGGTTATCAACGTGGCAGCGGTCGTGGTCAGTGCGGTGGCGCCGTTCTTCGGCGTGGAGGAACCGCTGAAGGTGACGCATCTTTTGTTTGTCAACCTGGTTATGGACGGCCTTGGAGCGATCATGCTGGGTAACGAGCCGGCGCTGGAGGAATATATGCGGGAGAAGCCCAGGAGAAGAGACGAAAGCATTATAAGCCGAAAGATGGCTGTACAGATCGGCGTGATGGGGGCATGGCTGACGGTCATCAGTTTTGTCTATCTGAAGTTTCCATTTTTTGCTGGATTTTTTGAAAATGAAGACCAGCATCTGACTGGATATTTCGTCCTGTTTATCGTGAGCGCGCTCTTCAACGGCTTCAATGTCAGGGATGAGCGGTTTGGCATTTTCAGGGGGTTGAATGAGAACACCGGATTTATGAAAGTATTCTTTATCATCATTCTGGTTCAGGCACTGATCGTCAATGCGGCTCTTGTGCCCCTGCAGGTATTTACCTGGATCGGCAACATGTTCAGCTGCGTTCCGTTCGGCATCAGAGGATGGATTGTGGTGATCCTGCTGGCGGCGACGATGATCCCGGTGGATCTTGTGAGAAAAGTGCTGTCAGGAAAGGAACAATGACGGTATTTCACGCGGATCTGGACAATACGCTGATCTATTCCTGCAGGCATGAGATTGGAAGAGAGAAGACGAATGTGGAACTTTACGAGGGCAGACAGGTCTCGTTTATGACCGAAGCGTCTTCTCGTCTTCTGAGAAAAGTGCGGGAAAAAGCCGTGTTCGTGCCTGTGACCACCCGGACCAGGGAGCAGTATGACCGGATCGATCTGAAAACAGGCGTTCCGGATTATGCGCTGGTGTGCAACGGAGGGGTGCTGCTGAAGCAGGACGAGGAGATTCCGGAATGGTATGAGGAATCTCTCCGGATGATAAAAGGAAGCCGCAGGGAATTCCGGCGTGCCATGGACTATATGCGGGAGGACCGGGACCGTCTTCTTGAGGTGAGGAATATCCGGGATTTGTTTTTGTTTACCAAGAGCAGCTGTCCTTTGAAGAGCGCGGAGCACATGAGGGAAAGGCTGGATTTGTCTCTTGTGAATATTTTTACAAACGGAACCAAGGTATACGTACTGCCGAAAGGACTTGACAAGGGTACTGCTGTGCGCAGGTTCAGGGAATACATAAAAGCGGATCGGGTCATTGCGGCGGGGGACAGTGTATTTGATGTGCCGATGCTGCGGGAAGCCGACCTGGCGTATGCACCGGAGCGTCTGAAGGCGGAAGCGCTTCCCGAGGGACATGTGAAAGGGGTCCCGGAGAGCGAGCTGTTTTCAGATGTACTGCTTCGAGGGGTTCTGGCGGCGCTGTCCGATTGTGAAAAACGTATGATATAAGCGACAGATGGGGGAACAGAGTAATGGAGGAAAAGAAATTTATCAGTCCGATGGGCAGTATTCATATGGTGCCTATGGATGTGATCGAGGGATTTGAGGTGCGTCCGGGCATTTATGCCCTGAACGGCGCCACGGCGATCCCGGTGGGAGTGAATTTTACGGTGCATTCTTTTGGTGCCACATCCTGTGAACTTCTGCTTTTTCGCCGGGAGGAGGAGGAGCCCTATGCGGTGCTGCCGTTTTTGGAGCATTACCGGATCGGAAATGTATATTCCATGATCGTCTTCGGGCTGAACATCCGGGATTTTGAGTACGCCTACCGGCTGGACGGCCCGTATGACCCGCCCAAAGGCCTGCTGTTTGACAAAAATCATGTGCTTCTGGATATTTACGCCAAGGCGGTGACCGGACAGAGCCAGTGGGGCAGGCACCGGAAGGAGGGGACGTTCTACAAGGCGAGAGTCGTAAAGGACGATTTTGAATGGGGAAAGGATCAGAATCCGCTGATCCCCATGGAGGACCTGATCATCTATGAGATGCATGTGAGAGGCTTCACAAAGCACGGCTCCTCCAATGTGGAATACCCGGGAACCTTTGCGGGGCTGATGGAGAAGATTCCGTATCTGAAGGAGCTGGGAGTCAACGCGGTGGAGCTGATGCCCATCTTTGAATTTGACGAGATGAAGGACAGCCGGATGGTGGACGGACATCAGGTGGTGGATTACTGGGGCTATAATACGGTCAGCTTCTTCGCTCCGAACACCAGTTACAGCGGCTCTACCGAGTACAACCGGGAAGGAACCGAGTTAAAGCGGCTCATCCGGGCGCTCAATGAGAACGGCATTGAATGCTTTCTGGACGTGGTGTTCAACCACACGGCGGAAGGAAACGAACAGGGGCCCTGCTTTTCCTTTAAGGGATTTGACAACAACATTTACTACATGCTGACGCCGGACGGGCATTATTACAATTTCAGCGGCTGCGGCAATACGCTGAACTGCAATCATCCGATCGTCCAGCAGATGATACTGGAATGCCTCCGTTACTGGACGACCGCCTATCATGTGGACGGCTTTCGTTTTGACCTTGCCAGTATCCTGGGGCGCAACGAAGACGGCTCTCCCATGAGCAAGCCGCCGCTTCTGCAGAGCCTGGCCTTTGATCCGATACTGGGCAATGTGAAGCTGATCGCGGAAGCGTGGGATGCGGGCGGGCTTTATCAGGTGGGAAGTTTTCCGTCCTGGAACCGGTGGGCCGAGTGGAACGGACGCTACCGGGATGACATGCGCAGTTATCTGAAAGGAGATTACGGCATGTCCCGTACGGCGGCGAACCGGATCACCGGGTCGCTGGATATGTACGGGCGGGAGGAGAGAGGCCATAATGCCTCGGTGAATTTTCTGAACTGCCATGACGGGTTTACACTCTGGGATCTGTATTCCTACAGCGAGAAGCACAACGAAGCCAACGGCTGGAGAAATACCGACGGGAGCAACGACAACCGGAGCTGGAACTGCGGCGTGGAGGGGGAGACGGACAACGAAGAGGTCCTTGCTCTGCGCAGGAGGCTGGCAAAAAACGCGTTCACGGTGCTGATGCTCAGCCGGGGGACGCCCATGTTTCTGGCGGGAGATGAATTCCTGAACACGCAGTACGGCAATAACAACGCCTACTGTCAGGACAACGAGATCTCCTGGCTGGACTGGAGTTTTCTTGAGAAGAACCGGGAGCATTTTGAGTATGTGAAAAATGTCATAAGGATACGGAAAAAGCACGATGTAATCCGAAGGGCCGCCGGAAGCTGTTCTCTGGGCTTTCCGGAAATCCAGGTGCAGGGACCGGATGAGCATACAAAGGTGCTGCGGGTCATCTATGCGGGCAGAAGCCATGAGGACAGAGGGGACGATGTGGTGTGCCTGGCGGTCAATGTGTTCTGGGAGGAGCAGGAGTTCCGACTCCCGTCCCTGCCCTCCTGGATGGGATGGACCGTAGAGGCGGATTCTTTCGGAACCTATCTTCCAAATGGAATCCCCGAATCCCGGGCCTGCCTTCTGGAAAGCGACGTGGTCCGTATGGGCCCCCGTTCGACGCTTGTGCTGTCCTGCTGCGACCGACATATGCAGGGTTTCGGCGGACAGAGGGCGAAATAAGGGCTTTTTTCCGGCGAAAACCGGATGCCGGGCATTTTATAAAAGGATGCATTTCCTGAATGTGTACATAATACACAATTCAGATGCTGCGATATGACATAAAATTATGCATTATTACAAAAATGCATGGGAGAAATTGCATTTTTCCTCATATAATTGTATAATTGTACTATATAAATGAAAGAGAGGACCTTTCTATGAAGCAAAATAATATGTTGGCAATGATTCTGGCAGGCGGACGCGGTTCCAGACTCCATGATCTTACCAATAAAGTTGCAAAACCGGCTGTTTCATATGGCGGAAAATACAAGATTATTGATTTTCCCTTAAGTAACTGCGCGAACAGCGGGATTGATGTAGTAGGCGTGCTGACTCAGTACGAATCTGTTCTTTTGAACAGTTATGTGGCAGGCGGCGGAAGCTGGGGCCTGGATGCCCGTGACAGCGGAGTGTTCGTTCTCCCGCCGCGTGAGAAGGCGGATGCGAATCTGGACGTATACAGAGGAACGGCGGACGCGATTTCTCAGAATATTGATTTTGTGGACAATTACGATCCGGAATACATGCTGATTCTTTCCGGAGACCATATTTATAAGATGAACTATGCGAAGATGCTTCAGGCACATAAGGAGAACGGCGCGGACGCTACGATTGCCGTCATCGAAGTGCCGATGAAGGAAGCCAGCCGTTTTGGTATTATGAATACGGACCCGGAGACCGGCAGAATCGTGGAATTCGAGGAAAAACCGGCGGAGCCCAAGAGCAATCTGGCGTCCATGGGTATCTACATATTCAACTGGAAGCTTCTGCGTAAGATGCTGGTGGCGGATATGAAGAACGAGGAGTCCAGCCATGATTTCGGCAAGGACATCATTCCGGCGCTTCTGAATGACGGTAAGAAGCTGTTTGCATATAAATTCAAAGGTTACTGGAAAGATGTTGGTACCATCGACTCTCTGTGGGAGGCGAACATGGACCTTCTGGACAAGAAGAACGGCCTGGATCTGGACGACCGTACATGGACGATCTATACAGAGGACGTTCCCACGCTTCCGCAGTTTATTTCCGCAGAGGCGAGTGTGAAACGCGCATTTATCACGCAGGGCTGTACCGTAGAGGGTGAAGTACGGAATTCTGTCCTGTTCACCGGAGCCAAAGTGGGACCAGGCGCAAAGGTCATCGACAGTGTCCTGATGCCGGGAGCGGTCGTAGAAGAAGGCGCGGTGGTAACGAGAGCTTTAGTTGCGGATGAGGTTAAGATTGGAAGCCAGGCAGTTGTCGGAAGTGCGGACAGCGAGCATATTGAACTGGTTGCGAAAAATGTAAAGGGGTAGAATCATATGGCAAGAGCATTAGGAATTATAAGTTTTTCAGAAAACCATATCTGGGTGGAAGGATTGGAAACTTATCGTTCAATCCCGGCATTCTCCTTCCTGGGAAGATATCGCGTGGTTGATTTTCCGATTTCCAATATGTCCAACAGCGGGATCGACAGGATTCAGGTATATATCAGAAGAAAGCCCTGTTCTTTGGTAGAGCACATCGGAACAGGCCGGCATTACAATATCAACTCCAAGAGCGGATATCTGCAGATGGTATTTGCGGATTCCCAGGAGGACAAAGACTATTACAATACCGATATCAAGGTATATGCGGAGAATCTGGACCGGATGGTAAAAGCCAGCAACACGCATGTGGTCATCGCTCCGGGTTACATGGTTTATACGCAGGATTTCGATGCGCTTCTGAAGGCTCATGAGGAGTCCGGCGCAGACGTGACGCTTCTCTACCACAAGGTGGATAACGCCAAGGAAGCATTTTTAAGCTGCGATTATCTGAGCCTGAACAAGCAGAAGGGCGTGGAGTCTATCGAGCGCAACAACGGTACGACGAAGAATCGGAACATCTTCATGGATACGTATGTGATGAAGAAGGAAGTGTTCATCGGTCTGGTCGAAGCGGCGCAGAAGGCTTCCTCCATGTATACGATGAAGCATATCATCAATGACATGTGCGGTGAGCTGGATATCCGCGGTGTGGCTCACAAGGGCTTTTTCGCACCCATCGATGATTTGAAGGGATATTATGACGCGAATCTGGCACTGCTGAATCCGGAGAACGTGAAGAGCCTGTTCCGCAGCGACTGGCCGATCTATACCAGGACCAGCGATTCCTGTCCGACGCAGTATTATGAGACGGCGGATGTGAAGTCCTCCTTCATCTCCAACGGCTGCCAGATTGAGGGAACTGTGGAGAATTCCGTCATCGGCAGAGGCTGTGTGATCAAGCCGGGCGCGGTCGTAAAGAACTGCGTGGTGCTTACCGACACGCTGATCGGCAATGATGTACATATCGAGGGTCAGGTAGTAGACCGTCTGGCAAAGATCACCCGTATGAAGGAGATCATTGCAGATCCGGCGAAACCGGGATATGTAAAGAGGAACGATACGGTATAATGAACAGGCCGGCAGTTTTACCGTTTGACAGGCCGACGAAATGACAGTTAAAGCAGGCAGGTATTTCCAGTATGGGAATGCCTGCCTGCTGGCGTTGTGCTCTCCGTGTTATTGTGGCCGGCAGGATGGATTGCGATACGGATAAGTTTATTGTTGGGAAGATATCGTGGAAGCGCAAGTTTGGCACTTGACAGGAAAAGGGGTCTGTGATATAGTATACAAGGCTGTTTGCGCAGGCAGATCCTGCCAGACAGGCTTACGCAAATAATCACGCGGACAGATTCGCAGGAGTGGTGCCCATGTGGTTCTCCTGGAAGAAAACGTCTGACGGAAGAGAAACCAAAACGGAGGAAGAAAAATGAGCGTAATTTCAATGAAACAGTTACTGGAAGCAGGTGTACATTTCGGCCATCAGACCCGAAGATGGAACCCGAAGATGGCAGAGTACATCTACACGGAGAGAAACGGCATCTACATCATCGACCTGCAGAAGTCGGTAGGCAAAGTAGACGAGGCTTACAGGGCAGTGGCTGATATCGCTGCAGACGGCGGAAGCATTCTCTTTGTGGGAACGAAGAAGCAGGCGCAGGATGCCATCGCTGCAGAGGCGGAGCGTTGCGGAATGTTCTATGTCAATGAGAGATGGCTGGGCGGCATGCTGACCAACTTCAAGACGATCCAGGGACGTATCAACAGATTAAAAGAGATCGAGACCATGGAAGAAGACGGAACATTTGATGTTCTGCCGAAGAAGGAGGTCATCGCTCTTAGAAAAGAGATGGAGAAGCTTCAGAAGAACCTTGGCGGAATCAAGGAGATGAAGAGAATTCCGGATGCGATCTTTGTCGTAGACCCGAAGAAAGAGAGAATCTGTGTACAGGAAGCGCATACGCTTGGCATTCCGCTGATCGGTATCTGCGATACCAACTGTGATCCGGAGGAGCTGGATTATGTGATCCCGGGCAATGACGATGCGATCCGCGCAGTAAAACTGATCGTATCCAAGATGGCCGACGCCGTTGTGGAAGCAAGACAGGGCGAGGCGGAAGACGTAGAAGAAGGATACGAGGATACAGATCAGGCAGAGGAGGAATAAATTCATGGCTATTACAGCAGCAATGGTAAAAGAGTTAAGAGAGATGACTGGTGCAGGCATGATGGACTGCAAGAAAGCTCTGGCGGCTACCGAAGGCAATATGGAGGCTGCAGTGGACTTCCTGAGGGAGAAGGGTCTTGCGACTGCACAGAAAAAAGCAGGACGTATCGCTGCAGAGGGTATCGTAGCGACTGCCCTGACCGACGATGCGAAGAAAGCAGTTGTTGTGGAAGTGAACGCGGAGACGGACTTCGTGGCGAAGAATGAGAAATTCCAGGGCTACGTGGCAGAGGTTGCCGCACAGGCACTGAACACGACAGCGGCAGACATTGATGCATTTATGGAAGAGAGCTGGGCATCTGACAGCAGCAAGACCGTGAAGGAAGCTCTGGCAGCTCAGATTGCCGTGATCGGCGAGAATATGAACATCCGCCGTTTCCAGCAGGTAACTGAAGAGAACGGTTTTGTTGCTTCCTACATCCATGCAGGCGGTAAAATCGGTGTTCTGGTTGATGTGCAGACGAACGTGATCACGGACGGGATCAAAGAGATGGCAAAGAACATTGCCATGCAGATCGCAGCGCTGAAGCCGGTATACACCAACAGCAGCGAAGTGGACGAGGAGTATAAGGCTCATGAGCTGGAGATCATTAAGGCGCAGATCGAGAACGATCCGAAGATGGCAGGAAAGCCGGAGAAGGTGATCAGCGGCGCTGTTATGGGCCGTCTGAACAAGCAGCTCAAGGAGATCTGCCTGATGGATCAGGTCTATGTAAAAGCAGAGGACGGCAAGCAGCTGGTATCCGCTTATGTGACTCAGGTCGCAAAAGCCAACAGTGCAGATATCGTGATCAAAGGCTTTGTGCGTTATGAGACAGGCGAAGGTCTGGAGAAAAAGAACGAGGACTTTGCGGCTGAGGTGGCGAAGCAGATGAATGCATAAGGCGAAATTGCCTGGTTATTTTGAATGATGAAACCCTTGTGAATGGTGTGAGAATGCTGTTCACAAGGGTTTTTTGATATTATGTATTAGATTTTCATTTCTTGACACTATCACGATATACCGTTATAATCAATAGAAAAAGAA
>CAJUAA010000030.1 GCA_910584205.1 uncultured Lachnospiraceae bacterium
CACTGGGGTTGTGGGTATTTTTTACCCACCATCACCCTTGAAGAGCCATTTATTTGAGGAATAATATAAAACGACTTGTAGTCTATTATACAAAGAAATTTTGTACCCGAAATCCTTTTGATCTGGCTGATGCACTTAATGTTTTATATCAGATCGGGAATATCAGTTGTGATGGATATTATATGTTTCTCAAAAATCACAGATACATATTTCTTAATCAAAATTTATCAGAGCATGATATGAAACTGGTAATGGCACATGAATTAGGACATGCCATACTGCATAGAAAGCAAAACTGCTATTTCATCCGGAATAAAACACTGCTTCTGAATTCTAAAAATGAAACAGAAGCAAATAAGTTTGCTATGGAATTACTGATATCTGACGAGGTTCTGGAAGAGAACAGAGAATTTACGATCGAACAGTTATCCCGGATGTTGGGGTATCATGAGAAGCTGATAAAATTACGGTTGCAATAGTATTTCGCTATTGCGACATATGGACATAGTAAATTGAAGAAAAGAGGAATTTTATGCAAGGAACACAACTTCAATTTTTATCACAGGATGGTTTTATTGACCGTCTTGCAGATAATGATATTATTACTCAACGGATAACTGATGGCTATATCAATGCAACGGCAATGTGTAAAGCTGCCAATAAAACATGGTCTGACTATGTACGCCTAACGGGTACAAAAGCTTTTATTTCGGAGCTTTCTTCCGTCCTGCAGATTTCACAGGACGGACTTATACAATCCATTCAAGGTGGCGTTCCACATTTACAAGGTACATGGGTACATCCACAAGTTGCTATTAATCTTGCGCAATGGCTATCACCCAAATTTGCAGTATTAGTATCAAAATGGGTATTTGAATGGATGTCTGGAAATATACAGCAACCTCAATTACCATATCACTTAAAAAGATATATGGTTAATATGCCAAACGTTCCATATGGTTATTTTTCGATGCTAAATGAAGTAACGCTTGCCTTAATCGGTCCATTGGAATCATTAGGATATACTGTAACGTCGAATATGGTTCCTGACATTTCTCTTGGAAAAACATTTTCAAAACATTTACGTGAACTTGGGTACCCAGTGGATGATTATCCAAAATACATGCACCAATATGATGATGGGAGAGTATTTCCAGCTAGAGCATACCCTAATGAATTAATTGGTGAGCTACGCCGTTTCTTTGTTGAAGACTGGTTGAAAAACAGATCACAAAAATATTTTGCAGAAAGAGATCCAGGCGCATTACCTTATCTTAATCAGTTCCTATCACTTCCTAACTATCGTGAGATAATGGGTTATATTGAACTTAGATAAAATCACGTCTCCTGCCAGAAGAGTCGGGTCAAGAACATTAAAAACATAATATGCCTACCCGGACAGCCGGGGGACGTGCTCTCACCCGTTCCGAGTCTTGTGGAAAGGGGTCGATTATTATGAGTACATATGAGGAATTCATGATTATACTGACCGCTGGTCTTCTGATCGTTGCGATTCTGAACATGAAAAATAAGAAATAGCCGTCCCGCTCACTGGCCATGACTGGACGACTATTTCTATAGGTCTAACTTAATCATTCGCCGGGACGGGTGACCGCTACTCACCTGCCGACTGTCCTGTTAAGCATATTATACCAGATATTCGGATTTTGTCAAACAAAGAAAACCGGCCCCCTGCGTCAACAGAGAACCGGTCCTCACAGATCACATTCCCGAAGGTCGATGCAATCATTCACCCAAAACACATTGTATCACCTTCGGGCAGCCAGCGCAAGAGAACAGATGTTTTCTCTGGCTGTCTTTTCTGCACCCATTTTTCTGTTGCGACGTCGCAACAGCATGCACATCCAGAAGGAGGATACCATGGCCAGACGAAAACACCCAAAACTTCCAAACGGCTTCGGAAGCATCAAGAAACTGAGCGGAAAACGATCCAACCCATACGCTGTCTATCCGCCGGTCACAGACTGGCATGAAAACGGATCCCCCATACTGCCGAAAGCTCTTTGCTATGTTCCTGACTGGTATACGGGCTTCTACGCCCTGATGGAATACCGGAACGGTACCTTTAACGCCTCCGACTTCCTGAACCCCGAGATAAAGCCCACAGAACGTCAGAACGACATCATAAGCAAGATCCTGGCATCTTATAATAACAGAGTCCGGACCGCTGCACAGTCCAGGACTTTTGCAGATGTATATGAGGAATTCTATTCCTACAAGTATGAACGGGACAGGACCCGTGAATACTCTTCCTCCACCATCTATGCAACCAGATCAGCTTACAGCCATGCGGCAGCGCTGCACGACAGGAGCTTTCAGGAACTGAAAACGGAGGATCTGCAGGCTGTGATCGACAACTGCCAGAAGAAACACGCCACAAAAGAGCATATCAAGAACCTGTTCCGGCAGATGTACGACTATGCCTGCTCTCATGATCTGTGTGAAAAAAATTATGCGGACTATGTAAGGATCAACACTCCGGATGATGACGAAAAAGGGGTGCCGTTTACAGAAGAGGAACTTCTGGCTATATGGGGAAATGCTGGTGAAAACGAGATCCTGCAGGCGGTGCTTATCATGATTTACAGCGGGTTCCGGATATCCGCCTACCGGAAACTGGAAATCAATCTGGAAGAACAGTATTTCCGCGGAGGAGTGAAAACCGTATCCGGGAAAAACCGGATTGTTCCCTTCCACCATCTGATCATCCCCCTGATCCGGAAGGACAACCCGCTGTTTACCTGCGGCGTAAACTGGTTCCGCATACAATTCTCGGAAGCGCTGAAGGACATCGGGATTCAGGGACACACTCCACATGACTGCCGGCATACCTTCTCGTGGCTGTGCGACCGGTACAAAGTGGATACGCTGTCAAAGAAGATGCTCCTGGGGCATGCCCTAGGAAAAGATGTGACAGATCTTAAGTATAGCCACCGGACCACAGAAGAACTCCGGACGGAAATTAACAAGATAAAGTTTTGTCGCTAATCTGTCGCTAACCGCCCTCATTTTTCCAAAATTCAGCCGATTTCAGACACACTTGTAAAATAGAAAAACGCTGATAAATACAGGGTTTTCTCCCATTTATCAGCGTTTTTCAAAAAGTCATCTTTATAAGATAAGGTTAAGATTCCCGCATCTTGAAGCCGATCCCCCATACCGCTTCGATATAATCTTTTCCCGTCACCTCCTTCAGCTTCCGCCGCAGGTTGCTTATATGCACCTTCAGAGAATTTTCCATGCAGTCCGGGGTATCCTCGCAGATTCGGTCCAGAAGCACGGACTTTGTGACCACCTGGGAAGGATTCTGCATCAAGAGCTTCAGGATAGCGTATTCCGTCCGAGTCAGCCTCACCGGCTGCCCGGAGACCTGCACCAGGCGGGCGGACAGGTCGATCCGGATCTCTTCATATTCCAGCACAGGAGAGTGTCCGCCTGCCAAAGCCGTGCGGAGCTGTACCGCAATCCGCGCCAGCAGCTCCTTCCTGTCAAACGGTTTTGTCACATAGTCCGCCGCACCGCCAAGAAGCAGGGAGACTTTCTCCTCTACTCCTGCCTTCGCGCTCACGACAATAACCGGAATCCCCGCCAGTTCCGGCAGCACCTCTTCTCCCCCAAGGCCCGGCAGCATCAGATCCAGAAGTACGAGATCCGGCTTTTTGACGGACAGCACAAGAAGCGCCTCCGTGCCGGAATAGGCGCGGGACACCCCGTATCCTTCCTGCGTCAGCATTTCCTCCAGCATATCGCCGATACGGATATCGTCATCAATGACCAGTATCTGTTTTTTCTGTTTCATTTTCCATGTCTCTCCGCTTTAACACAAAAAATATGTTTCAGAACAACGGCAAAAAACAGACGGGAAGCCGCTTTCTGGTCTTCCCGTCTCCGTCTTTTATCCGTTATCAGAATTCAAACACGGCTACGCCGTAGGGCGACAGCGGATATTCCACATAGAATTTCTGTCCGTCGCATTCTCCCTTCTTTGCCTCATAGATCTCCGGCTTTTTCCGTCCGCTGCCGCCGAATTCCTCCGCGTCGCCGTCCAGCACCAGCTTGTATTTCTTCTTCTTCGGCACGCCTACCCGGTAGTCCGCACGCTCCATGGGCGTAAAATTCATGACAAAGAGCAGACTCTTCCGTTTTGTCTTACTGTAGCGCACAAAGCTGAAGATGCTGCGGAAGCAGTCGTCCGCATTGATCCACTGGAATCCGTCCCAGCTGTCATCCTGCTCGTAGAGACAGCGGTACTTTTTATACATATGGAGCAGCGCCTTCACATAGTTCTGCATCTGCTGGTGGCGTTCTTCCTTCAGAAGGAACCAGTCCAGCTCTCTGGCTTCGCTCCACTCCTGCAGCTGTGCAAATTCGTTGCCCATAAACAGAAGCTTCTTGCCCGGATGTCCGAACATGAAAGTATAGCCCGCCCTCAGATTCGCGAATTTATCCTCCAGATATCCCGGCATCTTGTTCAGCATGGAACACTTCAGATGCACCACCTCGTCATGGGACAGCACCAGAATATAGTTCTCGCTGCACGCATAGCTCATGGCAAAAGTCATCTTGTTATGGTTATCCTTCCGGAAATACGGGTCCAGCTTCATGTACTCCAGAAAATCGTTCATCCATCCCATATTCCACTTGAAGTTGAAGCCCAGTCCGTCTTCCTCCGGGTCTTTGGTCACTCCCGGCCATGCGGTGGATTCCTCCGCAATGATCATAGAGCCGTCTTTGCGTCCCCGGATGATGGAATTCAGATGTTTGAAGAACCAGATGGCCTCCAGATTCTGGTTCCCGCCGTACTGGTTCGGCAGCCACTGACCGTCCCGTTTTCCGTAATCCAGATAGAGCATGGACGCCACCGCATCCACCCGCAGGCCGTCAATGTGGTAATGGTTGAGCCAGTACAGCGCGTTGGCGATCAGGAAATTGCGCACTTCTGATTTCTCATAATTGAAAATCTTCGTCCCCCAGTCCGGATGCTCGCCCCGGCGGCTGTCCGGATGTTCGTAAAGCGGCGTCCCGTCAAAATTCGCCAGGCCGTAGCCGTCTCTTGGGAAATGCGCCGGCACCCAGTCCAGAATCACGCCGATGCCGTGCTTATGCAGGTAATCAATGAGAAACTGAAAATCCGCCGGTGTGCCGTGTCGGGACGTGGGCGCGAAATACCCCGTCACCTGATAGCCCCAGGAGCCGTCGAACGGATGTTCTGCAATACCCATCAGCTCCACATGGGTATAGCCCATATCCTTCACGTATTTTGTCAGTTCCACCGCAAACTCCCGGTAATTATAGTATCCGTCTTCCTCCTCCTCGTGAGGATGGCGCTTCCAGGACCCCGGATGCACTTCGTAGATGGACATGGCCTCTTTTGGGCCGTCCCAGCTTTTGCGCTTCTCCATCCATTTGGCGTCATGCCAGGTAAAGTGATCGATATCCGCCACGATCGAAGCATTCCCGGGACGCTTTTCCGCATAAAACGCAAAGGGGTCCGCCTTGTACAGGTATTCTCCCGACCGGGTCTCGATCAGGTACTTGTACATGCTGCCTTCCTTCAGTTCCGGAATAAACACTTCGTAGATGCCCAGCGGCTCCAGACGGGTCATCCGGTATCCGTCTGATCCCCACCGGTTGAATTCTCCGACCACGCGCACGTCCTTGGCGTTCGGCGCCCAGACAGCAAAATAAACTCCTTTCTCGCCGTTCATCTCGGCAGGATGAGCGCCCAGCTTCTTATAGATCTCATAATGCGTCCCCTGCCCGAACAAATACTGGTCCATATCGGTTACCGCGCACCACGGGCGTTCTTCTGCTGCTTTTTTTACTGTCTTTTTCCCCATAAGCTTTCTCCTCTGTCCGGACTGCTGGATTCTGTCCGGATTCTTTTCTAAATGATACGCCTATTTTATCACATTCTGCTGTGTTTTCACACCCCAAATTAAATTTTTCTGTGGATTTTTCACAGCAGCGCCGGAAGGGGCCAAGGAGGACTCCGCCGGAGGACAGCAGCGCCCCTACAGCAGCTCCTTCAGCATCCGGTTCACCATGCCCGGGTCGGCCTTTCCTTTCGTTGCCTTCATGGTTTGCCCCACCAGATAGCCCAGCGCCTTCTCCTTTCCGTTCCGATAATCGGATACCGACTGGGGATTTGCCTCCACCACCTGACGGACCGTCTCCAGAAGCGCGCCTTCGTCGCTGACCGTCTTCAGGCCGTGGGCTTCCACATAGGCGTCCGGGTCCACGTCGTGCAGGAAGATCTGTTCAAAGACCTCTTTTGCCACGGAACTGTTGATGGCCCCGGCTTCCGTCAGTTCGATGAGCTTTGCCAGATTTTCCGGAGAGAACGTCAGGTCGTCCGCTTCCATCCCGTGCTCCTTCATCAGGCGCATGGTCTCCACCATAAGCCAGTTGGACACCTTTTTCGGCTTTTTGCAGATGGCGGAAGCCGCTTCAAAAAGATCTGCCGTACGCTTCGCGGAGGTGATGATCCTGGCGTCGTAATCCGGAATGTCAAATTCCTTCTTATACCGGATCAGCTTCTCCGTCCGAAGCTCCGGCTGCCTCGCGCGGATACGGGCAAGCCACTGATCGCTGATGATGACCGGCACCAGATCCGGCTCCGGAAAATACCGGTAATCCCGGGCGTCCTCCTTGGAACGCATGGCATAGGACGTTTCTTTGTTGTCATCCCAGCGCCTCGTCTCCTGGACCACCGCCTTTCCCATCTCCAGAAGCTCGATCTGGCGCTCCCTCTCCCCTTCGATGGCCCTGGCGATGGCCTTGAAGGAATTCAGGTTTTTCATCTCCGTACGGGTACCCAGCTGCTCCGTACCGGCTTCCCGGACAGACAGGTTCACGTCCGCCCGCATGGAGCCTTCCTGGAGCCTGCAGTCCGATGCCCCCAGGTACTGGATGATGAGGCGCAGTTTGTCCAGATAGGCGATGACCTCGTCGGCGTTTCTCATGTCCGGCTCCGATACGATCTCGATCAGAGGCACGCCGCTCCTGTTGTAGTCCACCAGAGAGCAGTCCTCCCACTGGTCATGGACCAGTTTTCCGGCGTCCTCTTCCATATGGATCTCGTGAATTCCGATGGTCTTCGTCCCCGCGGCCGTCTCGATCTCCACCGCCCCGTTTCTGCAGATGGGCTCGTAGAGCTGGGAGATCTGATAATTCTGCGGATTGTCCGGATAAAAATAGTTTTTCCGGTCAAACCTGCAGCGCTGGTTGATGGTGCATCCGGTGGCAAGGCCCACAGCCGCCGCATATTCCACCACCTGCCGGTTCAGCACCGGCAGCGCCCCCGGCATCCCGGTACACACCGGACAGGTATGGGTGTTGGGCGCGCCGCCGAATTCCGTACTGCAGCCGCAGAAAATCTTTGTCTTCGTGGCAAGCTCCACGTGGACCTCCAGTCCGATCACGGTCTCATACTGTCTGCTCATTTTTTCTGCACGCTCCTTCCTCCTGCGGCCCGGCCATGGGACACCGCCGGTACTCCCCTGTTGTTTCATACGCATAGGCCGCCCGTATGATTTTCTTTTCCATAAAACAGTCGCCGATGAGCTGGACCCCGATGGGAAGCCCGCTGCGGTCCAGCCCGCAGGGCACCGTGATCCCCGGCAGCCCCGCCAGATTCACGGAAACCGTATAGATATCTCCCAGATACATTTTCACCGGATCCTGCAGGGATTCGTTCAGCCTGGGAGCCGTCGTGGGTGCCGCCGGCGCCAAAATCACGTCATATCTGGAAAAGGCCCGGTCAAACGCCTGTTTGATCAGTGCTTTCGTCTTCAGCGCCTTCAGATAATAGGCGTCATAATAGCCGGAGCTTAAGACAAAGGAACCCAGCATGATCCGGCGCTTTACCTCCGGCCCGAACCCCTCGCTTCTGGAACGTTTATACATGTCGTGAAGCCCGCCGCAGTCTTTTGCGCAATATCCGTACTTCACGCCGTCAAAACGGGCCAGATTAGAGCTTGCCTCCGCGGATGCGATGACATAGTACGCCGGAATCGCGTACTCCACCAGGCTTAAATCAAATTCCTCCAGCACCGCGCCCTTTTCCCTCAGCGCCTCCGCGGCGCGTAAGACCGCCGCTTTCACCTCTCCGTCCAGCCCCTCCCCAAAGTAATCCTTTGGGATTCCGATGCGCAGCCCCCGCACGTCGTCCACCAGGGCCGAAGTAAAATCACAGTCTTCCCTGGCCGCCGACGTGCTGTCCTTCGGATCGTGGGAGGCGATCGCCTCCAGAACCGCCGCACAGTCGGACACGTCCTTTGCCACCGGGCCGATCTGGTCCAGCGAAGAACCGTAGGCGATCAGTCCATACCGGGACACGGTCCCGTAGGTGGGCTTCAGGCCGGTGACGCCGCAGAAAGAACTGGGCTGTCGGATGGAACCGCCGGTATCCGACCCCAGCGCAAAGCTGCATTCCTCCGCCGCCACCGCGGCGCAGCTTCCTCCTGAGGAGCCGCCCGGCACATGCTCCGTATTCCACGGATTTTTCACAGGCCCAAAATAAGAAGTCTCCGAGGTGCTTCCCATGGCAAATTCATCCATGTTCGTCTTTCCGACGACGATTACGCCCGCGTCTTCCATCCTTTTCACCGCCTCCGCCGTATAGGGCGGAAGAAAATCCTTCAGGATCTTCGAACCGCAGGTGGTCCGAAGCCCCTCCGTGCACAGATTGTCCTTTACAACCGCCGGTACTCCGGCCAGAGGGCCGGCCAGCTCTCCCGACGAGATCCTTTTCTGTACCTGCTCCGCCTTCTTCAGCGCCGCTTCCCCGTCCACCGTCACACAGCAGTTCAGCTCCCGGTCCAGCTTCTGTATCCGGTCCAGCGCCTCCCGGACCGCTTCCACGGCGCTGGCTTCTCCTGCCTGTATCGTTCTGCCCAGCTCCAGGGCCGTCATACTCATCAGACTCATACCGTCTCCTCCTGTTGAATCGCTTCTTCTCACTGCTCCACCGTCTTCGGCACCTGCCAGGCGTCTTCTTTCCGGGCCGGCGCGTTGGCCAGCATGCGCTCTTTCTCATCCCCGTTCGTCACCACGTCCTCCCGGAACACGTTCTCCGACGGAAATACGTGGTACAGGGGCTCCACGTCCTCCGTATCCAGTTCATTCAGCCTGTCAATATAATCCAGCATATTTCCCATGTCCTTCCGGGCCTGCTCCTTTTCCCCGCCGGAAAGCGAAAGCTTTGCCAGAATTCCCACATATTCGATCATTTCATCCGATATGATATTTGCCATCCTGCCGTTCCTCCTTCTTCTCTCCTGATATTCCGCTCTGTCCCTCTAGGGCTCCAGACGGGAAAGATCGCGGGGATACAGCGTCGTCTCCCGTACGTTCTCTTCCCCGATCAGCTTCATGGTCAGCCTCTCCAGCCCGATGCCAAGTCCTCCGTGGGGCGGCATGCCGTAGCGGAACGTATCCACATACTGTTCCAGCCCTTCCCCGCTCATGCCCCTTGCCGCCATCTTTTCCGTCAGCATCCGGCAGTCGTGGATCCTCTGGCCTCCGGTGGTGATCTCCAGCCCGCCGAACAGAAGGTCAAAGCTTAAGGTATACCGGGGATCATCCGGATCGTCCATGGCATAGAACGGCCTTTTTTTTGACGGATAATGCGTGACAAACACAAAATCCGCATCGTATTCCTCCTTGAAATACCGGCCGATCAACGCCTCCTCCTCCGGCTCCAGATCAAAGGGCGCCCGAATCTTCCGGCCGTATTTTTCACTTACCAGCTCCTTCGCCCGGTCAAAACGGACCATGGGAATCTGGTCGGTCTTCGGAAGCGTGATGTTCAGGATCTTCAGCTCCTTCGCGTATTCTCTGCCGAGCAGCTCCATCGTATACTGGAGAAATCCCGTCTCCACAGCCATAATGTCCTCAAAGCTCTCAATATATCCCATCTCCAGATCCAGAGACGTGTACTCGTTCAGATGCCGTCTGGTGTTGTGCTTTTCCGCCCGGAACACCGGAGCCGTCTCAAAGACCCGGTCGAACACTCCTACCATCATCTGTTTGTACAGCTGGGGCGACTGCTGGAGCACGGCCGGCCGGTGAAAATAATCCAGCCGGAACAGGTTGGAGCCGCCCTCCGCGCTTCTGGCCCCGATCTTCGGCGTATGGATCTCCGTGAATCCCTGCCCGTACAGATAATCCCGGAATCCTTTTACGATTCCCTCCTGAAGCTTGAATTTCGCCCTTTCCCGGATGTTCCGAAGCGAGATCGAACGCATGTTCAACTTCGCCTCCAGAGAGGTATTCAGCTTCCACTTCGCAATGGGCAGCGGCATGGGCGCCGCCGGTGCCGACAGGACGCGCAGTTTTTTCAGGCGCAGCTCCATCCCGCCCGGCGCGCGCGTCTCTTCCTCCAGCACGCCCTCCGCCTCCACGGCGGATGCCTCCTTCACCTGCCTCAAGTCGAATTCCGCCGTTCCTTCCTCATAGACGCACTGTAAAAGCCCGTCTCTTTTCCTCAGGACCACGAAAGCCACATCGCCCATCCGGCGGATCGTATGGATGGTCCCGTTCACTTTCACCTGCTGCCCCCGCCTCGTTTTGTCCATCAGCCCGCTCAGTTCCAGACACTCTGATTGTTTCACTCCTGTTACAAATTCCATTTCCTGTTCCTCCTCATCCTGATTCCGGCTGCGAACGTACAGACAGGGTTTCCTGCATGAAAAAAGCCCCGGAATCTTTTCTGATTCCGGGGCGGGATCTTTCTTTCCCGCGGTACCACCCGCATTGGGCCTGCCTGCGAAAGCGCAGAACCCCACTCTTTTTGGCCTGTAACGTATGCCGCACGGGCTGACCTACTCTTCCTTCAGACAGCCGGCTCCCAGGTGTTCCCTGTCTCTGCTCTTCCAAACGGCGCTCTCAGTCGGTGACGCCGTATTCCTGTCGGCCTCTGCAGATCAGAGTCCTGTTCTCCGCCTTTTTCGTTTCTGGTCCATATCCTAACACAGATCCCTGTCAAATGCAATGTTAGAAATTACGGTTTTTCGGCCCGTACGCCATAAATTTTTCGGTCACGGCAGCTCCTCGTACACAGAAAACGCCAGATCCGTCTCCGGAATCTCCTCCGGCGCGAACAGGGCGCCTCCCCGGTACATGTCCCATGCTCCCGACTGATAGTACAGGAAATCCGTCCGAAACGTACAGTCAGGGTTTTTCAAACGGACCTGTATCCGGTATTCCCGCTCCCGGCCGGGCACAATCTTTTCAAAGGCGACGGTGCAGGCTTCCATACAGGGCGCCGACGCCCCGATGATCTCCCCCGACGCCGCCACGGCGCCCTCCTCGTCCAGAATCCGCACCTCGTAGACCGAGTCATTGGCCGGGCCGTCCCAGTTCGCCACCCACAGGTCCACATGGTCAAAGGACCGGGCCGTCCGGAAGGTCTGGGAAAATTCCGTCTGGAGCGTCAGATCCCGGCTGCTCTCCTGATCCTGGAGAACCGCGTATTCCCGCACCGGCGCCCCGCTTCCCCGCACGGCAGCGGCTGTGCCCAGAAGCGCCAGAAACAGCCCCGCAGCCGACACGGCGGGCAGAAACCGCATGGCCGGATACGCGCCGGACCGGGCCGCCATCCAGTCCGCCGCCTGCTCCATCCCGTCTGCCGCCCACAGAAGGAGCAGAAGCATGAACGGGATGCTGTAGGCGTTGTCCACCTCCCACAGAAGATAGAACAGATAAGCGCCGCACAGGTTAAAGGCGGACACATCCAGCACATCCGCCCGTCTTCTCAGCATCCTCAGGATCAGCGCCAGCAGAACCAGCCCGGTCAGCATCCCGTGATAGCCGTGGGCATACACCGCCAGCAGGTCTTCCCTGCCGCCGCTTATATATTTCTGGATTCCGGACGTCTCCTGCATGGTAAAAAACAGCGAATCGTAGTCATCCGTCCCGTCCGAAAATGCAATGCGCAGCTTATTCCGGAACAGCGTAAACAGCCCTGCCGGGCCCATCTCTTCCACCCGTTCCCTCAGAAGGGCAAAATCCGCCGCCGTCCGCTCCTCTCTGGTGGAAAACGAGCCGGTGTAGGCGTCGTCCGCGCTGTTGTACTGCCCCTCTCCCTGCGCGCTCATCATGATCCAGTGCACCGCCGGATATCCGGTCACAGACGGATCAAAGCCCGCATACCGCTTTTCCGCCTGTCCGTACGCGGACAGCACCAGCACGGCGCCCAGCAGGGCCGCCAGCACGCTCAGCGCTTCCCTGCGCCCGGGAAGGCGTTTCATGCAAAGCGCCGCGCAGACGGCCAGGGACAGGACGGTCAGGATCACCGTGGCACGGATTCGGAAGCCCAGGGCCAGCAGAATCCCCACGCACGCATACAGTGCATATTTTTTCCGGACGTCCTCCTGCTCCCACGCCAGGCTGCAGAGCCAGAACGCTCCCATGGAAAATGCCAGCGATATGGTCGACGTATAGTACATCTGACCCAGCAGGTACCAGAGGGGATTCACCGCCGTCATAAGCAGCAGAAACAGCCCGGTCCTTTCGGAACGGTACCGACAGGCCAGACGGAACGCGCAGAACAGCCCCGCGTTCATGAACGCCACATTGACAAGCTTCATCAAGTCCATCCAGTATTCCTTCGGAATGCCCAGGGCAGACGCCGGCTTCAGCCAGAAGAGCGTGAACAGGCAGATGGGCAGATTATTGGGGTATTTCATAAAATAAAACCGGTAATGCGTCTCCGCCACCGTTCCCCCGTCAAGAAGCGCCGCCGCCGTGTCAAAGATCTTCAGATGGTCCTGCCGAAGGGATGTCCGCACCAGAAGGACCATCAAAACCTGCAGCGCAAGCATGCCCCCGAAGAGCAGCACCGCCCATACGTTCCGCCGCCGTTCCATGCCGGAAACCATGTTCCGGAACAGGCCGGCCAGCAGCAGGCACAACAGGAGCGAGACGCCCGACAGGAAAGCCACGACCAGCTTCCCGTGCAGCATTCCCTGAAGCGTCCCCGCGCCGTCCAGCATATCCAGCGCCCCATAGAAAATGTAGGCGCTCATGGGGATCACCAGCGCGAACAGAAGCCCGTACACCGCCTTCCTGCATCCGTCCCACAGGCTCCTGCCGCTCATTCCATTCCTTCCGGCAGGACGATCTCTCCGTCAAATACGGTCACCGCCGCCCCCGTCATATAGACGCAGTTGTCCGCCTCCCGCCACTCGATCTCCAGATCGCCGCCCAGAAGCTCCACTGTCACGTCCCGGCCGCACAGGCCGTTCAGATTCGCCGCCACCACGGCCGCGCAGGCTCCGGTCCCGCACGCCCAGGTCTCGGCTGCTCCCCGCTCCCAGACACGCATCTCCATCCGGTCTTTGGACAGCACCCGGATGAACTCCGTATTCACTCTTTTGGGAAAACGCTCGTGGCGCTCAAAGAACGGGCCCGCCTCCTCCAGGGCAAATTCCTTCACCGGCGTATCCAGAAAGACCACCGCGTGGGGATTTCCCATGGACACACAGGTCATCTTCCACTCCCGCCCGCATACTTCGATGGGCTCCTGCACCACCGGCTCCTTCTCCGCCTTCACCGGAATCAGCTCCGGCGCCAGTATCGGTTCGCCCATGTTCACCTGCACCTTTGATACCTTTTTGTCCTCCACGTACAGCTTCAGGTATTTAATCCCCGCCAGCGTCTCCACCGTGATCTCATCCTTCCCGGTCAGGCCGTAATCCCGGACATATTTTCCCACGCAGCGGATTCCGTTTCCGCACATCTCGCCTCTGGAGCCGTCCGCGTTGTACATATCCATCCGGAAATCTGCCCGGTCGGAACGGCAGATCAGAATCAGACCGTCCGATCCGATCCCGAAATGCCGGTCGCTCACATATCTGGCCGTCCCCGCCGGGTCCTTCAGCTCCTGTTCCGTACAGTCCACATAGACATAATCGTTCCCGATCCCCTGCATCTTTGTAAATTTCATATTCCAACCTCCTGCTTCTTCCCACTATAACAAAAACCTCCGCACTTCTCAACCTCTCCGGCCGATTTTCTACAGCTTCGTCATGGCAAGCACCATCTGCGCCGTCTCGGTCAGGGAAGTACCGCTGTCCATGCTGCATCTCTGGATATACCGGTGCGCTTCCTCCTCTGTCATATGATTCCGCTCCATCAGAACCGTTTTGGCTTCCCACAGGACCCGTTTTTCCGCCTCGCTTCTCTGCTTCGGCCTTGCGCGCAGCTTTTTTTTCCTCCGCTCCTGGTTCATGCACATCATCTCAAGGGTGCTCATCAGGTCCTGCACCTTCAGCGGCATGGGCACGCAGATGACGTCCGGATCCCCGCACTCCGCGCATACCCGCGCCGACGCCATCAGAAGCATGTCAAATCCCGCCGGCAGGGAACTCTTAAGCTCCGTATAATACATATCCGGAAATTTATACCCGCTGATGACCACCCCGCTGTTCATCATATCCGCCATATTCAATACCTGAGAACCAAGCGTGCACACAGCTGCCACATCGTAGCCGTGTCTGACCAGAAGATTACGGATGCTTTTTCCATCCTCTGCCTTTGGAAATACAATCAAGATACTGGTCACATCCCACACACCCCTTTCTGCTCTCCGCCCGGAAGGGGTCAGATCCTCAGCAGATAATTATCCAGTTCCCATCCGGAAATATGCGCGTTATACGCCTCCCACTCCTGACGCTTCGCCTCCGCGTATTTCCGGCACGCCTCCTCTCCCAGCACCTCCCGGATCAGAGGATCCTTTTCAAATTCGTCCACCGCTTCCTTCAGATTCCTGGGAAGGCTCTCCACTCCCAGCTCCTTCAGCTCCGCCCGGGAAAGCTCGTTCACATTCCGGTCCAGGCTTGCCGGCGGCTCGATCCGGTTCCGCATTCCGTCCAGTCCCGCCGCAAGGCACAGGGCAAGTGCCAGATACGGATTGCAGGCCGGGTCCGGAGAACGCAGTTCGATCCTGGTATCCTCCCCTCCAATGGCCGGAATCCGCACCAGCGGCGTCCGGTTTTTCGCCGACCAGGCGATGCAGGACGGCGCCTCATAGCCCGGGACGAGACGCTTGTAGGAGTTCACCAGCGGATTCAGCACCAGCGTCATCCCCTTGATATGGCGGATCAGCCCGCCCAGGAAATAATACGCCTCCCGGCTGAGCCGGTTGGGGTCCCGGTCATCCCGGAAAATGTTGACACCGTCCCTGGACAGGGACATGTTGATGTGCATGCCGGAACCGTCCACGCCTTCTTTGGGCTTCGGCATAAAGGTAGCGTGAAGTCCGTGTCTTCTGGCGATGGTCTTCACCGCCAGCTTGAAGGTCATGATGTTGTCCGCCGCCGCCAGCGCGTCGTCATAGTGGAAGTCGATCTCATGCTGTGCCGGAGAATTTTCGTGATGGGACGCCTCCACCTCAAAGCTCATCCCTTCCAGCGCCAGTACCATATCCCTGCGGGCATTTTCCCCAAAATCCAGCGGCCCCATATCAAAATACCCCGCCTGCTCATGGGTGATGTTCGTGGGCATGCCGTTGTCATCCAGATGATACAGGAAGAATTCACACTCCGGCCCCACCTGGAACGTATAGCCCTCCCCGGCGGCCTCCGAGACGACTTTTTTCAAAATATACCTTGGGTCTCCCTCATAGCAGGTGCCGCCTGGACGGTATACGTCGCAGATCAGCCTCGCCACCTTTCCCTGCTGCGGCCTCCACGGAAACATGGCGAACGTACTGTAATCCGGGTAAAGATACATATCGCTCTCATCCACATTCACAAACCCGTCAATGGACGACCCGTCAAACATCACCTGATTATTCAGCGCCTTTTTCAGATGGCTGGCCGTGATCGCCAGGTTTTTCATGCTGCCGAACAGATCCGTAAACTGCAGGCGGATAAATTCCACATCCTCCTCTTCCACCATTTCCAAAATGTCTTTCTTTGTATATCTGCTCATGTTCTTCGCTCCTTTGCCTGTATGTTTTCTATCCTGTAATACAACAAAAGGGCGTACTTCCTCCGTTGGAAACGCCCTTGTCTCTGCCTCAAATATAACAGCTGCAATTCCCTTTGTCAAGAAAGACTCTTCCTGCATAGTCTATACAAAGAAAGGAGTTGAAAAAGAAATGAACAGTTGTATCTGGATTTTGTTACTCTTGTTCTGCTGCAACGGCAGAAACGGCAGCGGAAACTGCTGCAGTAATAACTGCTGCAGCTGCAACACCAGCCGCTGTGGAAATCCCTGTGTACCTGATAACTGTGGATGTGACTGCGGATGCGGATGCGGAAACGACAGCTGTGGCTGCGACTGCGGATGCGGAAATGACCGAAATGATGGATGCGGATGCGAACAGCCTTCCCGCCCGCCCATGCCGCCGCCCCCGCCAAGACCTCCAAGGCCTCCATATGATGACTGCGGATGCAATTAAATCCTTCTGACAGAAGCGGCATTCCTCCCCGCCGGAGGAATGCCGCTTCTGCATATCCTGTATAAATCAGATTTTTTCGTCCCGCTGAACGGATGCCGCCGGTATCCAGCACAGAACCGGCGCAGAGAGCATCACCGGATAGGCATACCGGATCAGCGCCGCCGGCCCCAGAAATCCCGTCGCCATGTACGTCCACAGCGGCAGCGTCCACAAAAGCTTCCCGTACTCCCGGCGGTACAGAAGATACAGTCCCGTATATACCATCAGCCAGAAATAAAAGCCCATGGACAGAAGCTCCCGGACAATCGGGATTTCCCGGAAGGAGGCGTCTGTTCCGATGGCCGTATAATACCGGTAGAACAGCGGCGCCGACGGCATCATCTGTACGTGCGGGTACCGCGGATTGTCCTGTTCAATGTCAAAACAGGTAAATTCCAGATATTCTTCTTCCGTTCCCGGATACCAGAAGGCCGCCGTCGTATTTAAGAATCCGTCCACATAGATCTTTTTATTCCGCCATCCCACCGAAAACCAGACCTTCAGAAACTGCGCCTTTTCTTTTTCAAACGCTTCCGTATGGAACTGATTCTTGATCGGGTCGGACAGGTTCGGCGTATACAGCGCCAGCGTCTCCTCATCCATCACCGGGCGGATCACCTCCATTTCCTCCGGACGGATGTCTCCGCCCGCCGCGTACGTACGCCCCAGCGTCTGCATCAGCACGCTGTACGCCTCCCGCGGATTGCCCGGCTCCGCCCCGAGCAGCTTCAAAAACGGCCCGTTGTATATTTGATACAGCAGAATAAGGCCGGCAAAGAGCACCAGAAGCTTCCTCCAGTATTTTCTCAGATACAGAAGCAGAAAAGGCAGGCAGAGAGCAAGGGTATGGAACCCGTTGTTCCGGAACAGAAAGAGCAGCGCAAAACAGCATCCGCCCCGCAGTACGTTTCCGTATCCCCTGAAATACCGTCCGGACTCCCGGCACATGCGGCAGATCTGCAGAAGGCTCAGGACAAAGATCCCGGAGAACAGGGTATCCTTCGTCGTATACACCGCCATCATGCCGTGAAACGGGAACAGGCACAGATAAACGGCGGTTCCCGCCTGAAGCCACACGGGCGCCCTTTCTTTTTTTAAAAACCGGCTGATCCAGGCAAAGATGCCGGACAGGGCCGCCATCTGAAGCAGCGTGTACGCCGCCGCCGCGGTCTGGTCCGAGGCCCCCGCCATACGCGACAGCCGGAAGATCCCGCACAGAATCCCCGTATGCAGGAGCGGATGGTGGGCCGTCAGCCAGCCGGAGAACGTCCATCCGATCTGGTTGGGCGCATCCGCCGCAAAAATGCCTGGATACCCTCCCAGAAAAGCCGGAAGAAAGCTGACAAAATACAGGACCCACATGAAAAACAGCCACCAGCCATGATCCGAAAAACGTTTCCAGAGGCTCTGCGGACCGTTTCCCTGATCCCCGGCGTCCCTGCCGCCGTTTTTTCCCAGAAGTATGTCCGTCAAAAGCAGCAGAAGAAACACTGCCAGCACGCTCACCGGAAGCCGCAGGGCAATCCGGTGGAACACCGTCCGGTGCCAGGGATTTTCCGACACGGCCCAGATGCTCCCATAGCGCTTCAGCATATATCCGCAACGATCAAAGGCGGCAAACAGTATGCCGCCCAACATCGCAAAGATCCATATTCGAACTGTTCCAAGGCGCTGCAGCCTATCTTTCATGTTTCACAAGCTCCTTATACTGCATGTCCACTTTGATCAGGTTCATCTCAAATTCCTGCCGGTTCCTCTGGGCAAACGCCGCCAGGACCAGCCCCACGAATACGGACTGGATCGCCGCCATCAGCGCGAAACCGCATACGATCAGCGTAGGGAATTTGGGTACCAGGCCGGTCTCGATGTACTCCAGAAACACCGGCGAGAAAAATCCTGCGCTGACAATGGTCAGAACCAGCGCCAGCATCCCAAAAAAGTTCATGGGTTTGTAATTCCGGTACATCTTGGAAATGCTCATCAGCACCTTCGCTCCGTCGGAATAGGTATTCAGCTTGGATTCGCTTCCCTCCGGGCGGTCCCGGTATTCAATGATCACATTGTCCACCTGCATGTTCTTGTCCGCCGCATGGATCGTCATCTCCGTCTCGATCTCAAACCCCCGGGACAGCACCGGAAAGGTCTTGACAAACTGATAGCTGAAGGCGCGGTAGCCGGTCATGATATCCTTGATGTCCGTGTGGAACAGACGGTTGATGGTCCCTCTCACCAGAGAATTGCCGAAATTATGGAACGGCCGTTTATTTTCCGTAAAATACGTGGAAGACAGGCGGTCTCCCACCACCATATCCGCCTGGCGCAGCCGGACCCGGTCCACCATCTCTCTGGCAAACTCCGCCGGATACGTATCGTCCCCGTCCGTTATGACATATACCTGTGCGTCGATCTCCCGGAACATCCTGCGTATGACGTTCCCTTTTCCCTGCTGGTATTCATGACGCACCACAGCCCCGGCTTCCTCCGCCAGACGGACCGTCTGGTCAGATGAATTGTTGTCATATACATAGATCACTGCCTCCGGCAGCACCTTTTTGAAATCCCGCACCACTTTCTGTACTGTCTTTTCCTCGTTGTAGCATGGGATCAATACCGCTATCTGATCCAAATCTCTGTCTCCCTTGTTCTTCTTTTACGAGCCATGCGCTCCCCATTTAAACTGTGTTCCATTATACTATACCGGAAAAAAAGCGGAAATTCAACCGCTATCAAAGGAAATTCGCAAAGACGGACGCGCCGGCCACCGTCAAAAGTCCCGCCACCGCAATGGACAGGCTGCTCATGGCGCCCTCGATCTCCCCCATTTCCATGGCCTTTACCGTACCGATGGCATGGCTGGCCGAACCGATGGCGACTCCTTTTGCCACCGGCTCTTCGATCCGGAACAGCTTCAGCACCGCCTCCGCCATCATGTTCCCCAGAACGCCGGTGATGATGATGACCGCCACGGTGATCGTCACCATGCCGCCCAGCTCCTCCGATATGCCCATACCGATGGCGGTGGTGATAGATTTGGGCAGCAGCGTCACATACTGCTCATGGGTAAAATGAAAGAGCAGGGCGCAGGCCAGAACAGTCACAAGGCTGGTGAACACGCCTGCGGCGATCCCTCCCATGATGGCCGATACATGCTTTTTCAGAAGCCCGATCTTTTCATACAGCGGCACCGCCAGGCAGACCGTCGCCGGCGTGAGAAGATAGCTCAGGTATTTCGCCCCTTCATAATAGATATCATAATCGATCCGAAGCGCCGTCAGGATCCCCATGACGGCCAGGACGGACAGAAGGAGCGGGTTGAACACCGCCAGCTTCCATCTCTTCTTCAGGTACACGCCCAGCTCGTAGGTCACGATGCTCACAAGCACGCCGAAAAATACAGAATCACCCAACAGTTCTTTCATTCTTCTCCCCTCCTGCTTCTCCGGATCAGAAGCTGCGTCACCAGTCCGCTCACTCCCATGACCAGCACCGTGGACACCGCCACCGCGGACATCACCGGTACAAAGATCCCGCTCAGCATGCCCCAGGACTCCAGAAGCCCCACCGCGGCCGGTATGAACATCAGCGGCATGATCTCGATCAGAAACATTGATATTTCTTTCACAGACTCCAGCCGGAGCAGCCCTCCAATGAGCGCAGCAAGCAAAAGGAGCAGCCCGTAGATGGACGCCGGAACCGGAAGCGGAATGAAATATTTCAAAACCTCTCCCAGAAAAGAAAACAGCAGAATCCATAAAAACTGTCGTATATACCTCATCGATTCCTCCCCGGTCCGTTTTCGGACCATTTTTACCGTTTTTCTGTCGTTCAGTCTCCCATCTTAGCACGTTTTCCAAATGAATACAAGGGAGGGGAAAATGTTTGTACAGGAATCACTGTCACTTCTTATTTTTTATTTATTTTGAAAACAAAATATGTTATAGTGTTTTCAGGGAGGTAAATCTTATGAATGCATTAAGAAAAGAAAAAATTTATACAACAGACGATATCTACGCTTTGCCGGATGGGGAACGGGCGGAGTTGATTGACGGTAAGATTTACTATATGGCTCCGCCGAGTACAAAACATCAGATGCTTGTAATGGATTTGTCTTACCAAATAAAAGACCATATCCTGCGCCATAATGGCGCGTGCAGCGTATTCCCGGCTCCTTTTGCGGTGTTCCTGAATGCAGACGATACCAATTATGTAGAACCCGACCTGTCCGTAATCTGCGATCCTCATAAAATCACGGAAAAAGGCTGCTATGGAGCGCCGGACTGGGTGATCGAGATCGTCTCTTTGGGCAGCAGATCCATGGACTATTTTACAAAACTTTTTAAATATCAGACTTCCGGTGTTCGGGAATACTGGATCGTAGACCCGATCAGGCAGCGGGTTACCGTCTATTTTTTCGAAAAAGAGAATGTGGAAGAATATTCCTTTGGCAGCGATATCCCGGTTGGGATCTATGAGGACTTTTCGATAAAAGTACTGTAAACCGACGGATTCGCGCATTCCCGGCAAAATACAGGTATTTCCCGGCAGACGGAGAATAGAATAAAAGCAAGAACTACTTTTCGGAGTATCTATGAATCATCAATACCTGCAAAAGACCGGCACGCTCGTCCTGTGTCTGCTCCTTGTCGTTGCAGGCGTCGGCGCCTTCCAGAAAAAGAGCCTCCCCGTCTCCGGACGGGCGGAAAGCAAAAAACTGCCCATCTACTGCGTGCAGACAAACTCTCCAAAGGTCGCCATCAGCTTCGACGCCGCCTGGGGAAATGAAGATACCGCCGAGCTTCTGTCCATTCTGGACCAGTATCAGGTAAAGACCACCTTTTTCATGACCGGGGGATGGGTGGAATCTTTTCCGGACGACGTGAAGGCCATCGCGGAAGCCGGCCACGATCTGGGAAACCACAGTGAGAACCACAAACAGATGGCGCAGCTTGGCGCTGCAGAATGCAAAGAAGAGATTCAAAGCGTCCATGACAGGGTAAAAGAGCTGACCGGAACAGACATGACGCTGTTCCGGCCGCCCTACGGCGACTACAACGATACGCTGATCGACGCTGCAAATGAGCTTGCCTACCATGTGATCCAGTGGGATGTGGACAGCCTGGACTGGAAGGACTACGGCGAAGACGCCATCGTCTCCAAAGTTCTGGACCATCCCCATCTTGGAAACGGCTCCATCATCCTCATGCACAACGGTGCGAAATATACGAAGGACGCCCTGCCCCGGGTCATCAGCGGCCTTCAGGAAAAGGGCTATGAAATCGTCCCCGTCTCTCAGCTGATCCTGAAGGAACACTATGAGATGGATCACGAAGGGCGCCAGCACAGCCTTTGATTCAGGACTCCCGGATGCCCTGTACTGCCAGCGGGAGAAAATACGGCACGCAGAACATCACCGGCATGATATAGCGCACCTGATACTGGAACGCCGGCGCGGCGATACACACCAGCAGCGCCACGATCAGGGGCGTCAGCGCCAGAAGATACCGCCTGCCCTTTGTTCCCGCCAGAAACGCAATCAGCAGGATCGTCATCCAGGATACCATACCCGCGTTTTCAAACCAGTTCAGAACCGGGACTCTGGACAGAAGCTTCGCCACCCGCTCCATCACCTGCCTGACGCCGGCAAGCTTTGCCGGCTGGTTGATCTCCCAGCGGATCTCCTGTCCCTCAATCCACGGAGTCATCAGATAGTTGTGGGCGTATCCCTCCTGATAAAACCAGCCGTACGCATTGTTCATCGTTGCCTCCAGGGCATTGCCGGGATGCCTGATCAGCTGCCGGAGCCACAGGCCGAAGTAGTCCGCCAGCTCCTGCGTGGTCTCGGCGTGGTACGTAAATTTAACCGGGTCCGAGGTAATCGGGTCATAGAGTTCCGCCAGATTCTCATAGTCCAGCACACGGCCGATGATCTCTTCTTCCTCAGCCGTCAGCTCATATCCGTAATCCCGCACATAACGGGCCGTCTGCTGAAAGGGGATCGACAGCGCCTCCTTAGGGCCGTTGTCCCCCACCCCGCAGGCAGGCAGCAGGACTTTCTGATACAGGACAAACAGCAGAACCGGCAGAAAAAGCGTCGCCAGAATCCCCGCGCACGCCCTGCGCTCTTCTTTCCACAAAAGCCGCCACGTATAGACCGCCACGGCAAATCCCGAGAACAGGATCAGATAGAAACCTTCATTCCGGAAGCAGGCCGTCCCCATACAGGACAGGACGATCCCCGCCTTCAGAAGCCCTGACGGCTCCTGTTCCTTTCGCACAAGCCGCACCAGCTCCGCAAGCTGCAGCACGAAAAAAATCACACACGCCGCATAAGGGATATCCTTCTCCACCGTTGTGGACTCCATGGGAAAAAACTGCACCAGGCAGATGATCGAAAGCGCCAGATAACGGAGGCAGTACGGCGTCTTCCAGCGTCTCATCAGTTCAAATCCATAGGCGAATGCCGACAGCAGCATCGCCAGCTGCAATACCAGATTCAGGAAAAATCCAAAGGTATAGGACCAGACCAGATTGCCGAATTCCATCAGCAGGCTGAGCATGACCGTATGCAGAGGGGGATAATAATTATTGATGTCGTTCCAGTAATACTGCCGCATCTCCGCCAGCGTCTCCGGCATGGCGGACCCTGGGAATTTCGCCAGAATATAAGGTGACCAGAACAGAAGGATGATCAGGAAAGCGCCCAGGAACGCATGCTTTTCCATGATCCACTCTGTCAGCCTGCCCCCACGGGCTTCCTCTTCCTCAGACACCGCCAGGGTCCAGACCCACTCCGTGAGAAGCCGGAAAACCCGGACTGCCAGCACATAATACCCGGCCAGCATGACCGCGGCCGCCAGCGCATGGAACGTATCCATAAAAACCAGATCCCAGGAGTTGGTATACCGGAAGCTGTAACCGAACAACAGAAAAAAGGAAGTCAGGGCCGCCGGAATCCTGCAGCACCATTCAGAAAGACTGCTCTTCCACACCCGGTCCGACCAGTGAAAAAAACAAAAGACCAGTAAGGCCAGCAGGGCGTCTTTGTATGCAAAGACCGGAAGCACATACTCCAGTTTCTTGATCTGCACCGCCAGTATCTGAAAAAAGCCTCCCCCCGCTGCCTCCGCACCGATGCCGGAAAGATCCGTATTCAGAGTAACCAGCAGGGCAAAACAGGCAAATACCGCCTGGATCCAGTTTGCCTTTGACCGGATCCATCTGAAAATTATTTCTCGTTTCACGTAACCGTTATCACCTTTCCACTGTTTTCCATATTAAAATACCTTCAGTTTATACTCTGTTTATAAATTTCATGTAAACAAAGATGAACCTCGGTCATTTTTACTTGCATTTTATGTTCTGTTCATATACACTTGATATGATAAGACTGTTTTGTACATCAGATAAAATCTATTTTTGATGAAGGACCTGAAAATGAACCGAAAACAACGTTTCTCATTCTTTATTTTTTCCGCCTGCGCGCTGCTTCTGCTCTGTGCCTATTCTGAAAAAAAGACAGAAGGCCGGATCAGCCCCGCCGGATCCCTGAACCATGTCCTGGTGGACCCATGGCATGACAGCATTTTTGACAGCCGGGAATTCTCCAATCTGGTCGTTTCCATCACCGCGGAGGAAGAAGACCTCTATTCGGAAGAACGGGGAATCCTCACGCCCTCGCTGTCCTTTCAGGGAAGGGACGGGGAACGCCCTGTCCGGCTCTTTGTCTACGATCCGGACGGAACGCCCCTGATCGCCCAGAATGCCGGAATCCGGCTCAGCGGAGCCACCTCCCGGGAAGCCATCCGCAAGTCCTTCCGTCTCGTTGCCCGGAAGGAATATGACAGAGGCAACCCCCGCTTTACCTGCGACCTGTGGAACGGCCGACAGGTGCTGGACGGAACCGGAGCCGGGATCGACAGCTATCAGTCCTTCATCCTTCATTCCATGCGCCTTGCCATGGATTCCACCGGCATCCACAACAGCGTAGGATACTCCCTTGCGCGCAAAGCCGGTATCCTGGACGCGGCGCCCACCACGCCTGCCGCCGTCTATCTGAACGGAGACTACCAGGGCGCCTATTTTATCATCCCCGCTAAAAATGACCATGCTCTGTCGGAACTGTACCACATCGAGCATCCGGAAGACATTGAAGTCGTATCCGTATTTGAAGAAGAAAAGACCGGAATCCAGACCGCGCCGGAGGTGCTGCAGGAATATCTGGCCTTTGTTTCCTATGTCCACAACTGCGACATGAACGATCCAGCGGCCATCGCCGAGATCGAACGTCAGCTGGACGTCACCCAGTGCCTGGAATACTATGCGGTCAATCTGCTCATGGGAAACGGCGACTGGATCGACAACAACCTGCGGGTATGGCGCTGCCGGGACAACGGCCTTCCCTATCAGGACGGAAAATGGCGCTTCTTTCTCTTTGACCTGGACTGGATCGGCAGCTTTCCGGATCTGGTATCCATCACCTTCCAGCAGGCGGTCACCAGCACCGACTTTTACAATATCCTGCCCCGGCTTCTGGAAAACCCGGATTATCTGGAACAGTTCCGACAGATCATCGCCCGCATGGAAAGGGACGCCTTCAATCCGGAAACCATTGAAGCGGTCTTTGCAGAGGAGGACGCCCGGATGCGGGAGGAAGCATCCTACGATTTCCAGTCGGACGCCTTCTTCAGCTATATGCATTATTCTCACAGCAGCACGATCATTCCGGAGGACGAATATCTGACGCTGGAGGACCGGCAGTATCTGGTGGAAGATTTCAAAAGCCATATGCTGAAGGCCCCCGGCATCATCGACAGCTGTATGGAAGCCGCCTTCCCTCTATAGGACGCCCATCCGTTCCAGCTCCCGGATCACGCCGTCCTGCTCCACGCTTTCGCATACCCTGTCCGCGATCTGCTTCAGCCGGTCGTCTCCATTTCCCATGACCACCCCGCAGGCCGCCCGCTCAATCATCTGCCAGTCATTCATACTGTCTCCAAAAGCCACCGTATTCCGGGGATCCAGCTCCAGATGCTCCGCGGTCCGGATGATGCCCGTTCCTTTGTCCGCCGTCCGGGATATGAGTTCTCCGTTGAAGAAATGCTCCGTCCTGCCGGGAAAAAAGGCCACATGGAATTCTTCCTCCCACAGACGATGCATGTCCTCCGCCTCCGCCCGGCTCCATGTCATAAAAGACACCTTTGGAATCGGCGCCTGATCCCGCCTCCATTCTTCCATACCGCTCACATTTTTACGCCGTCCAAAAAATGTCTTCCAACGGATCAGTTCCGGATTATCGTCCGGCACCGCCATGCCGCCGTCCAGAATCCGCTCGCCCTTCTCAGACACATATATTTTCTCAAATCCCTCCAGCATGAAGATCATGTCCATCCCCCCCAGAATCCTGCAGATCCGCTCCGTACACTCCCGTTCCAGCGAAGTCCGGTAAATATTGCGCCCATGGACCCAGATATCGCTTCCCGCACTGGCGACGATCCCGTCCAACTCCATATCCCGCAGCTCTTCCGGAAGTGTACACACAGACCGTCCGGTGCTGATAAAGACCAGATGCCCCCGTTTCCTGGCTCCTGCAAGCCCGTCCTTTACGGTCTGCCGGATTCCCTCTCCCGGCATCAGTATGGTCCCGTCGATGTCCAGAAATATCATTTTTTTATCCATTGTCTCTCCACTCCTGTCTGTCACGATCCGTCTCCCGTCCCCAAAATCCTGTAGTAAAAGAAGAAAAAGACCTTCGTCACCGCATAGCACGGAAGGCTCCATCCATGTTTCATCATAAAAACGTACAGCTTCACCGACCATCCGATCCGGGTCATTGTGTGATGGTCCAGCGCTTCCTGAACGGATTCATCCCTGCACATCCGGCTGACATTTTTCAGCACCTGCGGGAACGGGTCCCGGTGATTTCTCCATATTTCGTTTTTCACCGCCATCACCGCAAGACTCAGAAAGTCGTTGCGGATCTGCGGACGGAAGTCATAGACGGCCTTTTCATCCGAGATCGCCTCCATCCGGCGGCGGTACCGCTTGATCTTTTCCAGATAATCCGGATCGTACTGCCCGGTCATGGAGGACATGTTGTACCAGTAATGATACGGACAGTAGTCCTTAATGGTACATATCTTCCCGGCATCCAGCACGGAGGCGAACACCATCTGGAGGTCTTCCCCAACGGTCACCCTTTCGTCCCACAGGTCCAGGTTCTGTTCCACCAGGCTCTTTTTAAACAGCTTGGTCACCCGGGAAGGCTGAATGGTCCGTCCGATAAAGCTTCCGTCGTTTAACAGTACCGGAAACAGCGCGGCAAGCTCCCGGCGTCCGTAGACAGGACGGTCCAGCCGGTCCGTCTCCCGGCGGGGCGGATATCCCGGATCCTCATAGTCAAAGACGAGCCCCGCCATGGCGATATCCGCTCCATGCTCTGTGAGCGCCTGCTCCAGCCGTTCATACATATCCGGATCGATCCAGTCGTCGCTGTCCACGAATCCGACCAGATCCGCCGAAGCCTGCCGGACCCCCTCTTTCCAGGCGGAAGTCAGCCCTCCGTTCTCCTTGTGTATGACCCGGACATTCCGGCAGTTTGCGGCATATTCGTCACAGATTGCAGGGCACCGGTCGGGGGAGCCGTCATCCACCAGGACAATCTCCAGATTTTTATATGTCTGTCCCAGGATGCTGTCCACACAGCGCCGCAGCACCTTTTCCACGCCGTATACCGGCACGATCACGCTGATCTTTTTCAAATTGGCTTTTTCTTTCATACCGCCCCTGTCATCCCTTTCAGCAGTTTTGCGTAAAGCCCGGGCCACAGGCCGAATATCCTGTAACCCATCCGGGTCCGGAAGGGCAGCTGCCGGATCCACCCTGCCCCCTGGGACCGATATCCCTTCAGCCTGTCCATCAGTTCTTTTTTAAGCGCTCTCTGCTCCTCCACTTCCGGCGTGCAGCGCAGGTAAAATGTGATGCACGCGTCACACAGCTTCCTCCATGCAGACGGGAGAAGCCGCTCATACCCGTTTTCCTCCAGAAACCGGATGCGCTCCTCGTGCGCCGTCAGCCACTGAAGCCTTTTCCGTGAAAAGACATTGGTGATGCTCCCGGTATGTTCCGTATAATATCCATACAGCGCCCGCTCCGTGAACGCCAGTTTCTTTCCCTCATGAAAAAGCCGGTAGGTAGTCGCCTCATCCTCATGGATCCGGCCCAGCGGATACCGGATCGTCTCAAAAAGCTCCCTCCGGTACAGTTTGTTCCACGCCACCACAAAGCAGGTGGCGTCCCGCTCCGGCCCGTAGAGCTGCTCCATCAGGCTCATCCCCCGGTAAATGTGGTATGAGCGGTCTTTCGTACCCTTCAGCGGCCCGCCCTGCACATAGGCGAACCGGCACTGGCTGATCGCGCACCCGGTCTCCTTAAGCAGCTCATACAGCACGCGGATGAAATCCTTCGCCACATAGTCGTCCGAGTCCACAAACGCCAGATACGCCCCTTCCGCCGCGTCGATCCCCGTATTCCTGGCTCCGGACAGTCCGGCGTTTGCCTGATGGATCACCCGGACTCTCGGATCTTTCCGCATGCAGGCGTCGCAGATGGCGGGGCATCCGTCCGGCGAACCGTCGTCCACCAGGATAATTTCCAGATTTTCATAGGTCTGTTCCAGAAGGCTCTCCACACATCGCTCCAGATATGCCTCCACCCGGTATACCGGTACGATCACACTGATCAAAGGCTCCATGTCAGGACCCTCCCTTTCTTCTCATATCATGCACGATCCGGACCACCAGGCGCCGCAGGACACAGAGCAGCCAGACTGACCGGACCATCTTCCGGCGCAGAAAAAACCAGAGAATCCTGTAATCCAGACAGGTAAACAGAGCTTCCCCGCCTCTCTCCCGGACCCAGGCATCCTCCGCGTAGGAACGGATAACGCCAAACTTTTCACTTCTGCCAAGGCTTCCGTCCGCCGGAAGCTTCTCGCATTCATCCATGACTTCGTTCATGTATCTGGTAAAAATCCTTCTGTGCCCTCTCCGCCGGCGTTCCCCGTCCGTCTCCCTGCACACCTGTTCATAGAAGCTCTCCGTCTCCCCGCAGACCCTCCGTGCCAGTTCCAGACGGTTCTGTCTCTTTTGGGAGGAAAGCGTCTCCTTCTGCTCCTCCTGGATATAGCAGCAGAGCGGCTCTGCCAGTACGGCAGCCGTTCTGCATGTTCTCAGATAGTCCAGATTGAACAGCAGGTCCTCTCCCAGGCTCAGGGAAGTGTCAAACCGGCCGGCCAGTTCTTTTTTGTACAGTTTGTTCCAGGGCATGTTCAAAAATCCCTGTTCGTACAGGCGTAAGAACTCCTCCGGATGGTCCGAAAAGCGGTATACTCCCGCCGGTTTCGGAACCTTCTGTATATCCGCCCCGTCATACAGATGATGATAGCCGCACAGAACCAGATCCGCGCCGGCCTCCTGCTGAAAGCGGCTCATTTTCTCCAGACAGTCCGCCTCCACATAGTCGTCGCTGTCGGTAAACAGGAGAAATTCGCCCTCTGCGGTTTCGATCCCCGCGTTTCTGGCCGCGGACACTCCCGCGTTCGCCTGATGAATCACACGTATTCTTTTGTCCCGCTGTGCGTATTCCTCACAGAGCCTGCCACTTTGGTCCGTGGAGCCGTCGTCCACCAGGATCACCTCCAGATCCGTTCTGGTCTGAGCGAGCCAGGAATCCACGCAGCGGCCCAGAGTGCTTTGGGCATTATAGACCGGTATCACAACACTGTACATCCTACACTGCTCCTTTCAGCCTGGAACGGACCATATGGATCACGGTCCTTCGTTCCTCCCTGCGGAGGATGACGAAAAAATTCACCAGAAGCGACAGCGGCCCCATCACGGCCCCCGTCAGCAGCAGGCCTCCCCAGGAGCGGATCGGGCAGACCGTTCTGGACAGAAAGCCCAGCAGCGTGATGGTCCCGATGGACAGAAAGCCCAGCAGAATGTCGCTGTAAAACCGGTTCCAGCGGATCGCAAGACATCGCGCCGCATAGATGGGCGTAAAGATAAAATTCCGCAGAAGCCCTGTGATCATACTGGAGAGCGGAAAGCAGGCCGCCCCCAGATCCGTCGTCTTTAAGAGAATCAGGGACATGACCGAAGACACCACGCCCGAGCCCAGAAGGACCAGCGAATTCCATTTCACCTTCTTCGTGATGATAAACACATGGTACAGCACCTGAATGCTCATGCTCACATAGAGGACGCCCACCGCCAGGATGGACAGCTTCTGCAGCGCCCACGGATCTTTGGAGGGCTGCCAGAGCCGGTAGAAATCCAGGCCGTACGCCGTCAAAAACGCAATCGGAATGCTCATGAGGAAGATCAGGATCCGGTTGCTGCTTTTGATGATGCCCACCAGCTTCTCCTTATCCCCCTCCGCATAGGCGATGGTGATCTGGGGATTGAACACGCCCACCACGGTTCCCATAAGGCTGGTAATGGCCGTAGGCACCTGGGTCGCCAGCGCCAGAAGCGTCATGGACGCGTTGCCGTCCATAATCAGCGCACCGGACAGCAGGACCCCCAGCCCGTCCAGCAGCTGCTGCCCCAGCCTGGTCAATGAATTCCACGCTCCCAGAGAAATCAGTTCCCACACCTTTTTCCATCGGAAATTCGACACGTTCATCCGGATATCCGGCAGAAGCTGCCTTGTAAACCTCCGGTTCCAGAACGCAATGTAGGCTGTGCTGATCATGGAAGCCGCCCCGATATACCAGAGCGTGGGTTTCCACACAAAAAACGTCACGAACAGAAAACCGATCCGGATGATATCCGCAATCATGGTTCGTATGGAGGTCAGGTCCAGGCGGTTCATGGCATAAGTCGACACCCCGTACACCGACGTGATAATACTGAGGAAGAAATTGCCGAACACAAACGCCCACAAAAGCTGCACGTCCCGGAGGATCGTTTCCGGCACATTCAGAAACGGCATATACCCCATGAAGAGCACGATCACCAGCGCCGGCGCCAGGAAGATCCCCGCCATAATCACATTTCCAAAGAAAACCGAGGAAAAGTACTCGCTTGCCGTCTGTGTTTCCCTCCGGTGAATGTGGATCGTCACAAACCGGCTTGCCATGGTATTCAGCGCGGATACGGCGATCTGCGCGTACAGCACAAACTGATTGGCCAGCGCCACAAATCCATACGTATTTTCTCCGATCTGCTCCTCGATAATACGGGCAAGGAAAAAGCTGATCCCCATATTGACCGCAAATGCCAGAAGCTGCGCCGCCATGTTGACTGCCAGTCTTTTTTTATCCATACAATGCTCCTCTCTGTCAACCTCCTACACCATCGTCACCTGCCGGATGACATAGACCAGCGTCAGCAGCTGGCCAAACGCCGCCGCCGTGGCAATACCCCGGTCGATCCTGCGGTTCAAAAAGACGCCTCCGTTTCGGAAAGCCGTCAGCAGGATCAAAAGAAACGGCAGAAAATACCTGCCCTGAACGCCCTCAACGGAGACATGTCCAACCGGAGTCCACTGGAACAGCATTCCCAGCAGAATGAGCCCTGTGGAGCCCATGCACAGAAATACCATCCAGAACCGCTGAAACCGCCCGATCTTTACCGTCTCCCCGCGGACCTCGCAGATGGACAGAAAGAGCAGAAACCAGAACAGGAACACCACGACCATGGATGTCTCGATCTCCACCCATCCCAGCTTGTATCCGACCAGCGATTCCAGATAGAAGCCCGTCTTATCCAGAACCGTATTGGCGATCATATAGACAAATTCCAGAGGCTCCTTCAGAAAATATCCCACCGTATATCCGGTCAGATAATCGGCGCCTCCTCCGGTGCTGACCACACTGGTGACCTCGGTGGTGCTGACGATTCCCACCACCATCTGGATATGTTTCACCACAAACGCAAGAACCGGAATTCCAAGAAGCGCGCCGGTGGCCGTATATTTCTCCCGTTTTCCTCCATACCGCGCGCACGGAATCAGCACCGGGAGAAAACACAGCGGCAGATAGCTCCCGCTCTTGCAGTACATCAGGAACAGCGCCGTCAGCTCCAGCAGCACCATGCGCTGCCCGTTCACCGGCTCGTCCCCGAAGATCGCCTGCAGGCACAGGCAGCAGTACAGGAACAAAATCCCGTGCACCATGGCGTCGTGGGAAAAGGACGTACACTGCTGGATGTTGATCGGCAGAAGCGCCATGACGAACAGCGTCATCTTTCCAAACGGCAGGCGCTTCATCCCCGCCCGCGCCAGCATCGCGAACACCAGCAGGTTCATATACCGCGCGAACAGCAGCATGGGCACCGTCCCCCATCCGAGGATCCTCGCAAGACACATGCCCAATACCGCAGGCGCATACAAAAGAAAGCTTCCTTCAATATTGCTGTTGACCTCCGCTTCCACCATCGTCCCGTCCTGTACCCCGGAAAACAGTCCGTAATACACATTCCTGTAATTTCCGAAGGAAGGCGACGAGGTAAACACAGTCTGTGCGTCATCCGCGCGCATAAGGCAGCTGGTATCTCCCAGCCCTTCGTACCCCATCAGTTCATTGCTGTACCGATACGCCATATCCATATGCTTTGCCTCATCCGGAACCATCCGCGGCGTCAGCATCACATTATAGAGCAGCCCGCACACAAGCAGCAGACCGAAAAGAACGTTCTCCAGCCGCGCCCGTTTTACGAACAGCAGGTACCAGAACAGACAGACGGCGCATTCCACAAACAAAAAGATACCGAAGAAAAACCGTTTCAAAAAAATGTTGAAATATAAATACGCGTTTACACAGATGCCGTCCTCACTGGTCATGACCGCCAGCCCGCTGTCCCGGAGCTCCGGGGAAAAGGACAAACGAATCTCATATTCATGGCTGGATACGCCCTCCTGCGAATCCTGAAATAAAAATCCCGCGTATTCTCCGGAGATGAACCGGGAGGCATCGACCTCCGTCTCACAGAGCACCTGCCCAAGCGTCAGGTCCGTCACGGACGCCTGCATGCTCCCCTCTGAAAGCGCCGCCCCCTCTTCCACATAGAACCGGACGCCCAGGCCGGTCAGCCGGTCCTCCCCGGGCTTCACCCTCTGGACCACCGTACTGTGGGCCTCATCCACCGGCAGGAGTTCTCCGTTCGCCGGCAGGACCGTCACTTTCTCCGTCGTATTCTGGGCGATCCGGATCTGCGTATCATACAGATAGAAAAATACGGCGGCTGCCGCCAGAACCGCCGCGAACAGTCCCAGTACCTGCCTTCTGGACGGGCAGACATACAGGCGCCCTGTCCGTTTCTCCCGTTTTTTCCGCTGCAGGGAAAATCCGCCGGCCCCGTAGACGCCCACTCCGAAGAGCAGAAGCATCAGGCCCGCAGCCGCCGGCTTCCCATACTGATGCACCTGCACCGCATAGACCAGATTGTACACCAGGCTCTTTGTCAGCAAAACTCCGTCCATGGATGCGCTTCCCGGCGTCTTTGTCGTCTCATTCAGCCAGGCCGAAGGCCCTTCCGCAGCCGCGTCGCTGGAAATGGATACGGTAAGCTTCTCCGGAACCCGATCCAGCTCCTGAAAGGAAATCGGAACCGACAGAAACTGGTTTTCCGTCAGATCCTCCAGCGCGTATTCCCGTCCGCCGATCAAAGTCTGCTCCTCATCCAGGACCAAGAGCTTCAGGCTCCCCTCCTGAAAAGCATGTCCGTTGTCCGTGAAGAAGAACCCGATCTGCTCCACCGTATCCGCAGGCGGCTCCAGCACAAATTCCAGAACCCTCCCCTCTGTCAGCTCCTCGGTGGAAGATTTCAGATTCGCCTGGTTCGCTCCCTCCAGGCCCTGGGAGCGTATGCTCTTTACCGGCATCAACATCCCCGCCAGCGTAACCGCAAGGCAGACACACGCCCACAGGAGCAGATACCTTTCCTTTTTTTCCAGCTTCCTTTTCCGCCTTCTCTCCATACTCCGTCCTCAACAGTTCCTGTGATACACGACTGCCGCAAAATACGGCATCTCCCCGGCAAAATCCGTCCTGCGACTCTTCCACCGCCCAAATACCATATCCTGCGACAGCCCCCTGTATCTTTTTCAGTTTCTCAATGATTCGACGCCCTGACGAGCGTTACCGTCACTTCCAGTCCCTCCGGAACCTTCAGATGCTCCGGAACCTTTACCGACACCGGAACCACATAGGTGCCGGGCCTTCTGTACTCCGACAGATCCGCGCTGACCTGAATCTGTTCCATGGTCAGCCCGGACAGGTCGGCTTCCATACCGCTGACCGCCACCTCCAGAAATGCGCTCTCCGGCAGATCCACCTCCAGCCCTTCCCGGATATTCTGAAATTCGATCTGTCCGGGCGAAACTACATAACTGACCGATGAAAGCGGCACAATGTCCATGGTTACCACAATCTCGTGTTCATCCGCATCCGGGATCACAATCCCCTCGTCCAGATACTGGCTGATATCCACCTTCTGTTCGATCTTTCCGGTATTCCCGTCCGGATTCAGCGCTTCCGGCGGAATATCCAGATTATAGATCGGACGGATCAGCGACTGGGTTCCCGCGATCGTCACAGTCCCCGGCGTGTAGCTGATGGCAGCCAGGCCATAGCCCTCCGGCACCGCCTGACTGATGTCAAAGCTGATGCCCACGGTTTTCTTATTCAATGTGGTCACTGTCACATTGAAATCTGTATCTTTTCCATAATAGTCCAGGTACGTACCATCAATAGGATTTCCGTCGCTGTCCATGAGCGTCAGCCTGCCCGGACGTACCACCGTTCCCGTGATCCCGGCAATATTGACCTCCACCTCTGCCTGCTTGATCCGATCCACCACCGATACCGGGCCCGTAACCTCCAGAAGCGTCTGCTCCGGAACCGCTGCTCCCTTTACCAGATTGTTGCCCGGATCGCCCTTGGTTCTCACGACGACCTTGATCTGCTCCGTTACGGATTCTTCAATGCTGACCAGGACATTTTCCCGGCTCTGTTCAACCCTCTCAATGGAAGCGTCTCCCACATAACTCACTTCGATCTTCACCATGCTGCCGTACTGCAGATCCTTCTGCATATCGGCCGTCACCACAAAATCGGACGCTTTCAGATTGGTCAGCACACTGCGCCTGGCATACACGGTCAGATCCACCAGATCTGTGCCCTCTTCGATTCTGCACATCTGCCCCTGGGATGTGAGGGCTTCCATATTGACCATGCTGACCTTCACGTTCCGGATGGGCCTGCTGCCCACGGCATCGTCAATATTAACCACGATCAGCCACAATACCACCGCCGCGATTACGGAAAGGATCTTCAGAAGCAGATTGTCAAACACCTTTGTTTTCATTCTTGCTCCGCCCCTTCCATAATTTGATCTTCCGGCCCTCTTCCGGCCGGAAACGCAGGCTTTCCAGCTGCTCCTTTAACTGTTCCTGGTTCAGATTGCGCAGCAGACGCCCGCTCTTCGCCAGAGAGACCGATCCTGTCTCCTCCGACACGGTGATCGTCATGGAATCGCTGACCTCGCTGATCCCCACCGCGGCCCGGTGCCTCGTCCCCAGCGCTTTGCTCAGCTTCATATTATCGGACAGGGGCAGATAACAGGTGGCGGACCTGATCCGGTTGCCGGCAAGAATCACCGCTCCGTCGTGCAGCGGCGTGTTTTTTTCAAATATATTCAGAAGGAGCTGGCTGGACACCAGAGAATCGATGGGAATCCCCGTGCGGTCATACTCCTGCAGGCTCACGCTCTGCTCAATCACGATCAGGGCGCCGGTCCGCGCTTTCCCCATCTCAAAACAGGCTCTGATCAGTTCGGAGATGGTACGGTCCGTGATCCCCTCTTCTTCTTTTTTTGAACTGTCAAAAGGAACAATGGAACTCAGGATATTTTTTTCTCCCAGCTGTTCCAGCGCTCTTCGAAGTTCGGGCTGGAACACGATGATCACCGCCGTAATACCAAGGCTGAAGAAATTCTCAGCGATCCACAGAATCGTATTCATATGGAAAACCGCCGCCACAGCCAGCACCACCAGCACCACGGAAAAACCCTTCAGAAGATTCCAGGCACGGGTGGACTTGATCCAGACCATAATCTGATAGATGATAAAGGATAATATGATGATCTCCGCCACATCCGTCTTTGTGACATTCAAAGCTTCCCATGAAATGTACTGGTTCAGCTTTTCAAGATTCATTCCTCCACATCCTTTCTCAAACTATAATTTCCCTGGTTCAGTGCTTCTTCCTGCCCGTCCGGTGCCTGGAATTGATCTTTTTGACCTTTTTATTGGATACCGCGATGGACATCTTGGGCACCGCTTTCACGTAATAATAGTACTCGTCATCCTCGAACTGGGTATACTCCGTTCGGGAATAATCCACACTGAGCACAAAGAATTCCACCACAAGCGCCAGCAGAAGAGAACCCAGTGTTCCAAGCACCACCGCCCCCACTGAGACGCTCACATTCATAACCAGCCCTCCGATCAGATGCAGCACCACGTTGGCCACCGCTCCCGCGCAGACCGCCATCGACCAGGAATAGTCCACGCTCATCCTGCGGATCGCGTAGACGATCATCACCGTAACCGCGAATACCAGAATCGTCAGGAGCATGCTTTTGTTATTCAGAACGTTCTCGACCAGGTACATCAGCTTCGCAGACATCTGCTCCGCCTCCGAACTGGACAGCATCTTCTCGTTGTTCTTCAAATAATACATCAGATAATAGCAGATGGTCCCGCAGGCCAGCGGCACCGCACAGATGGGCCCGCCCACCAGCCCCAGTACCAGCGGCATCACATACGGAATCCTCAGGAAAAACGCCACCGGCGTCAGCACAAGCACGTATCCGTGTCCCGGCGACACCCGGAAATACACTGCATACATGATGAACAGGACTCCCGCGCTTACCGCGAACGTCTCCAGAGAAAGCGCATATGCGTGGGCACACACCAGAAGCGCGCCGAACACCGCCATCAGATTCACCGGCAGGAAGGAACAGAGCAGCGCCAGCAGCAGGGACACTGCCGGACCCGACACCTTCTCCATAAATCCGATCTGGCCGTTGAGTACCAGGAACACAAATAATCCAAGGACAAATTTCATCGCGGGAATCAGATAAATGTCATACCTGGAATAAAATATTTTCAAATATTGTTTTATCTCAAGTAAAGCTGTCATGTTTCTTCTCCTTTGTTCCGGCGCCTGATGCCGCATGTTTTTTCTCCTGCATATAGATATCTGAAATCCTGCGGAGTGTATGCGCATAAGAAGCCACACTTTTTTTTGCCGTATGATACCGGTACGCACATACCCCATACAGTATGCACATGTAAACCGCCACTGCGAGCACATAGAGCAGAAGCATGGTCAGCCCAAAGTCCTTCAGATCCATTTTATGAAGATTGTCCATGAGATATTCCATATTGCAGACTCCCCACAGAGCCAGGCAGAGCCCGAAACTGACCGTCATAAAAAACCAGCCGTACAGAATCTGCAAGCTGATATAGTCATGCCGGAAATATCGAGAGATTTTCAGCTGCTCTTTTCCCTTTTTTTCCTCATAAATGGATGCGCGGGTCATTAAGACCACTTTTTCTTCATTGATCATGTAAACAGTCTCCATCCCATATACATTTTAGTATAACACAAATGACCGGAAATTCAACAATCTTTTCCAATACAGACGCTCACGAAATATACGTTCTGCACCCCCTGCTCCTTCAGAAGCCCGGCAGCCGCGTCCACGGTGCTGCCTGTAGTATAAATATCATCGACCAGTATGATGTTTTTATAAGGGATCTTCCCTTTCCGAACGGAAAAGGCATCTTTTAGATTCGTCAACCGTTCCTGATCGTTCAATTCCTTCTGCGCACGGGTCTTTTTCACACGGGCCAGAAGCCCGGCATCTACCGGAATCCCGCTTCGCTTCGACAGTTCCCGGGCCAGAAGCTCCGCCTGGTTAAAGCCTCTCTTCCGTCTTCTGGACGGGTGAAGAGGAATCGGCACATAGGCTTCCGCCTTCCACATCCGCATCTCCCCGGCGCATCTTCGCAGAATCTCTTCCGCATAGAAAGACGCATATTCCTTCCTGCCCCGGTACTTGTATCCGGCAATGGACCCCCGCATGACCGCATCGTAGACAAACGGGGCCTTTCCCCGGTCAAACCGGTGTTTCCTGCGCCCGCAGTCAGAGCAGTACTGTTCTTCCTCCGAAAGCAGCGGCTTTCCGCATTTTCTGCAGGAAGGCTCTCTTATGTACGGAAGCTTCGTCCGGCAGATACCGCAGATCCGCGCTCCCCGCTCCTCCACCGCATCATGGCACACCGGACACCTGCGCGGAAAAAAAAATCCCACTGGATCCGGACGCCTGATGTTTCTCTTTGCACCCGTCCTGTTTTCAGTTCTCAAAGCTTTCCACCTCCTGAATCCGTGCCTTCAGGCCGCTGTAACGTGTCTGTTCACTTTCGTTATGAATCATTGCATCGAACGTGTGTTCACTTCCCACCAGCGTCACGCAGGACCTGGCCCGGGTCACCGCCGTATAGAGCAGGTTCCGGGTCAGAAGCATCTTCGGCCCGGTCAGCAGCGGAATGACCACCGCGGGATATTCGCTGCCCTGAGACTTGTGGATCGTCACCGCGTAGGCCAGCTCCAGCTCGTCCAGCTGGGAAAAGCCATAGGTCACCGTCCGATATTCGTCAAAGAGTACCTCCACAATCTCTGCGGACGGGCTGATCCGGGTGATCATCCCCATATCTCCGTTAAAGATCCCTGTTCCTTTGTCCACGGCAATCCCGTAGCGGTTCTTTGCCTCCCATTCGATCTGATAATTATTCTTGATCTGCATGACCTTGTCCCCTTCCCGAAACAGGCCTCTGGGCGTCTCTTTTTCCTTCTTGTCCGTCTCCGGCGGATTGAGGTATCTCTGCAGTACCTCGTTAAGCCGCTCCACGCCCAGCGCGCCCTTGCGCATGGGCGTAAGCACCTGGATGTCAAACGGCCTGGCGTGCACATACGGAGGAAGCTTTTCCTGCACCAGCGCCAGAACCACCCGGAGAATGAGATTGGGGTCCTGCCGTTTCAAAAAGAAAAAATCCCGGCTGTGATTGTCCAGCTTTACCGACTCTCCATGATTGATCCTGTGCGCGTTGACGATGATATCGCTCTCGCCCGCCTGCCGAAAAATCTTCCGAAGCATAACCACATGATATGCCCCTGACCGGATCATGTCTTTCAGCACGCATCCCGGCCCTACGCTGGGAAGCTGGTCGATGTCTCCCACCAAGATCAGCCGCGTCCCCACACTGACCGCCCGGAGCAGCGCATGCATGAGAAAAATATCCACCATGGACATCTCGTCAATGATAATCACATCCGCCTCCAGAGGATTCTCCTCATTTCTTTCAAAAGAAGCCTGATCCCGGTCTTTCGCCGGCGCTCCCGACAGTTCCAGAAGACGGTGGATCGTCTGCGCTTCATAGCCGGTGGCCTCCGTCATCCGCTTGGCCGCCCTTCCCGTAGGCGCCGCCAGAAGGATTTCCATGTCCTCCTGTTCAAAATAGCGGATCACCGCGTTGATCGTGGTCGTCTTGCCGGTACCCGGCCCTCCCGTGATAATCACAACCCCGTTTTTCACAGCTTCCACTACCGCGCGCCTCTGCATCTGATCCAGCTCCGTGTCCAGCTGCTTCTCCACCTGGCACAGCTTTTTCAGGATCTGTTTTTCTTCCATGTCGCATCCCAGATCCAGATCGTGCAGCATCTTTGCCGTATTCAATTCCATATAATAGTAACGGGCGCCATATACCATGACTCCCTGAGAATTCTCTTTTATAACCACCTTCCGGTCCATGCACAGGTTCATCATCTGCACTTCCACCGCCGGTTCCTCCACCCGGAGAAGCGACGAAGCCCGTTCCAGCAGCAGGTTCTTCGGGAGGCAGGTATGGCCCTCCATGGACGCCTGAAGCAGCACGTACAGAAGCCCGCTCCGAATCCGGTAATCTGAATCGCTGTGGATACCGATCCGCTCCGCGATCTCATCCGCCGTCCGAAAACCCACACCCGGGATATCGTCCGCCATCCGGTAAGGGTTTTCCTGCACCACCTGGCAGGTCCTCTGCCCATACTGCTGATAGATCTTTGCCGCCAGCTGCATGGAGATCCCATATCCGCTCAGAAAGACCATGGTCTGCCGCAGCTCCTTCTTTTCCTGCATCTGCTCCCCGATCTCCATGGCCCTGCGCTCGCTGATTCCCTTAATCTCCGCCAGACGCTCCGGCTCTTCTTCCATGATGCGGAACGTATCTTTTTTGAACCTGCGGACGATCCGGGCGGCCAGAGCGGCCTTAATCCCCTTGACGGCGCCGCTGGCCAGATAACGTTCCATGGCCGCCTCATCCTCCGGCACCAGGGAATGAAGCTTCTCCGCCTGCAGCTGTTCTCCATACAGCGGATGTTCTTTCAGAAACCCTTCCACCTGGACAAATTCTCCCTCCGAAAGGATGGGAAAGGCCCCTACGCAGGTCAGCTCTCCCTCTTCCCCGGCCAGCTGAAAGACCGTATATCCGTTCTCACTGTTTCTGAAAACAATATGCTCTACGTATCCCTTTCTTACTTCCATCTGATACTCCGCCCACATAAAAGAAGCTGCCGCAAATCTTTCGCAGCAGCCCGATGCTCTTTTTACAGCTTCTTGCCATCCACATCATGATAATTGCCGGACAGAGCCTCCACATACTTGCCTGTCCCGATCGCCACGCACTTCATGGGATCTTCCGCTGTCATGGTATTGATCCCTGTCTTGGACTCCAGAAGCTCCTCCAGGCCGCGCAGGAGCGCTCCTCCTCCTGTCAGAACGATTCCCCGGTCCGCAATATCCGCTGTCAGCTCCGGAGGCGTACGCTCCAGAACGCTGTGCACCGCTTCCACGATCTGGGCCGTGGACTCCCGCAGCGCCTCCTCCGTCTCTTCCGATGTCACCGTGACGGTCTTCGGAAGGCCGGTGACCAGATTACGGCCGCGCACGTCGATGCTGTCCACCTCTGCTCTCGGGAAACAGCTGCCGACCTTGATCTTAATATCTTCTGCTGTCCTCTCGCCGATCAGCAGATTGTGTTTCTTACGCATATAGCGGACGATCGCCTCATCAAAATCATCTCCCGCGATCTTGACGGACGTGCTGACCACCGTACCGCTTAAAGAGATGACCGCGATATCCGTCGTTCCGCCTCCGATGTCCACGATCATGTTCCCGCACGGCCTGGAGATATCGATACCGGCTCCGATGGCTGCCGCGATGGGTTCTTCAATGATAAATACTTCCCGCGCCCCTGCCTGATACGTGGCGTCCTCCACTGCTTTTTTCTCCACCTCCGTAACTCCGCTGGGTACGCAGACCGCGATCCGCGGCTTCCGGAACGTCTTCTTGCCGATGGCCTTCCGGATAAAAAAATACAGCATCTTCTCCGTCACCGTATAGTCCGAGATCACGCCCTGGCGAAGCGGGCGGACCGCAACAATATTCCCCGGCGTACGTCCGAGCATCAGGCGCGCCTCCTCGCCGATCGCCTTGATCTTGCTTGTATCTCTGTCAAAAGCCACCACGGACGGCTCCTTCAACACAACACCTTTACCCTTGATATATACAAGAATGCTGGCGGTTCCCAAATCAATTCCAACATCTGTTCCTGCCATAATATGTTCTCCTTTCGTTCCTTCCATCTATTTTAAGATATGTTATTTTCTGTCGTTCACCTGACGGACTTCGTCAAAAGTCCTTTCTGCACATTTTCTCTCGTTAATACATGGAAAGCGTTCTCAGCGCTTTCCATGTATTACATTATACCCAATGTTTGGCAAAAAGAAAAGACTTTATTTAACTTAATTCCGCGATTCTGGAAACTCCCACGTACAACTCGGATATTTTGTACCAGGTCTGGTAATTTACAATTCCGGTAACCGGAAGCCCGAAGACAGACTGAAATTTTTCCACAGCCGCTCTGGTGGCCGGACCGTAGATCCCGTCCGCCGCAATCCGGGGAAGCGCGGGATAGGCACCGGCGATCACATTCAGCTGCTCCTGCATCTGCTGTACCTTTGCCCCTCTGGAACCTTCCGCCAGATCCTGGCCGGGCCAGGAGGACGGCACGCCCGAGATTTCCACCGCCGTATTGATATAGATGCTGTCGCCGTAATAGTAGCGCAGAATCTCGATGGCGGAATACCCCTGTTCCCCAAGGCTCTGGGCTCCCCACTGGGTCATCCAGTTGGGGCAGGTCACCCGCCTGCCGTCGCAGTACTGGGTCAGGATCGGCTGCTTGACGTTCGGACGGGACAGGTAGTTGCCAAACATCTCATCCACCACATCCGAAATGCTCTGGAAGATGTTTCGCCCGGGAATCCATTTCTGGTCAAAAGCCGTGGAAGACGTGATCGTAAAGTCATAACCCTTGTTGCGATACCACTCCGTATAAACACGGTTCAGTACAAACGACATGATCGCCAGTACATTGGCGCGGATGGCCGCATCCGTCCACGTGGCATAGATCTCGCTGGAGGCTACATTTTTGATATAGTCCCGGTATCTCACCCAGTAATTCCGGGCGCTGGTGTCCGTCGGCACTCCGTCATGAACGATGATATATTCCGGAATCACCACCCTGCTCAGTACGATCTCCCCGGTCTCCATGGTTGGCTTGATCTCCTCTTCCGCAATCTTCGGCGGATAGGTGCCGAACAGCGTATGGGGACCGATGACGATCCGTTCAAAGGTTTTGTCAGGCGTGGACGCCTGCATGCGGATCTCCTGGATCGCCAGTACTCCCGGAAGGATCTCCGTGCCTGCCACTTCCGTATCCTCATACCCTTCCGCGCGTACACGGACCGTATACTCCGCGTAGGGCTGTTCCTCTGAATACTGTGTACTGTACACTTCCGCGGGCGCCGGAAGCATGATAAGCTCCGTCATCCCCGACTCATCGGTCGTATAACGCCGGACCTCACTGTCCGGATCTCCCTCATAAGAGATCTCAATCTCCGCTCCCGGTACCGGCTTCATGGTCCGTTCTTCGGTCAGCCGCACCTGCAGCCTGCCCTCTTCAGCCGGAAGGCGGGGTGTATTTTCAAATTCGTTTTCTGGCATAAAAAGTCCTCTTCTTCCTCTTCATTTCTATAAAATATATGAATAAGGACTTTTTTCATTACACATTCTGTCCGGTTTCCGCCCGCTCTATACAAGTTCTTCCAGACAATCCATCCACAGAGCGGCGCTGGCGTCGCTGGGCATCCGAAGATCCCCTCTGGGCGACACCGCCACCGTACCCACCTTCGGCCCGTCCGGCAGGCAGGAACGTTTAAACTGCTGTGCGAAAAACCGGCGGCAGAACGTTTTCAGCCATTTTAAAATGACTGCGTCATCGTACTCTCCCGCAAATGCCTGCTTCGCCAGATAATAGATCTTGTCCGGTGCGAATCCGAACCGAAGCATATAGTACAGATAGAAATCATGAAGCTCATAAGGACCCACCAGATCCTCCGTCTTCTGAGCGATCACCCCGTCTCTGGGCGGCAGAAGCTCCGGACTGACCGGCGTGTCAAGGATGTCAAGCAGCACTGCCGACAGCGCACGGTCCCCGCAGGTATCCGCATAGTAACGGACCAGGTGACGCACCAGCGTCTTCGGCACGGACGCGTTCACCCCATACATGGACATGTGGTCTCCGTTGTAGGTCGCCCATCCCAGCGCCAGTTCCGACATGTCGCCGGTACCGACCACCATACCGCCGGTCCGGTTCGCAATGTCCATCAGAACCTGCGTCCGCTCTCTTGCCTGAGAATTTTCATAAGTTACGTCGTGCACTTCGCTGTCATGGCCGATGTCCCGAAAATGGACCGTAACCGCTTCCCGGATATCCACCTCCTGAAGCTCTGCGCCCAGCCGCCTGGTAAGTTCACAGGCGTTGTTGTACGTCCGGTCCGTGGTGCCGAAGCAGGGCATGGTCACGGCCCGGATGCACGCCCTGGAAATTTCCAGAAGGTCGCACGCCTTCGCGGACACCAGAAGCGCCAGCGTGGAATCCAGCCCGCCGGAGATCCCGACCACCACGCTTCTGCAGTTCGTATGTTCCATCCGTTTCTTAAGCCCCATGGCCTGGATCATGAGGATCTCCTCACAGCGTTTTACCCGTTCTTCCTCCCGGTCCGGCACAAAGGGCATCCGGTTGATCTCCCGCTCCAGAGGCGTATCCGGACACTTCATGCCATAAGGTACGACCACATAATCCGGTGCGTCGGCTGCCGCGTCAAAGGTAGAGATGCGCCTGCGCTCCCCGGCCAGCCGTTCCACGTCCAGCTCCCCGTACACCGTTTCATTCCGGAAACGGCGGGACTCCCGGATCACGCTTCCGTTTTCACAGATCAGATGATGCCCCCCAAATACCAGATCCGTGGAGGATTCCCCTTCCCCGGCGCTGGCGTAGATGTAGCCGCAGGCCAGCCTGCCCGACTGGATGCGCACCAGGTCCCTGCGGTAAGACTCTTTTCCCGTGATCTCATCGCTGGCGGACAGATTTACGATCACGACCGCCCCGTGAAGGGCATGGCGGACACTGGGCGGGTCCGGCGACCACACGTCCTCGCAGATCTCCGCCGCTGTCAGAAGGCCCGGCATGTCCCTGCAGGAAAAAAGGATATTCGTCCCAAAAGGCACTCTGCCGCCCTGCCAGTCGATAAAGGCATATTCCTCCGGCGCCTTTGTAAAATGGCGCGCCTCGTAAAACTCACTGTAGTTGGGAATGCAGCTCTTGGGAACCAGCCCCAGAAGCTTTCCGTTGGAAAAGCCTGCCGCTGCGTTATAAAGCTTCCCTCTTACCTCCAGCGGAAGGCCCACAAAAAACAGCCCGTCCATCCCCTCGCTGGCTTCCACAATCTCAAGGAGCGCCTCCTTTGCCTTCCCAAGAAGCAGTTCCTGCAAAAACAGCTCTCCGCAGGTGTATCCGGTAATGCACAGTTCCGGAAATACCAGAATCCTGGCGCCCCTCTCCCATGCTTCCTTCATCATCTTTATAATCTCCTGCGCATTGTGTCCGGTATCCGCCACTTTGACCTTCGGCGTCAGCGCCGCCGTCTTTACAAATCCGTATCTCATCTCTTATTTACTCCTTCTTATGATTCTCTTCAGATCTTCCACTGTAAATTCATATGCCGTATTGCAGAAATGGCATTTCACCTCGATGGGCTTTGCTTCCTGCACCATATCGTTCAGCTCTTTTCTTCCCACGGCGGCGATGGCTTTCTCCACGCGTTCCCTGCTGCAGTTGCAGGAAAAGGCGGCGTCCATCCGCTCCAGCACTTCCAGTCCAAACGCTCCCAAAAGTTCCTGAAGAAGCTGCTCCGGCGTCACCCCCCGGTCCAGATAATCGGTGACGGACTCCATGGAGGTCAGCTTTTCCTCCAGCCGGTCGACGATCTCTTCCGACGCAAAGGGCATGAGCTGGATGATAAATCCGCCCGCCTGCTTTACGGTATTGTTCCGTTCCATCAGGACTCCCAGTCCCACAGAAGACGGCGTCTGTTCGGAATTGGCAAAATACCAGGTCAGATCGTCCCCGATCTCCCCGGTCTTCAGTTCCGTCTGTCCCACATAGGGCTCTTTCATCCCCAGATCCCGGATCACATTCAGGACTCCCAGGTCCAGAGCGCCTCCCACGTCAAGCTTTCCCTTTTTATTGGGAGGAAGCATGACATGCGGCACTTCCGCATAGCCCTTGACATGCCCTTTGGCGTCCGCCGTGACCGTCAAACCCTTCACCGGCCCGCTGCACCGGATCTGAAGGGTCAGAAGATCCTCCTCCCCCTTCATCATGAATCCCATCATGGCTCCTGCCGTCAGAAGCCGTCCCAGCGCCGCCGTCACCACTGGACTGGTATTGTGCTTTTCCCGGGCGGTTTCCACCATCTCTCTCGAAGTCATGGCAAACACCCGGATCTGTCCTTCCGCGGCGGTCGCCCTTACCATATAATCTCCCATCTTCGTATCTCCTTTATTTCCAAATGCAGAAAGACCGGCTTCATTCTTCCGGAAACGGCCGCCTGCAGACCACGCAGACCCGCTCGGAATCCGCTCTCGCCGGCTCCTGTGTATAGGCGTCCAGAAGCTCCAGCAGTTCCAGTCCCGACTGTTCCACCAGAACCCGCACGGTGTCCATGGGATAAGCCCTCTGATAATGGCTCTCCTCATACTTTCTATAATACCCCGAATCCTCCCGAATGAAAAGTGTCAGATCATATTCATTGATCCTCTCCTCTTCATCATAGACATTTTCCCAGATAAAGCTCCCCTCATCCCTGTTCTCCGCAATGGTCTGCTCTCCCAGGAGCTCCCGGTATTTGTACACCGTATTCAGATCAAAGACAAAAAGCCCGCCGTAATCCAGGTAATTCCGCGCTGCAGCGGACAGTATATGCAGAAACTCCTCTTCTTCCAGCACATAGTTCATGGAATCGCATACGCTGACGACGGCCCGTACAGTTCCATACAGTTCATATGCCCTCATATCCTGGCACAGATAGAGAATGTCATGGCCGGACCGCTCTTTTTTCTCCATGGCGATCTCCAGCATCTCCTCCGACTGGTCGATCCCGATCATGTCGTATCCCGCCTGCGCCAGAAGCTCGGTCATCCTGCCGGTCCCGCACCCCAGATCCAGAACCAGACCGTCCTTGATCCCATATTTTTTCAAAACCTCCAGAATCCAGCGGCTCCATTCCACGTACGGTACATCCTCCATAAAAAGATCATAGACTGCGGCAAATCCTGTATACGCATCCATGGCTCATCCTCCCCTCCCTGCAGGCCGGCGCATGCCTTTTACCTGCAACAAAGCGGAGGTTATCGTAACAAACCTCCGCTCATCTATCATATCATGCAATGTACAGCTGTTTACTGATGATTGCTGCTCAGATACTTCTCAATATTTTCGATTGCGTCCATCTCGTCATTACCGTCCACAGATACTACCACGGATTCTCCGGCAGACAGTCCAAGGGTCATCATGCCCATAATACTTTTGGCATTGACCTTTTTGTCGCCGATCTCCACATAGATCTTGCTGTCATACTGGCTTGCAACCTGAACAAGCAACGCTGTCGGTCTGGCTTCCAGTCCATCAGCGATCTGAATGGTGATTGGTTTTTTGATCATTTTACTCCTCCTCGCCCTTACGCAATTGTTCTGCAATAAGACTCAGCTTACGCAGACGATGATTCACTCCGGATTTCCCAACCTGCGGGGATAGCATATCGCCCAGTTCCTTCAAACTGGCATCCGGATGTTCCAGTCTCAGTCTGGCAATCTCCTCCAGACCTTCCGTCAGTTCGTGCAGTCCCTTATGCTGTTCAATATATCGGATATCTTCCACCTGCCTGACTGACGCGGAAACCGTCTTGTTCAGATTCGCCGTCTCACAGTTTACCTTCCGGTTCACCGAGTTGCGCATTTCCTTTACGATCCGGATATTTTCCAGCTGCATCAATGATACATGTGCCCCCATAAGCCCCAACAGCTTCACAATCTGCGCGCCTTCTTTTACATAGACCACATAATGCTGCTTGCGCAGTACCGTCTTCGCATCGATCTCATATTGTAAAAGAAGTTCCTGAAGCTGCTCTGCCTTTTTCTGCGAGGCGCATACGATCTCAAAATGATAGGATTTCTCCGGAGCGCTGACGGAACCCGCCGCCAGAAATGCTCCCCGTATAAAAGCCCGCCTGCAGCAGTTCTGCTTCAGCAGCTGGTTATGTATCAGTGACATACATTCATGAATATTTCCATCCGAATCCAGAAGACACGTCTCCTTCAGCAGTCTCCTGGCCTCCCTGTCCTTTCGGACTACTACAGAACAGGAACGGGTCTCCCGGTTTTTCCGAACTGCGACTTCCGCTTTAATATTAAATGCTTTTCTCAATAATGTAAAGTACTTTCTTGCAACTGGAAGATTTTCCGTCTGTATTTTTACACAATACTGGTCATTTTCAGTGATGATTATCTTTCCGCATAGGCTTAAAACAGCAGCAGTTTCTGCCAGGCGGCAATGCCGGCCGGCAGAAGACGGCCTGGAAAGCTCTTCCTTGACGTCTCCGGAAAATGACATAAATGCCCTCCTTCCTTCGCCATGCAGTATTTTGATATACGGCAGATTCTGCCCGTCCGGATCATTTTCCTCTCATGGCATCCTTTCCGATGTCCCGGTGATCCAGTTTGACCCCGTAATCTTTCTGATCCTGAAGTCGCTCATAAAGCCTGTTGGCCAGCGTGACCGAACGGTGCTTGCCGCCGGTACAGCCGATGGCGATCACCAGCTGGTTTTTGCCTTCCAGCACATAGTTGGGAACCAGAAACCGAACCATGTCGTCCAGCTTGTCCAGAAAGACATGCGCCATCTCAAAACCCATGACGAACTCCTGGACCGCCTGATCGTTGCCCGTAAGTCTTCTCAGATTTTCATAATAATACGGATTGGGCAGAAACCTCACGTCAAACACCAGGTCTGCGTCGCTTGGAATCCCGTATTTGAATCCAAAGGAAAGCACCGTGATCATCAGATTCTTGAATTCCCGGTTCTGGACAAAGATCTTGTCCAGTTCCTGCTTCAGTTCCCGCACAAGAAGCTGACTTGTATCAATAATGTAATCCGCATGCTTCTTCAGAAAGACCAAACGATCCCGCTCCAGGATAATCCCCTGCTCGATCCGCCCGGATTCCGCCAGGGGATGCATCCTCCTGGTCTCCTTATAGCGCTTCACCAGGATATCATTGCCGGCATCCAGAAAAAGGACCTCACAGGGAATCCCTCTGGCCTCCATATGCGCGAGGATCTGCTCCATCTGTCCCAGCGCCCTGCCGCTTCGGATATCCAGCCCGACGGCCACCTTCGTGATCTCGCTGTTGCCGGAAGCCGTCAGCTCCGCAAACTTGTCCACAAAAGATACCGGCAGGTTATCCACACAGAAATAACCCGCATCCTCCAGTATCTTCAGCGCCGTCGCCTTACCTGCACCGGACATGCCGGTCACAATTACCAGTCTCATCTCTTCTGTCTCCCACCAGAATTTACATCTGCTTACTTTTCTGTCTGCTCCCACCCCAGAAACTTCACTTCGGTCTGAAGCCGGACTCCGGAACGTTCATAGACCCTGTCCTGCACCTGCCTGATGACTTCCGCGATCTGTGATGCCGTGGCATTGCCCCGGTTAATGACAAAACCGCAGTGTTTCTCCGACACCTGTGCATCTCCGATCCGGAAGCCCCGCAGTCCCGCGTCTTCAATCAGCTTTCCTGCAAAATACCCTTCCGGCCGCTTAAACGTGCTTCCGGCGCTGGCGTACTCCAGCGGCTGTTTCGCCACTCTCTGCTCCTTCAGCTCTTCCATCCTGGCGCGGATCTCCTCCGTCCTTCCCGGACGGAGCGCGAATTCCGCCTCCAGCACGATGCTCTCTTCCTCCGTCAGCCTGCTCCTGCGGTAACCGAACGCCATCTCTTCCTTCGTATATTCCCGGATCGTCCCTTCCGCAGTCAGTACGGTCACGCGGCTGGCCACATCTTTCATCTCTCCGCCGTATGCCCCGGCATTCATCACAAGAGCCCCGCCGACCGTCCCGGGGATGCCTGAAGCGAACTCCAGGCCGGACAGCCCTTCCCGGCACGCCGTACTGGCTGCACGCACAAGAAGCGCTCCAGCCTGAAGGATCATACGCTCCCCCTCCACCCGGATCTTTGACATATTTTTGAACAGATGGATGATCACTCCGTCATAGCCCTCGTCGCTGACCAGAAGATTGCTCCCGTTCCCAACGACATAATAAGGAACATCCTGTTCCCGGCATGCGTTCACGACTGCCGACAACTGCGCCGCGTCTTCCGGTTCCACCAGATAACGCGCACATCCTCCTGCCCGGAACGTGGTATGGTCTTTCATCGGTTCCTCCGCCCATACCCGTTCCGCTCCTACCAGTTTCTGCAAAATTTCCAACATTCCAGATTCCACCATTGCTCTTTTCCATATAATTTCTTATGATACAACAGTTTTTCCTTTTTGCAAATACTTTTTCACATAATGTCCTGTATAAGAAGCGGGAATCTCCGCCACTTCCTCCGGCGTGCCCTGGGCCACAACGGTACCGCCGCCGTCTCCGCCCTCCGGTCCCATGTCAATGAGGTAGTCCGCCGTCTTGATGACATCCAGATTGTGCTCGATGACAATGACTGTATTGCCTCCTTCCGCCAGACGGTTCAGAATCTCCGTCAGCTTGTGCACGTCGGCAAAATGCAGTCCGGTCGTGGGTTCATCCAGAATATAGACGGTCTTTCCCGTACTTCTGCGACTCAGCTCCGTAGCCAGCTTGATCCTCTGCGCCTCTCCTCCGGACAGGGTCGTGGACGGTTGTCCCAGCTTAATGTAGGAAAGTCCCACATCATAGAGCGTCTCGATCTTCCTGCGGATAAACGGAACATGCTCAAAGAAAGTAAGCGCCTCCTCCACTGTCATGTCCAGTACGTCGTAAATGTTTTTGCCTTTATATTTTACTTCCAGTGTCTCCCGATTATACCTCTTTCCGTGACAAACTTCACAGGGAACGTATACGTCCGGCAGGAAATGCATCTCAATCTTCAGGATACCGTCACCGGAACAGGCCTCACAGCGGCCCCCCTTGACATTAAAGCTGAAGCGGCCTTTCTTATATCCCTTCGCCTTTGCATCCGGGGTCGACGCAAACAGATCGCGGATCATGTCAAATACCCCTGTATACGTGGCCGGATTAGACCTGGGCGTCCTTCCGATGGGGGACTGGTCGATGCAGATGACCTTGTCCAGCTGCTCCATCCCCTCGATGGAACGATGTTTCCCGGGTATGGTCCTGGCCCGGTTCAGCTGCCTTGCCATGCTCTTGTACAAAATCTCATTGACCAGAGAACTCTTCCCGGAGCCGGATACGCCGGTGACGCAGGTCATGACCCCCAGAGGAAATCTCACTTCTATGTTTTTCAGGTTATTTTCCCTGGCGCCTTTGACGGTCAGCCAGCCGGAAGGCGTTCTCCTCTTTCCGGGCACCGGAATCCGTATCCTGCCGCTTAGATACGCGCCTGTCACGGACGCCGGATTGTCCATCAGTTCCCGTGCCGTCCCTGCCGCCACCACCTGTCCGCCGTGCTCCCCGGCGCCGGGACCGATGTCCACCACATAATCCGCCGCCAGCATGGTATCTTCGTCGTGCTCCACCACAATCACCGTGTTTCCCAGATCCCGGAGATGGCGCAGGGTATTCAGAAGCTTGTCGTTGTCCCTCTGGTGCAGGCCGATGCTGGGCTCGTCCAGAATATACGCCACGCCCACCAGCCCGGAACCGATCTGGGTGGCCAGCCGGATCCGCTGGGCCTCCCCGCCGGACAGCGTCCCGGTGGCTCTGGTCAGAGACAGGTAATCCAGTCCCACATCCATCAGGAAATTGATACGCGCCTTGATCTCTTTTAAAATCTGGTCCCCGATCAGAAGCTGCTGGCTGGTCAGCGTCATTCCGTTCAGAAACGCCTGCAGATCCCGCACGGACTGATTCGTCACTTCATATATATTTTTGTCACAGACGGTCACAGCCAGAGATCCGGGCTTCAGCCTCTGTCCTTTACAGGAGCGGCACGGTGTAATCCGCATGAAACTCTCATACTCCTGCTTCATGGTATCCGAACCGGTCTCCCGGTAACGGCGTTCGCAGTTTTTGATCAGTCCCTCAAAAGTTACCGCATAGACGCCCTCGCCTCTCTGCCCTTTATAATGCACCTGTATTTCCCTGCCGTCCGTCCCGTGAAGCAGTACGTTCCGGATATCCTCCGGCAGTTCCCCGTAGGGAGTGGCCAGGTCAAAGGAATATTCCTGCGACAGGGCCTTCAGAATTCCATAGGTAAAGCTGGACGGGTCCGTACAGGACTGCCAGCCCATGACCTGGATGGCGCCCTCCGCCAGGCTTAACGACCTGTCCGGAATCATCAGCTCCTCGTCAAACTCCATCTTGTATCCCAGTCCAAAGCAGTCCGGGCAGGCGCCGAACGGATTGTTGAAAGAAAAGCTCCTGGGCTCGATCTCCTCCATACTGACGCCGCAGTCCGGGCAGGCGTAGCTGGAACTGAAGGTCAGAAGCTCCCCGCCGATCACCTCCACCACCAGAAGGCCGTCCGACAGCCCCAGCACCGTCTCGATGGAATCCGCCAGCCGCTTCTCGATCCCCGGCTTCACCACCAGACGGTCCACCACGATCTCGATCAAATGCTTGATGTTTTTTTCCAGCTTGATCTCCTCGGACAGCTCATAGATGTTCCCGTCGATCTTCGCACGCACGAAACCGCTCTTCCTGGCTTTCTCCAGAAGCTTCACATGCTCGCCCTTACGCCCCTTGACCACCGGAGCCAGAAGCTGGATCTTCGTCCGCTCCGGCATGTCCATGATCTGGTCCACCATCTGGTCCACGGTCTGTCTTTTGATCTCCCTGCCGCATTTGGGACAGTGGGGAACACCGATCCTGGCATAAAGCAGACGGAAATAGTCGTAAATCTCCGTCACCGTCCCCACGGTAGAACGGGGATTGCGGTTCGTGGACTTCTGGTCGATGGAGATCGCCGGAGAAAGCCCTTCGATGCTCTCCACGTCCGGCTTCTCCATCTGTCCCAGAAACTGTCTGGCATAGGAAGACAGGGACTCCATATACCGCCGCTGCCCCTCCGCGTAGATCGTGTCAAAGGCAAGGGAAGACTTGCCGGAACCGCTTAAACCGGTCATGACGACCAGTTCGTTGCGCGGAATCTCCAGATCGATGTTCTTCAGATTGTGCTCGTTGGCACCCCGGATTTTGATAAATTTTCTTCTTTCTTCTGTCATCTATGATTCACTCCTGCTGTGTTGTTTGTTGTCCAGTTCGGTGACATTATAGCACAGAAGAGAGAAAAAAAGCAACAGGAAGTGAACAAATGTTCACTTCCTGCTAGGGCAATCGCAAAGTCGTACCCTCAAAATCATGCTTCCTTTTGTGTTACAC
>CAJUAA010000031.1 GCA_910584205.1 uncultured Lachnospiraceae bacterium
ACAGAGCAGAGCTGGCGGTAGAATTCCATGACGCTGACGGTGGAGAGGCAGATGTTTAATTTGCTGGGCAACAGATCTACAGGGATATTCGTGATGATATCAGAAGTGAAAGAGAACGCAAGACAAGATTGGAAAAGAATAAGGAATAATGATTGCGGAGGCGGTGGCGATATGCTGCCGCTTCTTTGTCGTGGAGGAATGTATGATGATAAAAGAAATGTCGATTGACCTTGAAACCTACAGTGATGTGGATATTAAAAAGAGTGGTGCATACCGATATGTGGAATCGCCGGCATTTGAAATACTGCTGTTTGCTGTGTCTATAAATGGCAGTCCGGTCACGGTGTATGATATGGCATCCGGGGATGTGTTGCCGGAGAATATCTTACAGGCACTGGTGGATGATTCTGTGACAAAATGGGCATTTAACGCTGCATTTGAAAGAATCTGTCTGTCAGAATATTTAAGGCGTGAGTTCCCGGAACTGATGAAGAGTGAATATTTCGCGCTGAGAGAGCTGTCGATATTCATTTGAGATCCACCAGTCAGGTGAGGGGATCCAGTTTATAACCAGTATTCAGAATAGATCCACCTGTCACACGAATAGATCCAATCAAAATTTATGGTCTGTGCTTAACGATTCGTAAGTGTCTCCTGTAGAATCATGTTTGGAGAGATTGGCTCCGATTCTACGAAAGGAGGCCGAATATTATGGCCAAAAAAATCAGCGTGAAGCTCATACTGGAGCTTCGGGGCAGTGGAATGGGAAGAAACGCCATTGCCCGGACAAGACACATTTCTGTTAACTCTGTTGGTGATGTATTTCACAAAGCAGATGAAAATGGCATCTCCTACGAAGATGTCAGAGACATGGATGAAGACTCGGTTTACCGCATGTTCTATCCTGACAAGTTCGTGCAGGAATCCATGTATGCCCAGCCCGATTACGGATATGTGCATCAGGAACTGAAACGGGTGGGCGTCACCCTGAAGCTCCTCTGGCAGGAATACCAGGACCAGTGCAGGGCGGCTGGCAGCATTCCCATGGGATACACGAAATACTGCAAAGGATACAGCGACTATATCATTGTGAACAGGCTGACAAACCATCTGGAGCATAAACCGGGAGATGCAGTCGAAGTGGACTGGTCAGGCCCGGTGATGGAATATGTGGATACGGCAACAGGGGAAGCCGTGAAAGTCTATCTGTTCGTGGCGACCCTGCCATACAGCCAGTATTCCTATGTAGAGCCCTGCCGGGACATGAAGATGGATTCCTTCATCCGCGCCCATGTCCATATGTACCAGTACTTTGGCGGTGTGGCCACACGCCTCATCTGCGACAACCGGAAGACAGGCGTCGTGTCCCATCCCAGGGAAGGGGAGATCATCCTGACGGCTGATTATGAAGCCCTTGGCAGTCATTACCAGACAGCCATCATGCCTGCGGGAATCCGCAGGCCCAAACAGAAAGCATCCGTGGAGGGGACTGTCGGCAAGGTTGCAACCGCAGTCATCGCCAGGCTCAGGAATGAAATGTTCTGCTCCTTTGATGAGCTGAAGGCTGCCGTATCCCGAAAACTTGATGCCTTTAACCACAGCAGCTTCCAGAAACGGGAAGGCAGCCGCTGTGAAGCTTACCTGGATGAAAAGCCTTTTCTCCATCCCCTGCCTTCCATTCCTTATGAGATTGCCACATGGGTATACGGCAGGAAAGTGAACATTGACTTCCATGTGGTGTTTGAATACAACCGGTATTCCTGTCCTTACCAGTATGCCCGCAAAACGGTAGACCTGAAAGTCACGGACAGCACCGTGGAGATTTACAGCGGTAACACCCGCATCGCGACCCACAACCGCTTCCCATCCGGCAGGAAGAACCAGTATTCCACCCACCAGGAGGACATGCCGGACAGGTTCCGTATCTCTCCATGGGACGATGTACGCATCAAAAACCGGGCGGGCGCCATCGGGAAATATACGGCAGAAGTGGTTGGCCGGATCTTCGAGGGCGTATCCATAAAAGAACAGGGCTACAATCCTGCCCTGGCTGTTCTGCGGTTGAGCAATAAGTACTCCGAAGCGCGCCTGGAAGCCGCCTGTGAATTCGCAGTAACCAATGGGATTAAGAAGCCCCGCTACCACCATCTTAGCTCCATACTGGCCGCCAATCAAGATGAAATCTACATGGAACAGAAGAAAGCCTCCGACAGGGCAAAAACACCCATGGGGTACCTGCGTGGCAGCGATTACTATGGAGGTGGCCGGAATGATCAATGATGAGAGCAGGCGCAAACTGCGCGAAATGAACCTTGGCGAAATCATCTCCGGGCTGGAGGCACAGCAGGCTGAGCCAGCCACACTGGGGCTGCCGTTTGACGACAGGATGCAGCGGCTGGTGGATTATGTCTATCAGGAAAAGTACAACGCAAAGATCCAGAGGCTCATAAGGTCTGCAAGACTTCGCTTCCCGCAGGCGGACATGCAGGGCATCCTGTATGAAGGCCGGGGGCTGAACAGGGAGCTTCCTGGGAACCTGTCCAGCTGCCAGTACATCGATGCCCACCAGAGCATCGTCCTGCAGGGATTTACCGGATCAGGCAGGACATATCTGGCCTGTGCCCTGGGGAAACAGGCATGCCTTAACCAGTTCAGGGTCCTTTATATCCGCCTTCCTGACCTGCTCATGGAATACGGTGACTGTGCCGCCATCACAGGCAGCCCGAAGAAGCTGCTGAACCGGTATGGAAAAATCCCGCTCCTCATCCTGGATGAATGGCTGGTCTCAGACATATCGGACAGTGAGCTGTACTTTCTCTTTGAACTGATGGAGCGGCGTTCTGACTCCACCTCTACTATCTTCTGCACCCAGTACCGGAAAGATGACTGGATCAAGCGGCTTGGCGAGGGTGTCCAGGCGGAAGCCATAGTGGACCGCTATGCACATACCGCCTATTGGATAGAAACGGGCAGCATGAACATGAGAGAGTATTTCGCAAAACCCAGGAAATAACCCTACGGGGTGGATCCCAAAGGCGAACCGGTGGTTCGCTAAGGAAAATCAGTGGAGCGGAACTACGTTCCGCTCCGGATCCGCTGGCGCGAAATAATCAAAAAAAGAAACAAAGCGTGGGAAGCTGCTAAGACTTTCGTGGAAACAAAACGTGATAAGGACGGTCTGTTATCCGCTGAGGATGCAGCCACTTATGCGGAAATGGAGCAGAAAGTACAGAATTATTCTGCTGAGATTGCACGTATGGAAGAGATGGAGGCTATGGAAGCAGAGCTGAATAAGCCTGTGAATACTCCTCTTACCGGTAAGCCTATGAATGGTGCCGGTGGTCAGGAGAAAAAGACTGGTCGTGCTTCCAACGAATATAAGGAAGCAATGCTCCATGCAATCCGTAACAACTTCCGTAATATCAGAAACGTGCTTTCTGAGGGTATTGATACCGATGGTGGTTATCTTGTACCGGAAGAGTACGATTCCAGATTGATTGAAGGTCTGGAAGAGGAAAATATCTTCCGTAGACTTGGTACTACGATTACTACCAGTGGAGAACGCAAGATTAACATTGCAGGTAGCAAACCTGCTGCAGCATGGATTGACGAAGGCGAGGCATTAACTTTTGGTGATGCGAAGTTCGACCAGATCAATCTGGATGCCCATAAGCTCCATGTGGCTGTAAAGGTTACAGAAGAGTTGCTTTATGATAATGCGTTTGGATTGGAGAATTATTTGATTCGTCAGTTCTCCAGAGCATTGGCAAATGCAGAAGAGGATGCATTCCTCAATGGTGATGGTACCGGCAAGCCTCTTGGTATTTTTGCAGAAGAGGGTGGTGGAGAAATCGGTGTGACTGCTGCAAGCGCAACGGAGATTACTGCGGATGAGATCATCAATCTGGTGTATGCGTTGAAGCGCCCTTACCGTAAGAAAGCCAAGTTCATTATGAATGATGCGACCATTGCGGCACTTCGTAAGCTGAAAGATGAGAATGGTCAGTATTTATGGCAGCCTTCTTTACAGGCTGGAGAACCGGACAGACTCTTTGGATATGAAGTAATGACTTCTGCATATGTTCCTACCATTGCAGCGGGTAAACCTGTTATCGCTTTTGGTGATTTCAGTTACTACAACATTGGTGACCGTGGGGTTCGTTCTTTTACAGAACTTAAGGAACTCTTTGCCGGAAACGGTATGGTCGGCTTTGTTGCAAAAGAACGTGTGGATGGTAAGTTGGTGCTTGCCGAAGCAGTTCAGGTACTCAAGATGGGTGCCTAATTCTGGAAATAGGGTGGTGTCGGATTAGTTCGCCACCATCTTAATGCGGAGGTGGAAACGTGGTAGTAACGTTGGATGAAATGAAAAAATATCTTCGTGTGGACTTTGAGGATGATGATGTTCTGCTCCGTAATATCATGGAATCTGCCCAGATATTATGCATGGACGTGACAAGGATTACTGATGAAGATGCTTTTGATGAAGAACCTTGTGCCAGAATTGCGGTCATGTATGCGGTTGCTTATCTGTATGAACACAGGGAAGAAGCAGACCATCATGCATTAACATTATCACTCCGTTCTTTACTCTTTGGGTGCAGACAGGAGGGGTTCTGATGAAGGTATCTTTGCTGAATGAAAAAATCCTGTTCCAGAAGAACGCTGTAGTGTCTGATGTTATTGGTAATCGTAAGAATGCGTGGGAAGATTATTATTCCTGTTTTGCCACGATTGGTGGCGAGAGTAGAAACGAGAAATCAGAAGCAGGGCAGACAATAGATGATGTAGGTATCACATTTACAGTCAGGTATTGCAACCAACTTGTGGACATCGTGTCCACAGGTTTCCGCATCCTGTTTCGTGGGGAGATATACAACATTCTTTCTGTAGACCACATGAATTACAAAAAGAAATCTTTGAAATTCCGATGTGAGAAAGTGAGGCGGTAAGGGTGGTGTCCACAGTAAATATCAATGACATGGCGGATGTGATCATGCAAGGGCTGACTGAGTTTGCAGAACTTGCTACGGATGATATGAAAGAAGCTGTAAAACATGCAAGTACCACAGTTCGGAAGGAGATTAAGGCGAATGCTCCGGAAGATACCGGAAAGTATGCAAAGAGTTGGACTGCAAAGAAGGTCAGGGAAACCTCCCAGACGCTGACAATGGTGGTTCATTCTAAGAACCGGTATCAGCTTGCACATCTTCTGGAATATGGTCATGCCAAAAGGAATGGCGGAAGAGTGGAAGGGAAAGCCCATATCGCACCGGCAGAACAGCAAGGAATCCGTCAGTTACAGGAAGAGATTGAAAGAGCATTGAGAGGTTAGACATGGAAGAATTATTGCAGATTTTAAGTGAGACACAGATTCCTTTTGCATACCATCATTTTGCAGAAGGAGAATTGCCGGAGCCACCATTTATCTGTTATCTGCTTCCTGGGAGCAATAACTTCTCAGCGGATGGCAAGGTCTATTACAAGATAAATGAGGTTCATATAGAACTGTACACTGATTTAAAAGATTTGGCGGTGGAACAGCAGTTGGAGGATGTGTTAGATGAACACGGAATCTTTTATAATAAATCTGAAACTTGGATAGAGAGCGAAAAGCTCTATGAAGTCCTTTGCATATTTGAGATGGAGGTATAGAGATGTCAGAGAAAAATAACAAAGTAAAATATAATCTGAAAAATGCACATTACGCATTACTCACCATTGCAGAGGATGGTACTGTTTCCTATGGAAATCCAAAAGCCATTCCGGGTTCCGTATCCATTTCTTTGGATGCGAATGGGGAACCGGAGAACTTCTATGCAGATTGTATCGCCTACTATGTTATTAACAATAACATGGGTTATGAAGGTGATTTGGAACTTGCATTGATTCCGGAAGATTTCCGAACTGAAATCCTGAAGGAAGAGTTGGATGACAACGGTGTTCTGATTGAGAACGCACAGGTGGAATTGGAATCCTTTGCGTTACTCTTTGAGTTCGATGGTGACCAGAGACACATCCGCCACGTGCTTTATAATTGTGCAGCATCCAGACCGGGTATCGAGGGTAAGACCAATGAGGATACCAGAGAGGTGCAGACGGAGACATTGACCATTAAGGCAACACCGCTTTCCAGTGGTCTGGTAAAGGCAAAGACAGGAAATACCACAGATACAACCGTTTACAATGACTGGTACAAAGGGACCTGAAAGCATTGGAAAAATCCATTGGAGACAACAGTGAAGAAAGTTCCAATCTGGATATGTTCTCTTTGGAGATGTTTGAAAATATCGCATTTGTCATGGCAAAACATGCGGATGCATCCATTCCGAACACACTGGAAGAGTGGCTGGATGGGTTCAACACCTTTTCCATTTATCAGGTACTTCCGCAGTTAATTGAACTCTGGGGATTGAACGTGCAGACCGATGTGGAAGCTGAAAAAAACTTCGTCCGACAGACCGTGAAATGACAACACCGTTGTTTCTGTTAAGGTGCGTGCAGTTAGGCTTGTCGATGGCAGATTTGGAGCTGCTGTCGATAGGCCTTATTAATGATATGTATGCAGAGAGTAGGAATGATGATTGTAAATATGCGCAGGTTGCGACACAGGAGGATTTTGATAGGTTCTAAGAATATTTTTTTGAGAAATGCATAAAATATTCCCAACTTTATTCCCAATGTATTATAATGATTTTGTTGGGAATAAAAGTTGGGAAAAGGATGATGATTTATGAATATTGAAAAATTAGTTTTAGATTTATGTGCATATGACGATGAACAGGAATGGTTTGAATTTAAAGAAAATTGGTTTCAGCCAGAAGTGTTGGGGGAATATATATCAGCATTGTCAAACGCAGCGGCATTTCATTATAAACCACAAGCATATTTTGTATGGGGTGTAAATGATGAAACCCATGAGATCGTGGGTACGACATTTAATCAGTATTGTGATCATAACAAAGAGCCATACCAAAATTTCTTGGCGAGAAATTTATCACCAAGTATCAACTTTTCATTCGAGGAAGGAATCATTGATGGTAAAAGGGTTGTTGTTCTGGTGATTCCTGTTGCTGAGGAGATACCAACGGCATTTAAAGAAAAACGATATATCCGTATTGGTTCTTCTAAAGCAAACTTGAAAGATTATCCGAAAAGGGAAATTCAGTTATTTAAGATTTTGGATGGAAGAGTTGAGACGATTGAGACATTACCGGCAAAATATCAAGAACTGACATTTTCCAAATTGTTTGGGTATTATGGTTCAAAAGGAATCGTGTTAAATGAAAGAACCTTTGAGAAGAATCTTGGATTAAGGAATAAGGATGGAGAGTATAATCTGTTGGCACAGTTGCTTTCAGATAATTCTCATTTTCCATTAAGGGTATCAATTTTTGAAGGAGAGACAAAAGGTTCCAATTTGTTTTCTGTAAGAGAATTTGGTAATAATTGTTTACTCTATACTCTGGACGAGGTTTTAAGATATGCAGATGTGTTAAATTTGATTCAGACAGATGAGAGCGAGCGTGTAGTGGAACGTCCGGAAACACCGCTGTTTGATAATAAGGCTTTTAGAGAAGCAATTATCAATGCTATTCTGCACAATTTGTGGATTAGTGGAAATGAACCGATGATTTCTGTATTCTCAAACAGAATTGAAATCTTATCGAGAGGAACATTGGCACCAGCACAGACTATGGAAGGATTTTTCCTGGGAGAATCAATACCGGTAAATGAAAAACTATCAGAGATCTTTTTGCAGTTGCATATCAGTGAGAAATCTGGTAGAGGGGTGCCTAAGATTATTGAAACTTATGGAAAGGAAGCGTTTACTTTCAGAGAAAATTCAATCGTTGTAACAATCTCGCTTCAGAAGATTAAAAAGGTTGGGAAAAAAGTTGGGGATAAAGTTGGGAATAAAAAAGGATTAAATTCAAGAAGGCAAAGAATTATTACAGAAATGAGAGATAATCCTAATATTACTACCAGCGAATTGCATCAAATACTAGGGATTAGTGAAACGGCAGTAGAAAATAATCTTACATTCCTGAAAGAGAATGGATATGTAGAAAGAATCGGTTCTAAAAAGACCGGTTATTGGAAAGTGCTTGAATAAGCTTGAAAATATATAAAAATGAGATGAAGCATCTATCAGAAATGGGTTCTTTCTGAACTTTGGGTATAAACAATAAATAAGACAGGCTTTACACCTGTCTTATTTATTGTTTTATTAATTCTCATATTTGGGTATTCGTGTTATAATAGAGACATCAAAATGAGAGGTAAACACAAATGAAATATTCCCCTTCCTCAGATAATTCGCTGCTATACGGTAAAAACCAATTCATATACAGGACAGAGGAAACGGATGACAGGATTGACATTTTCCTGAAATCATCTGTCCATAGTTGTAAATGCCCGCTCTGCGGAACAAAATCTTCGGATCTACATGCCACTTACGAACGGACCCTGCAGGATGTCCCTATACGATGTAAGCCAACGTATGTCCATGTGAATGTTTTCAAATATGACTGTGTAAACACTGAATGCCGCCAGAAAGTATTTATGGAGCCGTTGTCCTTTGCATCTGCTTCCCAGGTTCGGACAGATTCCTTAAACGCATTGGTCCTGGCCATGGCAATGTTCATGAGTAATGAAGGAGCCAGCACTGTTCTGTCACTTATGGGTGTCGCTATAAGCAACGATACCATCCAACGTTTGTATGACAGGATTGAATTCAAAAATGACCCTGATGTGGAAGCTGTTGGAATTGACGACGTAGCCATGAGAAAAGGTCAAAAGTATGCGACGGCAATTTATGACCTGAAGGACCACCACATGATCGCCCTGTTGGAAGGAAGGGATGGCGCCCCATTGAAGGAATGGTTAAAAGGCCATAAGAAGATCCGGCTGGTCGCAAGGGATCGGGCCAGTGCATATGCATCTGCAATCAGTGAGGTGCTGCCGGAGTGCACGCAGGTTGTGGACCGTTTTCACCTGATGCAGAATCTGCTGGATAAGATGAAGGACATCTTCAAAAACGAAATACCCTCTACTATATTCATAAAGGACGGAGCAGTGTTGGACAAGGCCCCCGAAAAGGAAGTCAGGGAGAAGGGGTTTGACGGGAATCTGCTGGATGGTATTTCCTATGATAATTCGCCACCGGTTGATGAAGACGGAGCTGAAATTGAATTCAAGAGCAAGAAGCGGAACCTCAACAGCAAGCAGTATAAGAAGAATGCCTGTAACAGGGAAAAAAACAGCAATTGATACGTGACATTCAGCTGTTTTGGGACGGCCTGCCAAAGAAGAAGATCAGCCTGGTGTGCCGGGAGTATGGCATTGCAAGGCATACAGCGGAAAAATATGTTTTCATGACAGATGACGAGATCAACGGGATGGATGCACCCAAGGACTATAAAACCAGGAAACGTGCCGGGAATGGTTTCGTAAATATCATATATAAAATGATGGCGGATGGATACGATGATGAGATCATATACCAATATCTCCGGAAATCCGGGGTGTCGACTTCGCGCAATACATTGTTTGATTACATTAAAGCCATTAGCAAGGAAAACTTTCCGGATCGAAAAAGAATGTATGGCATGAGGCTCATGGATGAAAGATATCCTGATGATGTAATTGTCATCAGGCGGAATGAATTATTAAGACACATCCTGACAATAGATCCGAAGAAAGAAAAGGACAAGGTCATTTCTGGAAACCTGGAGATCATTAAGAAGAAGTTCCCAATGGTCACATGGGTTGCAGATACATTCCATGAGTTCCACGAGATACTGATGGGTGACGAACCTGAGGAAATAGATAGATATATCGAGAAATATGCTGATACGGAACTGTCCTCTTTCTGTAATAGTTTAAAAAAAGATATCTCTTCGGTCAGGAATGCGATATCCATGGACGTGAACTCTGGGTTTGTCGAAGGGAACAACAACAAATTTAAACTCATCAGGCGTATGGTATATGGCAGGTCTAAGATTGTCAACCTGACCCCAAAATGCAAGTTCGATTTTCTGATCAAAACTAAAGATTTTACCCTTATGGATCTGATATAAATTAAGCCGTCAGAACACTTATCTGACGGCTTAATTGCGGTGCTGTCATACCCAAAGTTCAGAAAGAACCTTTTTTGAAATGTGGGGCTTTTGTTTTATTATACTCAAATCGAACGAAAATATCAATAAATTCGTTCGATTTTTCGTTTGGATCCGGAGAGCCGGCAGGCCGTCTTTTTTAATGGCTTTTACCAGAAAATGCGATATACTGTACTGGGAGGTACAGCAGGCAGTAAATTCAGGAAAAGAATCGGAAACATTGGAATGAAAAAACTGCCGGCGGATTGAAAGAGGATGTGAAAACAGGCAGCAGGAGCAGCTGGCCGATTTTTAACTGCAAGGATAGAAGATAAAACGCATTTTGCGAAAAAATATAGAAACAGGTGAGAGTATGAGATATTTGGGCAGTAAAGTAAAATTACTTTCGTCAATTGAAAAAGTGATAAAAGAAAATAATGTGGAGGGTGAAACTTTTGCAGACTTGTTTGCGGGAACGGGTTGTGTAGGAGATTTCTTTAAAGATAAATATCAGGTGATATCGAATGATTTTTTGTTCTATTCCTATGTTATAAACAGAGCAAAATTAAAAAATGAGAGCATTCCGAAGTTTAGTGGTTTCAGGAAGAGGTACAAGTCTGATGTTTTTGAGTGGCTTAATACTCAAAAATATAATCCGGATGATTCCTATTTCTTTTATTTAAACTACACACCCGTTGGAAATCGAATGTTTTTTACCGAAGCAAATGGTATAAAAATAGATGGGATACGACAAAAAATTGAGGAACTCAGGAATGAAAAGATAATAGGGGAAGAGGAATATTATTATCTGATCGCGTCCATGATGGAAAGCATAACAAAAGTGTCCAATATTTCCGGAACTTACGAAGCTTTTTTGAAATTTTGGGATTCACGCGCGGAAAAAGAATTTGAACTTCAGCCGCTTGAGATGAATAAAACCGGTTTATATGCAGACAACATGATATTTAATGAGGACACAAATAAATTAGTTAGAGAAATTAAGGGCGATATCGCATATATTGATCCGCCGTATACCGTCACTCAGTATGTATCAGCATATCATATATTCGAAACATTAGCAAAGTATGATTCCCCGGCGATTAAAGGGGTCGGCGGAAAAAGAGGCAGAGGTGACAGGAATTCATTATATGCGCAGAGAACAAAAGCAAAGCTTATATTTGAAGATTTGTTCAGACAGATTCAATTTAAACATATTTTGATCAGCTATAGTAATCAGGGGCTGGTACCGATAGAAGAATTGTGCGAACTGGCAAGTCATTTTGCAGTGGATGGAATTGTAAAGATAAATCATTACGATTATCGAGAGTATCAAAATCATCGTTCCAGTAATAAGCGAAATGGAGAAAACCTGAATGAAGTGATCATCTATTTTGAAAAAGATCTGCAGATCAATAAATCGCCGATTAACTACTCTGGAAGTAAAGACATATTAGTTCCGGAAATTATGAAGACACTGCCGTCAAATGTTGACGTGTTTGTGGATGTAATGGGAGGCGCATTCAATGTTGGCGCCAATATAACAGCATTAAACAGAGTAGTCTACAATGAAATGAATCCGTTTGTATATGAGCTGGTTTCCTGGATTGTCAATACACCGAAAGAAGAACTGATCCGAACCATTGAACAAAAAATTGAACAGTTTGGTATGGATAAAGCCGATGAAACAGCATATAAACGGCTTAGAGAAGCCTACAATGCGAATCAAAATCCTCTGGAATTATTTGTTCTGCATATGTATTCGTTTCAGAATATGATCAGATTTAACGGAAGCCATAAATTTAACACGCCGATAGGGGTTGCAGGGTACAGCGATGATATGAAACAGCGTATACTGGCTTTTAAAGTGAAGGCGCCCAATTTTGAGTTGATAAACGATGATTACGTGAATATGGATTGGGCTGGTTATCCGCCCAATACCGTGTTTTATTTTGACCCGCCGTATTACATAACCAGTGCGGCCTATAATGATGGGAAAAGAGGAATGAAAGGCTGGGGATTGAACGAAGAGGTTGAACTTTTGAGTACCCTGAAGCGTATTGATGAACTTGGTCATAAATTTATTCTTTCAAATGTGATTCGGCATAAAGAAAAAGAACATACATTACTTATGGAATGGGTGAAAGAGAACAGCTACAGGGTATTAGATGCAGGAGTCAGCGGCTGGCGTTATGCCAAGAGTGAAGTGCTGATTCTGAATTACTGAAAAAGAAATCATGAAAGGAGAAGTTGTTATGGGCCATATCCTGGTTTTGCCGGATGATCTGAGAGCAAAGCTTAATACAGCCTGTGCAGATGCAGCTGCTCATGATCAATGGCTGGCTATAGGAATCGATACGGTAGATGACATGATAAATCGTATTGTTGATGATTTAAATACTGCATATCCCGGGATGTCAATCACATCGATAAGAGAAGAAAATAAAAATACAGTCAAATTACAAATAGGCAGTTCTGGTAATGTTTCCATGTTTGTCGGCTATTTTGAAAATGACAGAGGATTTGTGGACGCTTTGTTCTTTTATATTCTGCCGGATGCTTCAAATGCGAATGATTTTTTCCCGGCAAAAATTATGCCGCCGCTTTTCGGAATCTATAACAATATTAAGGACAGAACGAAAGATCTGCACATTCATTATAGGCCTGTTTTCATTATTAATCTGTGTACCACATCGAGGGTAAATAATGCATCTGTTAAAAAACAGATGATCTGCTGCGAGGCATTAAATTTTAACTATTATGATATTTTCCAGAATGAATATCATGATGTCATTGGACGAACAGATGCAGATGGGAATGCCATAACAAAGCTGTATTCTTTTGGGGAGTTGGATCAACTGCTTGGCGAGGATAAACAGCTGGGTCCGTTTTTTATAGAATTCGACTTGTCGGCGTCCGCGGGTGAACATAAAAAACAAATAAAAAACAAGCTGCTCCACTACTTGTGGAGTGATGTACATAGGGCTTCATACAAAAGTGAAGTACATTTGTTTAAGGAAGATATTGGCACATTTAAGAAGTTATATGAGTGCTTTGAACATGACACGCAAATTTTCAGTTCAGCATTTATCAATACTCTATAATAGAGGTGAGGGGAATGAGTGCGATCTACTATTATGGGCAGGACGGAGAAATTGCTGATCAAAGACTGATAAACATATTCAGGCTGGGAACAGGAGAACTTCGCCATTCGGGCAAACTGGATGCGGATGTATTCAACGTTGTTGGCTTTCTATATAAAGACAACATGATACTGGTGGTATTTCCCAAGCATTATTATGATAAGACAGAACTTGACAGATTCAACCAGAGTCATGTGAGTCTGAACTATGATATAAAACTGTTGTACAACGTGATCAAAAAATATAGGGAAACGGAAAATACAAATGCAGCTGCAAGATCATATTTGGGGGCAAGAGACGGGTATTCAGCCGATTATCCTTTCAAGCCGTTTTATGAAGTGTATGATTATTTTCAGAAATATGGCCTGTATAGAGAAAAAGAAATACGAGTGATCGAAGGCGCATCAGGAAGGGTGTCCTGGAAGGACACAATTAGAAAATTAAATAAAATGATAAGCGGCGGCAATTTAATCTTTTCTCCGTTTTTTACTCATAAGAAAAACTACAATGATGTTTTTTGACAGAGTGCATGGCGTTTATAATTGACCATACCATTGAATTTTTCAGTGATTTTCTCACGATGAAAAAAGCGGGGTTAAATACGGTTTCGATTTTCCAAACAATGTTGATTATGTTATAAAACAACTGAATATATATCAGAGCAAAGTATTTAAAGATTCACAAAAGCATCTCGTTCAGAGCATGACAGACTTCTTTGAACAATTTAAGGGAAAATCAAAAGGAGGCAGAGTTCATGTGAAAATAAGATACTTTGATATGATTTGGCAGTGCATGATATCAAGGTATCTAAACAGGCATTTTACAGGAATTGATCTTGGTAATGGAGCTGCTGTTTTTGATGAAACGCTGTTGAAATCTGCAGTTGCTTTTTCTAAAAAAAGATTTCCTGACATAGATGTTTCGCATAATCGTTTTTATATAGAGGTCGATCATATGGCGCATGAAGATGATGTACTGTATATTTTTGATTCCAAGTATTATTCGGCGATTACAGAGCTGAATTATAAGCAGTTATCTTATAATGAGATTTTAAGATACTATTATCCTGGAGTAGTGGAAATTAATAATATTCTATTTTTACCCGGAACAGATGGTGCAAAATTGCATTTTTCATATGCGCCTGATTATGTGGGAAACAGAACGATTGGTACAAAAATTATTGAGCAGTTCATAACACCCAGAAAAGTTATGGAAGATTATTTGCGTTACAATGGGTGAAAATTTGCTTAGAGGAGAGGAGAAAGAAAAAACAGCAAATTATCTGATACAACAGCTAAATTTATGATATAATGTCATCAACCGGGGGAAAGCGGAAGGTGCTGGCCTGTGTCGGCACCTGCAGGTTTTCCGACAATATGATATTATAGAGGAAAGACACGGGAGCAGGAGAGAGGAGGCTGTGCGGTTATGGGCAGAAAAGCAGACAGGACGGGATGGAAGAAGCGACAGAGCAGAGCCCTTATTTTTTTGTCTGGAATGATGATCTTCTGTGGATGCGGTTTGTGGCTGAACGGATGCGGCAGCCGCACGGAAGGGGAAGGCAGGCTGGAAGCCGGGACGGAGTCCGTCCAGGACGGCGTGGAGCAGGAAAATATGCTGCGGGCGGTGGATTTTGACCACGAGCTGGATGATTATGAGCCGTTGAAAAAGGAGTATAATTTCTACTTTACATATAAGATGGTCCACCCCTGGTGGGATGCGGTCGCGCTGGGGATCGAGGATGCGGCAGGACAGTATGAAGAGCAGGGAGTGACGATCCACTATGAGTATCTGGCGCCTGAAATCGTCTCTGCGCAGGACCAGATCCTCCGGCTGGAGGACGCGTCCCGGAGAGATTTTGATGTGATCGGCGTGGATGTGGCGGATGTGGATATGGTCACGCCGGCAATCAACCGCCTGATCGAAGCGGGCCAGAAGGTCATGACGTTTTCCAGTTCGGATGCGGACAGGGAAAACGGATGCCATCGGATCGCCTATGTGGGCAATACGCACAATTATGAGGACGGGGCGGAACTGACAGAAGCGCTTTGCGGGAAACTGGGATACAGCGGAAAGGTAGCTCTCCTGATCGGAAGCAGGGGTGCGCCCTGCCATGAGGATCGGGCGCTGGGAGCGCGGGATGTGATTGCAAAATATATGAACATGGAGATCGTGGAGACGGTGTATGATGAGGATTCTGTCGATAAGGCATACGAATACACACGGGAGATTCTGGGGCGTCATCCGGATCTTTCGGGCATCATCTGCTGCAATATGAGCAATCCGGTCGGTGCGGCAAGGGCGGTCATCGAAGCCGGACGGGAGGATGAGATCGTGATCGTGGGGATGGATCATGATCAGGAGGCTCTTCAGTATTTGAGGGATGGCATCATCTATGCGCTGGGGGTTCAGGACTGCTATTCCATCGGGTTTGATACGGTACAGACAGCGGTCAGGATCGCCGACGGGCAGCTTCCGGGAGAAGCGTATCCGGAAAAGACAGAGGAGAGTACGACGATCATATATCAGGGCGGAGCAGCGACGATGCTGCGGATTCTGTATGGGGAGATAGATTGAAGAATGGCAGGAGCAGAAAAATGGATCAGTTAAAGCGTGAGAATACAACGATCAAGAAAGAACAGAGACTTCGGACGGTTGCCTATGCCGTATGGGGAGGCCTGGCCATTGCGGCGGTCCTTCTTCTGACTACGGTCTGGGTGTCCGGCAGTGCGGGAACAGGTACGGATCAGGCGGTAAACAAAGTCAGCGAGTTTTATCTGGAGGAGCTGGCGGGCCGGAGAGCCCAGGTTATTTCCGAAGAACTGAAAAATTATTTTGTCTGTATGGAGCGTGCGCTTGAGATACTGGAGGACGAGGACCTGGAGTCTCAGGAAACACTGCGCCGTTTTCTCAGAAAGATGAAGACACTGTATGGCGTGGCAAAATTTGCCATGGTGGACGAAAACGACATTGTTTACACAGAACACAGTACGGTTTCAGGACTCAGCAGATACCATTTTCTGGCAGGGGAACTGACGGAGCCGGTGATCAGTACGGTAAACCTGTATGGAGCGAAAAAACAGGTGCTCTTTGCGGTTCCTGTGGAGCATGTGGTCTTCCAGGGCGTACGGATCAAGGCATGCTTTCTGGAGGTCAATATTGCCGAGATGATGAGTTCTCTGACACTGCAGACCAGTGACAGGACATATTACAATCTTTATTACCGGAACGGAGAGAGCCTGACAGAGGAGAACTTCGGTTATCTTACAGCGGGAAACAACCTTCTTACTGCACTGAGGGACGCAGAAATGGAGACGGAGTCCGATTATGAGAAACTGACCGGGGATTTTTTGGATGGCAGATCGGGGCAGATCTCTTTTACCTATCAGGGTATGAAGGAGGATCTCTGCTATATTCCGGTGGAGGGAACCAACTGGATGCTGACGATCCTGATCCGGGATAATGTGATCAGCGGACAGATCAGCTCCATCAGCGCCGGCATGATAAGACGGGGAATCATTCAGATTTTCATTACGGTCGTCTCCATGCTGGTCGTTTTTCTGATTCTGATCCATCAGTCCCGGAAGAACGCCATGGCGCTTCTGGAACAGGAAAAGGCCAATGGAAATCGGATTCGGGCGGCTTATGCTCAGATCGAGAGAGAACGGACCGCCATGGAAAACATTCAGGCAGCCATGGGTTCCGGACTGTGGAGCATGGAATTTAATGAACAGGCGAAGCTGATTTCCTGCACATGGAGCGAGGTTTTCCGGAAGATGCTGGGGTATGAGAGCGAAGAGGATTTTCCGAACCGGCTGGAATCGTGGTCCGATCTGCTGCACAAGGACGACAGGGAACAGGTCATAAAGGAATACTGGGATACGGTAAAGGATTATTCCGGGGAGAAGACCTATAATGTGGAGTATCGTCTGCTTACAAAGCATGCCGGATGGAGATGGTTTCACGCGGCCGGAAGGCTGTCCAGGCGCGGGGACGGTTCTCCGATCACCTTTGTGGGCCTGTTTGTGGACATTGATGATGAGAAAAAGCTGGAGGAGCAGCTGGAGAAGCAGAAAGTTGATCTGGAAGATGCACTGGCGGCGGCGCAGCACGCCAACCGGGCGAAGACCACATTTTTGAACAACATGTCCCATGATATTCGGACGCCCATGAATGCGATCATAGGATTTACGTCGCTTGCGGCAGCCCATATGGACAATCGGGAGCAGGTGCAGGCTTACCTGTCCAAGATTGCCACATCCAGCAACCATCTGCTCAGTCTGATTAATGATGTGCTGGATATGAGCCGCATCGAGAGCGGCAAGGTGAAAATTGAAGAGAAAGAGACATCGCTTCCGGAGATCATGCATGACCTGAGAACCATTGTGCAGGCGGATATCACATCCAGGCAGCTGGAATTTTATATTGATACGGCTGATGTGGTGAACGAACATATTCTGTGTGACCGGCTCAGGCTGAATCAGGTTTTCCTGAACCTTCTGAGTAATGCCATGAAATTTACGAAACCCGGCGGCATTGTGGGGGTCCGCATCCTGCAGAAGGGAAATGCGGTAAACGGTTACGCATCCTATGAATTTCAGATAAAGGATACAGGAATCGGCATGAGCCAGGAATTTCTGGAGCATGTCTTTGAACCTTTTGAGAGGGAACGGACGAGTACGGTCAGCGGGATACAGGGAACCGGTCTGGGTATGGCGATTACCAAAAATATCGTGGACATGATGGATGGTACGATTTCTGTGGCCAGTGAGGTGGGAAAGGGAACGACCTTTACCGTGGCACTGCGGTTCAGGATCTGCTCCGGTCCGGTAGAGCAGGCGGTTATCCCGCAGCTTCAGGGGCTTCGTGCGCTTGTGGTGGATGATGATTTCAATACCTGTTCCAGCGTGACCAAGATGCTGTCTACCATCGGTATGCGGCCGGACTGGACCACATCCGGCAAGGAAGCAGTGCTTCGTGTACAGCTTGCCGGCGAGCAGGAAGACGAGTATGCCGCCTACATCATAGACTGGCTGATGCCCGACATGAACGGGCTGGAAGTGGTGAGGCGGATCCGGAGTATTGTGGGGGATGAGAAGCTGATCATCATTCTGACGGCCTATGACTGGTCGGATATTGAAGAAGAGGCGCGGGAAGCGGGCGTTACGGCTTTCTGTTCCAAGCCGATTTTCCTGTCCGAATTAAGAAAGGTATTGGAATCTCCGTTTACGGATGAACCCGAGGAAGACATCGTTCCGGAGGACCATGCATGTTTTGAAGGGAAGCGTATCCTGCTGGTGGAGGACAATGAACTGAATCAGGAAATTACGGTGGAAATTTTGCAGGAGGCGGGATTTGTGATCGAGGTGGCGGATGACGGAGCCGTCGCGGTGGAGAAGATGAGCCAGGCAGACCCCGGACGGTATGAGCTGATCCTGATGGATATCCAGATGCCGCTCATGAACGGTTATGAAGCCACCAGGCGGATCCGGGCAATGGATGATCCAGAGATCGCCGGTATCCCAATCATAGCCATGACCGCCAATGCGTTCGAAGAGGACAGACAGGAGGCGCTGGAGGCGGGGATGAACGGCCACATCGCCAAACCCATTGACGTTCCGAAGCTTCTGGAGCTTCTGCGGGAACTGCTGAGATGACGCGGACCGACACAGGAGGAGAACGTATGTTTATGGAAAATGGCGGCGGGATGTATGAGGGAAATGATCCCTATTTGTTTATCAGTTATTCTCATCGGGATTATAATTGTTTGAATGAAATAAAAGTATTGCTGGAAACACACCATATTCGGTTCTGGTATGACAATGGTCTGCATTCTGGTGATGACTGGAATCTTGTCATTGCGAAACGACTGAAGGATGCAGCGGCCTGTCTTCTCCTTTTGTCTCCGGAATCTGCAGAATCTGAATACGTTAAAAATGAATTGAATTTTGCGCTCAGCCGTCGGATTCCAATCCATACACTGCTGCTTGACCGCTTTCCGATTCCGATTGATATTGAGATGATGCTTGGTCGGCTTCAGATGATAGAACGAGTGGATGGTTATGAAAACAGGCTGTTAAAATCAATTCCTCCGGAGTTGTATACAACCTCCTCCTGTAAGGAGGAAAAGGAAGGGGAACATCCATTATATCAGGTCACGGAAGAACTGATGAACCGTCAGGGAACGGTTACCTGTCTTGGCCGGCATAAAAAATTAGAGTATCAAGTGCTGATTCAAAAGGAGACTGTGAAATTGTCTGATAAGAATGAAGCGCTTGAGCAGGTGAAAATGATAAGTGGTTTATCACATCCACTGTTTCCCCAAATATATGATGTTGTCTTTGAAAAAGACCGGATATGGACATATCAGGAATATCGAGGGGAACAGTTTCTGGATCAGTATCTGGAAAAGCATGAACTGACAGAAGACAAAATTATGGAATGGATTCTTTCAATTATTGACGGAATGGAATATCTGTTCCGGCTTAATCTTGGATTCAGGGATTTGCCGCATGGCAGTATGGTTGTGCTGAATGGGAACAGAATCGGGATGTTCCGCCTGCAGAATCTGTATTATGGTGTATTGAAACTTCAACCGGATACAAGGCAGTATTATTTTGAGAAGGAAGTGGAAGAAATTGCAGTTTTACTGTATCAGATCTGCACAAGAGAAATACCGATTCGTCCATTTAGAATCATTGACGATAATCGGTTCAGCTCGAGATTTTTAAATAAAGTAAATTTGGTGGTTCAGAAATGTGCAAAAGAGCAGGGGAGAACAGGATATATAGATTTTCAGGAGATAAAAGATGATATCGTATGCAACAGACTGAAAATGCGGGATTTAAAATTTCTTAATCAACGCAGAAAGAAACTTTGTCAATATGAACAGGAGAAGGAAAGATGTCTGCAGAAATTTATAGATGATGACTGTCAGGCGGAAATAAAAATAAGAAGAAACAGTCTGGAAAAGGAATATGGATTGGAAGATACAGTTCTGTTGGGCGATGTAATGGAGAATTTGGCGGACAGCGGCTGTGCAATCCGCATTATAATCTGTTCGACCGGACAGCTGTTTGAGTTTGCCAAAGATGCCGTGGTGATAGGACGGACAGCCGACTGTGACCTGGCATTGAATCAGCCTTCAATCAGTCGACGCCATATAAGGATCAGTAAAGATGTGTCGGGGACATATTATATTGAGGACTTGAATACAAAAAATGGAACGTATCTAATAACTGATAATACGGAAACGATGCGGATTCCTGTGGGAGAAAAAGTGAAAATTTCTGCGAACAGTATGTTTTCGGCAGGATGTATTCGCTTTAAATTATTATAAGTATGTACGTAGTCCCCAGTTCCCCAGGTTCTCTGCAGAAAAAGATTTGCATTTTACAGAAAGCTGTGCTATAATCAGATGCATGGAGATATAGCTCAGCTGGGAGAGCATCTGCTTGACGTGTAGAGGGTCACAGGTTCGAGTCCTGCTATCTCCATTGAAAAAGTGGCCTTGTTTGGCTGCTTTTTTCTTTTTCATTCAACATTCCGTGTTGCATGGGCGGCGGGAAAGAGTTGTTTGGGCATGAACAGGAGAAGAGGACAGGAGGGATCATATGTATCAACCGAGGCCGCTGGATACAGAAGGGGTGGAACTGCCGGAAGAGCTGCTGGAACTGACGGAAAAGATTGCGGAGAACGTCCATGAGGTGTGGGCGGCGGGCCGGATGGCGGAAGGCTGGACGTACGGGGAGACGACGGACATAGAGGGGAAGAAGACACCGCTGCTCGTTCCCTATGAGGATCTTCCGGAAAGTGAAAAAGAGTACGACCGGAATACCGCGCTCGGAACGCTGAAACTGATCGTCCGAATGGGTTATACCATAAAGAAAACATGACGGAAGCTGCCGCGTACTGCGGCGGCTTCCGTCGTGTTCCGGACAATTTCCGGTTATGCTTCCGGCCTTCGTTCCTCTACAATGGAGGGGTCGTCTGTCCATTCCCCGGTCCGGTAATCAAAAAAGTGGACCGTGTGCGGCTCCTTTAGTGATACCCAGATCTCAAAATCTGCAGGTTCCAGATCGCCGTCGGTGACGATGGTATCATTCCAGGACCACCAGACTGCGCCATCTCCCACTATGTAATCCAGATAGAAGGTCAGCCCCTCCTGCCCGTCATACAGATCAATGCCGGAAGCGCAGGAAAGCGCGGACTTGTCCGGATCCATGGAAGAAACGGTCTTACGGATCGCCTCCTCCATCTGCAGGATCAGCTCGTAGTGGTCGGTTTTCCAGCTGTAGATGGTGGAACGGTCATATTTGGGGCAGGCAAGACAGACATCCATTCCCTTTGCGTCCGGGATCGTAAGCGTGAAATCATGCGTCTCGGAGGTAAACGGGAGCGCTTCCGTCTCGTAGACCAGCACATTGATGAGCGTGTCCTCCTCGCTGTCCTTTTCCCAGACGACTTTTTGGATGTTGACGTTCTGCGCGTGCCCCTGGATGGTCAGGCAGTCGGTTTTCTCGTCGTAGGTGCAGGACACCTGGTCAATCCAGTGGGTGCCTACCGGGTTTCCGATGACGAACAGCATGAGAAAGCCGGAGAGAACGCCGCAGAAAAGCAGCGTGCAGACGCCGATCAGGAGCAGCTTTAGATGTCTGTTGCGTCGGCAGAGCTTTCGGAAACCATCCAGGGCGCGGCGTTCTTCCGAGGAGGATTCCTCTTCAAACAGTTCTTCTTTCATCTGATTGTAGATTTTTTCACAATCTTTGCAGCCGGCCAGATGGTCCGTTACCGCTTCCGTTCCTGCGTCGCTCAACAAATGTTCCGTATATCCGGGAAGCAGATCCCGGATGATGTCACAGTTTTGAATCGTCGTGTCTTTCATATTGCTTCAACTCCTCTCTGAGCTTCAGTTTGGCGCGGTAGAACGTGGTCCGCGCCCAGTTTTCACTTTTTTCAAGTATTTCTCCGATCTCCCGGAAGGACAGCTCGCCGGTGATGCGGTACAGGATCACCTCCCGTTCCTTTTCCGACAGCCTGTGGATGGAGCGGTAGAGTTCCATCCGGTCTTCGTGCCGGAGGGCCTGGGTCTCGCCGTCGGGATGCTGTAGGTCCGGAAGAAATTCATCCAGCTCCACCGTCTCGGTGCGGTTCCGCCTGCGAAGCTCCTGCCAGAGCACATGCTTGGCGATCTGGCAGAGCCAGACGGACAGCTTGCAGGTGCCGTCGTAGCGGGAGATGGAGGTGACTGCCCGGAGAAAGGTTTCCTGCATCAGATCCTGGGACCACTGGGCGTCGTGGGTGCGCACATACAGAAACTGATAGACCATCCGCTCGTAGGTATGGTAGATCTGTTCCATGTCCGGTTTTTTATTCGATGCCGTATTCGGTTCCATGTCTGGTTCTTTGTTCCGCCTCATGTCCGGTTCTTGATTCGGTTCCGCGTTCGGTTTCGGGTCCGGTTTTATGTCCGGTTTTGGCTCTGTGGAGCCGGCGTATTTTCTCTTCAATGGGCGTTCACCTCCTTTTGGTACTGCAGCTGCCGTGCGGAAGGATTCCTTCTACTTCTTATATCTCATTTCGGACGCGTTCGTTACAGAACGGATAAAAAATCTTCAGGAAAAATTTAGAGGAAAAATAGAAGATCCAGGTGTACAATATTTATATGGCACGGCAACGGGACTGACAGGAGAGGCGAATGACAACAGGACAGAAGAGAAAGCAGATGCAGAAAAGAAGGAAGCAGATACGGAGGATGAAGCGGCGGGCCCGGATGTGGGCGGCGCGGCTGCTGGCGTTGAGTGTCTTCTGCCTGCTCTGTTTTGGCGTTGTGCGGGGCGGCACATGGCTGTGGGGATGTTTGACAGACAAAGAGGAGAGCATCTTCCACGGGGCGAGGATCGTGGAGCCGGCGGAACGAAAGCCGGGCTCCCGGCTGATCGTGCTGGATGCGGGGCATGGAGGGCGAGATCAGGGAACCAGCGCCGGGGAAGTCCTGGAGAAGGACATCAACCTTGCCATGGTCAAAATACTGGCGGAGATACTGGAGGAAGCAGGCGAGACCGTTGTCCTTACCCGGGAGGATGACACGAAGATCGGCCTGGAGGACCGGGCAAGGTTTGCCAATGAGATGGAAGCGGATCTGTTCGTCAGCCTTCACTGCAATTACTGTGAGGAGGATCCGGGCGTCCGCGGGCTGGAATGCTATTACCGGGAGGACAGCGGGAACGGGAAGGAGCTGGCGGATCAGATCGTCGAAGCGCTCGGAGGCCAGGAGGAGATTGACAATCGGGGTACCCGGACCGCCAATTTCCGGGTGCTGTGTAAGACGGACATGCCGGCGGTACTGGTGGAGATGGGATACCTTTCCAATCAGTCCGAGCGGAGGAAGATGACGGATGAGGGTTATCAGAAGCTTCTGGCACAGAAGCTGGCGGAAGGAATCCTCGCGTCCGGATCGGTGGAGAAGGCGGAAAACGGCAGTTAGGCGTCAGCCGGTCCTGGGCGTCCGGCCGGGACCGGCGGCGTTTTATCAGTGACAGAAACGGAGGGAGGATGCGTTCATCCTCCCTCCTGCCGCGTGATTCCTGCGATCAGCTCCAGAAGTTCCGGCAGATTGACCGGTTTAGCCAGATGGGCGTTCATGCCGCTTTCCCGGGACTGCTTCCGGTCTTCCTCGAAGGAATTGGCGGACAGGGCGACGATGGGGATGCGGCTGAGCGCCGGGTCCGGGAGCCGGCGGATGGCTCTGGTGGCCTCGTGGCCGTCCATAACGGGCATCTGGATATCCATAAGCACCAGAGCGTAGTCTCCCGGGTCCGAAGCGGCGATCATGTCTACGGCGATTTTACCGTTTTCGGCGGTATCAATGAAGAAGCCCTGCTCCTGAAGCAGCTCTACCTCGATCTCCCGGTTGATCTCGTTGTCCTCGGCCAGAAGGATTTTACGTCCGTTCAGCATGCCAGCCGCGCTGTTTCCCTGGTCGAGGCCGGAGACGGCGTCTTCGGGAAGGCGCAGGCCCATGGTCAGGGTGAAAGTGCTGCCCTTCTGCAGAGTGCTTTTCAGCGAGATCGTACCGCCCAGCATTTCTGCAAGGTTTCTGGCGATCGTAAGTCCCAGTCCGGTACCGATCACTCCGCTTAAGGTGGTGTTCTTTACGCGTTCAAAGGGTTCAAAGATATGTTTTTGTGCTTCCGGGCTGATGCCGATCCCGTTGTCTTCCACTTCAAACTGGTAGATCGCATAGTCGTTTGGGGAATCCTCCGGTTCCGATACAAGAATCCGGACGGTTCCGTTTTTTTTCGTATATTTGATGGCGTTGCTCACAAGGTGCATGAGAATCTGCATGAGTTTTTGCTGGTCCGCACATACCTTACGATGCCGGATCCCTGCGTCGTGGACAGAGAAGGAGATCTGCTTCGCTTCTGCCTTGGGAAGGGCTGCGGCCTTCAGCTCCTGCAGGAGGCTGTCCAGGAGGAACGGCTCTTCTTCGATCTGCATGTTGCCCGACTCGATCCGGGAGATTTCCAGAACATCGCTGATCAGGTGCAGAAGAAGCCCGCTGGAATTCTCGATCTTCGTCAGATACTCCGAGGCTTTGTCCAGATCGCTCAGGTGGTTTCTGGCAAGCGCCGTATAGCCGATGATGGCGTTGAGGGGAGTCAGGATGTCATGGGACATGTTGGACAGAAACGAGGTCTTAGCTGCGTTGGCAAACTTGACCTGCCGGAGCGCGTCTTCCAGGATCAGCTTCTGTTCCATCTCATGACGGATCTCATCGTCCACCCTGCGGGCGCCCATGACGATCCGGGAGATGGGATTTTTATTTCCTACGCGGGCAATGCGAAGCTGGAGGTACTGGCTCTCCCCATCCATAAGGACCCGGTAGTTTATATAAAAACTTGCGGTATCGGCCAGCCTTTTCCGTATACTGGAAGGAGAGATTGTCTGTGTCACCAGAGAGCGGTCATCGGGAAACACCCATGTGCGGACGTAGTCGGTGATGAACCGGCTCAGGCTGTACACCTCAAATTCTTTGTCCATCTGATGTTCGGTGCGTTCACTTAAGCGGTAGGGACGCAGTCGGTCTGTATCAAGATCGGCATACTGGATGGACTCATAGTTGACGCTGAGCCCTTCGATAATCTCCAGGCGGCGCAGATATTCCTGCTGAATACCGTTTACAAAGGATTCTTTTTCCTCCTGTATCCGATTCCTTTTCTCGGTGGCATCAGCGGCAAAGACATAGAAAACATCACCGATGGTTTCACTGTGAAGAAAATGTCCGTAATCTTCGATCCAGCGGATCTGCCCGCCCTTCTGTATGATCCGGTATTCCACATAGTCCAGATCATACTGGCTGTGCGCGATCTGCTCCCAGATGCTTTTCTCCACCGCCTCCAGATCCTCCGGATGGACGATGCCCCGGAAGGAATTGCCGGTCAGCTCCCGAAATTCCTGAAGGGTCTCACAGTTGAAGATACGGAGCATGGAGCGGTTGGCATAGATCAGCTGTTCGTCTCCGTCTGCATGGTAGATGAAAAATCCGCCGGGAATTCCGTCCATGAATTTTTTTACTTCACAATCTACCGGAAGATCAGAAGGAATATCCTGTTCCGCTGTATCCAGTGCGGATAAAATGTATTCGATGATCCCGTTCTCCATATTGATCTGTTTTTTCACAGTGCCGTCCTCCGCTTGTTTATCTGTTATTCTATCATAACATCTTCGGATGGATTTGGGAAGAGAAGGATATAATAAGGAAGAAAATATGTACAGTCCGGAGGAAAGAACATGTATGATATGATCATCATAGGAGCGGGAACAGCGGGATTGACGGCGGCGGTCTACGGCGTGCGCGCCGGCAGGCGCGTGCTGGTACTGGAGGAGAAAGTCTACGGGGGACAGATCCTCTCTGCCGTGGAGGTGGAAAACTATCCGGGAATCCGCCGCATATCCGGTTATGAGTTTGCGGAAAACCTGTATCGCCAGGCAACAGAACTGGGGGTGGAGTTAAAATATGAAAAGGCGTTAAAAATCCAGGAGAAGAAAGGGGAAAAGCTGGTGGTAACCGGCCGTGCCGGGTATCCGTGCCGAACCGTTATTCTGGCTACGGGAGCCAGGAATCGGAAACTGGGGCTCGACCGGGAGGAGGAGCTGACCGGAAGGGGAATTTCCTACTGCGCCACCTGCGACGGCGCCTTTTACCGGGGAAAGGATACGGCGGTGGTGGGCGGAGGCAATACGGCTCTGGAAGACGCGCTGTTTCTGAGCGGCTACTGCCGAAAAGTGTATCTGATCCATCGGAGGGACAGGCTCAGGGGAGAAGAACGGCTGGAGGAGTCCCTGCGGCAAAAGGAAAATGTGGAATGGGTTCTTGAGAGCCGGGTTGTCCGGCTGAACGGAACCGAACGTCTTGAGTCTATCGCGATAGACCATAAAGGCGTCGAAGAGGAACTGCAGGTACCGGCGCTTTTTGTGGCGGTGGGCCAGGAGCCGGACAACCGCGCGTTTCTGAGCGCGGAGGAACTGGACGCCGGCGGATATGTGGATGCCGGGGAAGACTGCCGGACGAAGAGGCCGGGGATCTTTGCCGCCGGGGACTGCCGGGCCAAGGGGGTCCGGCAGCTTGCCACCGCGGCAGCGGACGGAGCGGCGGCGGCGCTGGCCGCCTGCGCATATATGGACGAAATCCGGCTTACAGAAGGAGCCGGCACACACCGGTGAAAAGCATGCAGAGCAGTATGCCTGCGGCGGTGGGCAGCAGGGCGGCAAGGGCGGTCCAGCGCAGGCTCCCGGTCTCTTTGCGGACGGTCAGGAGCGTGGTGGAGCAGGGCCAGTGAAACAAAGAGAACAGGATCATGCTGACGGCGGTCATCCAGGTCCAGCCGTGGGAGAGAAGCAGCGTCCGCATGGAGGCAAAGTCACCGGGGTCTACCAGGCTGCCCTGGGACAGATAGGCCATGAAGATCACCGGCATGACGATCTCATTGGCGGGAAAGCCCAGGAGGAAGGCGAGCAGGATGACGCCGTCCAGCCCCATGAGCCTGGCAAAGGGGTCCAGAGCGGAAGCACACAGATCCAGCAGGCTGGTGCCGCCGGCGGACAGATTTGCCATAAGCCAGATGAGGAGCCCGGCGGGAACGGCCACTGCCACGGCCCTGCCGAGGACAAACAGGGTCCGGTCGAAGACGGAACGGACCAGGACCGATCCGATCTGCGGTTTCCGGTAGGGCGGGAGTTCCAGCGTGTAGGCCGAGGGCATGCCGCGAAGTACCGTGACGGAGAGCAGCCATGTGGCCAGAAAGGTCATGCCGATGCCGGACAGTATGGCGAGAGCCAGCAGCAGCGCGGATAAAAGCGAGGCTTTCGGCCCGGCTGACACGCCGCAGAAAAAGATGGTGAACAGGGCGATGAGGGTGGGAAACCTGCCGTTGCAGGGGACGAAGCTGTTGGTCAGGATGGCCAGCAGCCGTTCCCGCTCGGAATCAATGATCCGGCAGCCGGTGACTCCGGCGGCGTTGCAGCCGAATCCCATGGCCATGCACAGGGCCTGTTTTCCGCAGGCGTGGCAGCACTGAAAGGGTTTATCCAGATTGTAGGCAAGCCTTGGGAGGTAGCCCATATCTTCCAGAAGCGTGAACAGCGGAAAGAACACGGCCATGGGAGGGAGCATGACGGAGACGACCCAGGCAACCACGCGGTAAACGCCCAGAACCAGTATGCTGTGAAGCCATTCCGGGGCGTGGAGGGCGTGAAACAGGCCGCTTAAGATGTCCTGAAAGCCGAACAGCAGGTCCGAGAGCACCCGGGAAGGATAATTGGCCCCGGTGATGGTCAGCCACAGGAGAAAGGCCAGCAGAAGGAACATGGCCGGATAGCCGAAGATCCGGCCGGTCAGGATCCGGTCCAGTTTCCAGTCCCGAAACCGGTATACGGGCTGCCGCATCGTTACCACGTCCTGGCAGAGCTGCTCTGCTTTGCTCACCAGCGCGGAGGTGATCAGATCCTGCAGCGCCTCTGTATCTATTTGATCGGCTGCAAGCAGTTCCCACCCTTCCTTCAGGGCGGTTTTTACGGCCTCGTCCTCCAGAAGCCCTTCTCCCAGGCAGGAGCGGATCTCCCGAAGCAGCGACTCGTCCGCGTCCAGAAGCCGCAGCGCCAGCCAGCGGCAGGGGAGCGCGCCGCCTGTTTTTTCCTGAAGGACCGGGACGATGCGGGCGAGGGCGCGTTCTACGGGATCGGGGTATACGACCTGGCAGGGGGAGGAGTCCTCCCCGGCCGCCTGCAGGGCGGCGCAGGCCAGGGCGGAGAGGCTTTTCCTGCTGCGGGCGACGGTGGGAACGACCGGTACGCCCAGCTTTTGGGAAAGCAGTCCGGTCTGTATCCGGATGCCTTTCTTTTCCGCTTCATCCATCAGGTTGACGCATACGACGACCCTGGAGGAGATCTCCATGGTCTGGAGGGCCAGATTCAGGCTGCGTTCCAGGCAGGAGGCGTCGCATACGACTACGACCGCGTCCGGCTTTCCGAAGCAGAGAAAATTCCGCGCGATCTCTTCCTCCGCAGAATGCGCCATAAGGGAGTAGGTGCCCGGGAGATCCACCAAAATGCAGGACTGTCCTTCGCAGACGCACTTTCCCTGGGCGTTGGCCACCGTCTTGCCCGGCCAGTTTCCCGTGTGCTGCTTCATGCCGGTCAGCCCGTTGAAAACGGTACTTTTTCCCACGTTGGGATTCCCCGCCAGGGCAATGACCTTCTCTTCTGCGCTTTGCCGCTGGATCACAAGGCCGGAATCCAGGGCATTCGTTCCGGTAGAATGACTGGTAAGTCCCATATGATTTGTTTACTCCGTCTCTAGAAAGATATTCTGGCTGTCTTTTGCACGGATGGCGATGACGGCGCCCCGGATCAGATAGGCGGACGGGTCGCCCAGAGGGCTGCGTCCCAGGCACATGACTTCGGTGTGCCGGGTAAGCCCCAGATCCATCAGCCTGCGGCGCATGGCGCCTGCGGCGGCGATGTGAGACACCCGGGCGCGTTGTCCGGGAGCGAGCTGGCTCAGGTTGTACGATGATTTCATAGGCGGTTGAAGTCTCCCTGGTTGCCGTATTGAACACTCTGATATTATCCTATGCCGCGGACGGATGATGTGTGAAAGAATCCGTCAGGAAGGAATCTGCAGGGAAAGCGTCTGCTGTGAAAGGATCTTGTTCCGTGCAGGCGGACTGTGCTATAATCAGGATATCCGTTTTGTGGTCCGTGCAGAGCGGTGAAACGGATTATTTGTGGAGGGCGCGGTACTGAGTGGGACTGACGCCCTTTTTCTTTTTGAAAAGTCTGGAGAAATACAGGGTGTCTTCGTAGCTGACGGACAGCGCGATGACGGAGACGGGCAGGTCTGTCCGCAGCAGCAGGTCGCAGGCCTTCCGGATACGCAGGTCCAGAAGGTATTCCTGAAGGGAAGACCCGGTGGCGGCCTTGAAGATCCGGTGCGCAGCAGGGAAAAATGACCATGTAGTCACAAAGATGCAGGAGCAGGCAACATTTATCCATGTTTATATTTTCTGAATCCAGTATAGTAGATATTACAGGGAAGAGCAACAGAAAAAAGGATACTCGCTGGAAGCTCTTTCCCATGTAAAATACGGAGACGGATGTAAATGACGTTTTCCAAGGAGACTACAGGAGGGAAATATGGACGAAAAGAAGAGACAGAGATATCTTGCCATTTCCGAGAAGCTTGCGGAGCTGGTAGGCGGCAAGAAGAACATCCAGGGAATCGCGCACTGTGCAACGAGGCTGCGTATCGTACTGGAGAACAATGATGTGGTGGACCTGAAGGCGATCGAGGATCTGGATCTGGTGAAGGGCGTCTTTGTGGCGGGCGATCAGCTTCAGATTATCTTCGGAGCCGGGCTGGTCAATGATGTCTATGAGGTGTTCAAGGACTATACGGGCAAGGCGGGCATGAGCCTGAGCGACCTGAAGACGGAGGCGAACAAGAAGATGAACCCCCTGCAGCGGATTATCAAGGCGCTTTCCGACGTATTTATCGATATTATGCCGGGTATCCTGGCGGCCGCGCTCCTGACCGGGCTTTCCGGCGTGCTGGCCAATCTGGATATGGTCCAGAACAATGCGACGCTCTACGGCATTACAAGGCTGATCAACATTTCTTCCGGAGCGATCTTCGGATTCCTGCCGCTGGCAGTGGCGTACAGCGCGTGCAAGCGGTTTGGAGGAAGGCCGATCCTCGGTATCGTCGTGGGCTGTATCATGCTCTCTCCGAGCCTTGCGGACGCCTATGCGGCGGCGCAGGGGACCGTGGAAGTGACCACATTACATATCTTCGGGCTGGGCGTGGAGCTGGTAGGCTTCCAGGGCGGCATCATCGTGGCGCTGCTCATGGGCGTGGTGACGGCGAAGCTGGATATTTTCTTTGAAAAGAAGGTGCCGGAAGTGGTACGGCTTCTGGTGTCGCCCCTTCTGACCACGCTGGTCAGCGCGATCCTTCTGTTTACCGTCGTGGGGCCTGTGGGAAGAGGGCTGGCTTCCGGACTGACCGGCGCGCTGGTGTGGATGACGCAGAATCTGGGCGTGTTCGGGTACGCGGTGTTCGCGGGCTTTCAGCAGCTGGTGGTTATCACCGGCCTTCATCACATCTTTGGAGCCATTGAGGCGCAGCTTCTGGCAGATACGGGAAGAAATATTCTGAACCCCCTCATGTCCGTGGCCATCATCGGGCAGGGCGGCGCGGTCCTTGGATATCTTTCCGGAAATTACAGGGACGCCAGAACGAAGGAGCTCTGTATTCCCAGCTTTATCTCGGTGCTGTTCGGCATCACGGAGCCGGCGCTGTTCGGTATCAACCTGCGATTCCGCTATCCGCTGGTGGGCGGCTGTATCGGCGGGGCCATTGGAGGCGCCATCGTCTACTTTACCAATCTGGCGGCGCTTGGATTCGGTACTACGGTGCTTCCGGGCATCGCGCTGGCGGACCCGGCAAACAACGGCTATGTAAGCTATATCATCGCACACGCGGCGGCGCTGGCGGCAGGCTTTGCGTTCACCTTCGTGCTGGGCGGTTTCCGGAAGAAGCCGGAGGCGGCAGAGGCGCCGAAGCCGGCTCCGGCAAAAAAAGAGACGGCGGAAAAAGCGGCTCCGGCAGGGGAAGACGCGGTGCATGCCCATGCGACCGGGCAGATGATCCCCATGGAGGAAGTGAAGGATGAGACCTTTGCGCAGAAGATGCTGGGAGACGGATTTGCGATCCTTCCGGAGGACGGAGAGGTGTGTTCCCCGGTCAATGGAACCGTAACCTCCGTATTTGATACGAAGCATGCGGTCTGCCTGGTGTCTGACGGCGGGCTGGAGATCCTGATCCACATCGGCATCGATACGGTGAATCTGCAGGGAAAACATTTTACCGCTCATGTAAAGGACGGCGATACGGTGAAGGCCGGACAGCCGCTGATCACCTTTGAACTGGAGCAGGTGAAAAAAGCAGGGTACGATACGGTGATCCCGCTGGTATTTACCGATCCGGACCATCAGATCGACATGGACAGCCTTCGGATGCGTTATGTAAAACACGGAGATATAGTATAAGGAGTCTGTAATATGGCAGATATGACTTGGAAAAAGAAACGGATGGACAAAGAGGAGTATTTACTACATGATCCAGGGCGCCCGGGACCGGAACGACCGCGGCAGCATCCTGCTGTTTGAAAGCGGGGATCTGCTCCACTGGGCGTACCGGCTGAGATTCTGTACAGCGGAACCCTTCGGCTATATGTGGGAATGCCCCAACTATCTGAAGGTGGACGGTCGGCAGTTCCTGATCGCCTGCTCGCAGGAGATCAGGCAGGACGACGGTCGGCAGGTCAAGGAAAACCGGTGCGGATATTTTCCGCTGAACTATGATTTTGAAGGATCGGAGTACGTGCTGGGCGAATATCGGATGCTGGACCGGGGATTTGACTTCTACGCGCCCCAGGTGTTCCGGGACGAGGCCGGCAGATGGATCCTGCTGGGCTGGATGTCCACGCCGGACGCGGACTATGACTGCGAGGCGACCATAAAGAACGGCTGGGTCCACGCCATGACGATTCCGCGGGAACTGTATGTCAATGGGAAGGGATGGCTGTGCCAGCGTCCTTTGAAGGAGCTGGAAGGGATGCGAAGGGAGATCTGCTCCGGGCAGTTTGAGCCGGAGAGCGGATTTTCATCGGAGGTTCCGGCCTGCTTTGAATTGAAAGTTGACATAAATAATACACCTTTGCCTTCCGGCCGGGCGTGGGAACTGCGGCTGCGGGAATCGGCGGCGCTGCGTTACGCGGACGGCGTCTTAAGCCTTGACATGTCCGGCTGCGGAGCCGGAAGAACTGTACGGCAGGTGCCGCTGGATGAGGTTTACAGTCTGTGGATCCTGTCGGATACGTCCAGCCTGGAGATCTTCGTAAATGGCGGAGAAGAGGTGTTTACCACACGGATCTACGATTCTATGGAGAACCTGCATGTGGAATTTTCTCCGGCCCGGTGCGGCGGCCGGATAGAATTGTATGAACTGAAAAGCTGAATAATTGACTGGGCGGCGGATGGCCGCAGAGGGACAGGCGTTCCGGCCTGTCTCTTTTTTTCGTTCTGCAAGATTTTCCGTGTCTGATCCGTCTAATAAGTGTAAAAAAAACATTGGCCGATGAATCTATACGGAAAGGAGGGAGCCAGGTGGAGCTTCTTGTGAAAAAGGCGCAGAGAGGAGATGCCGAGGCTTTCATCGAACTGATTGAAGGGAACAAGCAGAGCATGTATAAAGTGGCTCGGGGCTTTTTGAACAATGACGAGGATGTGGCGGACGCCATGTCGGAGACGGAGAGCGCGGAGCAGATCCTCGACGAACTGGATGGATATATCTGCCTGAGGTAAATCCGCATGTTTCCGTTCTGGTTTTCCGGAAGCAGGGCATTTCTTCTGTGGATTTTTTGTGAGAAATGCACAGAGAAAACGCAATATTATGAGCAGTTTAAACAAAAATATTCAAACAACAAAAAATAGATTTGAAAGATGTTTGAAAATTTGCTATAATAAACGTGTATAAAGCGGAAATGTCTGAAAAGTTAACAGCTTAAAGATGGGAATACGAAAGAACCGACATATTCACTGAGTATGTCGGTCCTTTTTTATACACAGGGGCGCACGGAGAGATCGGCTGATCTGCGGCATGCGTTTCACACGGTGATCGGGGAGGAGTATTTCCCTGTTTAAGTTTTCATGTCCTGGAAGGAGGGAATGGAACATGTTTGAAAAAGGCGAATATATCATCTATGGACGCAGCGGCATCTGTAAAATCGAAGACATCACGCATCTGAGCATCTCGGGCATTGATCAGCAGAAGCTGTATTATGTGCTTGCGCCGCTGAACACCAGAGGAAGCAGAGTATATTTTCCGGTGGACAAGAAGGATGCCAATGCCAGAAGGCTGATCAGCGAAAAGGAGGCCTGGGCGCTGCTGGACGAGATCCGGGATATTCCGGAGATCGGGATCACAAACGAGAAGCTTCGGGAGGATGCGTACCGGCAGGCGCTGAATTCCTGTGATTACCGGCAGTGGGTATCGATCATCAAGACGCTGTATCAGAGAAAGCAGATGCGGATCTCCAGAGGGAAGAAGATGGGGACCACGGACGAGCGCTATATGAAGCTGGCGGAGGATGCGCTGTACAGCGAACTGGCTTTTGTCATGGGAAAGAACAAGGCGGACATGGTGTCGTTTATCGAGGAATATGTTGCAAAGAAAGAGAATGAAAAAGCGGAGGCGCTGCCTTGATGCAGCGCCTCCGCTTTTCTCTTTGCTTTTTTATGTCTGTCCTGCCAGTGTGTGGACCAGATGTTCGAATCCCATGTAATGGGAAGCTTTGATTAGAATGGAGTCTCCTTTCTGCAGGAGCTGATCCGCTTCCGCAAGAAATGCCTCCCTGCTGTCGTAGTGCCGGCAGAGAGCAGCCGAGGCGCCGGCAGCCCTGTGGGTGGCGAGACTGAGGGTTCCGATGGTGATGACCGCGTCCAGCCCAAGCGCCGCTGCATGCTCCCCCACCTGGGTGTGGAGCTGTTCCGATTCCTCTCCCAGTTCGCCCATGTCGCCCAGGATGGCGACTCTGCGCCCGGAGGTCCTGGCGAGGACGTCCAGCATGGCGCACATGGAGACGGGATTGGCGTTGTAGCAATCGTCCAGCAGCGTATAGAGCGGCGTACGCAGAATATGGCTGCGCCCGCTGATCGGCTGCAGCGCTTCGATGCCCCGGCGGATTTCCTCCATGGAGAGTCCGAGGGAAAGTCCGACGCAGGTTCCCGCCATGGCGTTGTAGACCATGTGGGTGCCGGGCAGGGGGATCGCGACGTCCATCTGTTCCTCCTGCGCGTGGATCCGGCAGCGGATGCCGTCAAGGCCCAGATCCTCCAGATGGTCGGCATGGACCTGGCAGGAGGGGGAGAGACCGAAGGCGACGGCTCTGTCCTTCAGGGCTGCCAGTTTGTCGTCGTCCCCGTTGACAAAGACGGGCGCGTCCGCGGCAGCGTAGTCCAGCATTTCGCATTTGGCCTTCAGGATGCCGTCCCTGGAGCCGAGAAATTCCAGATGCGCCACACCGATATTCGTGAAGACGCAGTGGGTGGGTTGTGCCATTTTACTGAGCCGGTGCATCTCTCCGAAATGGTTCATGCCCATCTCCAGTACGGCCGCTTCATGGCAGACGTCGATCTGGAAAATGGTCAGGGGGACTCCGATCTCATTGTTGAAATTGCCGAACGTTTTCAGGGTCTGATACCGCTGTCCGAGGATGGAGGCGACCATCTCCTTGGTGCTGGTCTTCCCGACGCTTCCGGTAATGCCCACCACGGGGATGTCAAACGTACGCCTGTAGGCCTTTGCAGCGTCCCGCAGGGCTTTCAGAGTGTCCTTGACGAGCAGATAAGGCCCGGCGGGATCAGAGAGCTCCTGCTGGCTTACCGCGCAGACCGCTCCCTTTTGGAAGACTTCGGGGATGAAGCGGTGTCCGTCCGCCCGTTCTCCGACGACTGCCAGAAACAGGTCGCCTTCCGTTACCTGCCTGCTGTCGATCACGACGCCTCCGATCTGCCGCGTAAGCAGTTCGGAGGGACCGTGCCAGATTCCCCCGCAGGCGTCCGCAAACTGTCTGATGGTAAAAGGTCTCATAATCGTCTGCTCCGATCTCTACATATATTTGTTCATGGATACCCGCAGAATCCATTCGCACAGGTCCCTGTAGGACATGCCGAGGGCGGCGGCTTCCTGGGGCATGAGGCTGGTGGGCGTCATGCCCGGAAGGGTGTTGATCTCCAGCGCGTAATCCGCCCCGGACTGTTCATCCAGCATAAAATCCACCCGCGCATAGCTTTTGATGCCTACACAGAGACAGGCGTCTTCCGCGTGCTTCTGAATCCGCGCGGACAGATGTTCCGGCAGGTCTGCCGGGCAGGTTTCCACCGTACTTCCGGCCTGATATTTGTTTTTGTAGTCGTAAAATCCGTTTACCGGGGCGATCTCGATGATCGGGAGCGCCGTCTGGTTGACGACGGCGACGGAAAATTCCCGGCCGATGATACAGCGTTCGATCAATACCTGGTCTTCATAGAGGAACGCTTTCTGAAGCGCCCGCTCCAGCCCGAAGACGTCTTCCACCCGGTAGACGCCCACGGAGGAGCCGCCGCAGCAGGTCTTGACCATGCACGGAAATCCGATCTCGTCCGGCAGATGCCAGGAATCCCCCTTTTTGACCGTGACGGAGGGCGGAGTCGGGATGCCGGCGTTTTTAAAAAGCTGTTTGGTGATATTTTTATCCATGCTCAGGGCGCTGCTGACGTGTCCCGCGCCGGTGTAGCGGATGCCCATAAGGTCAAAGAGCGCCTGGATTCTGCCGTCTTCTCCGCCGGCTCCATGGAGTCCGAGAAATACCATGTCGCAGAGACTGCAGAGCTCCAGGACATTGGGGCCCAGAAGGCTTTTGAAATTCGGACGCTGCGCCCGGACCTGACTCAGGTCCGGCGCCTTCTCGCCCACTGCGCGGACGGAAGCCGCCCAGTCCATGTCTGCGTCAAACAGGTCCTCCAGGGGCGCCTGGGCGTCAGGAAGCCCGAGGAATACGTCCAGAAGTATGACCCGGTGCCCGCTCTCCTTCAGTGCCTGATAGATCCCTGCGCCGCTGCTTAAGGATACGTCGCGTTCTGTGCTGATGCCGCCTGCAAGTACAACAATTTTCATAGATGCCTCCGAAAAATATAAGATTTAGGTGATCTGATGCCGGTCAAGCATCGACTGGATCTGCTTCTGTGTATAAGCTCCGATAAATTTCTGCTCTTCTTTGGACAGCTCTTTTGGATAGATGGGCGCGCCGTATTCCACGATGACGCGGCAGGGGCGGATCTTCGGAAAATGGTTTTCCATGATCTCCGCGGAATTGGAGATGGCGATGGGAACGATCGCGCATCCGGTTTTCGTTGCCATCTTCATGCTGCCTTCCTTGAACGGCTGCATCTTTCCGTCTCTGCTTCTGGTCCCTTCCGGGAAAATGCAGATGGAGATGCCGTTTTTAATATGGTCGATTCCTGTAAGGATCGTCTGCAGGCCCGCCCGGATGTCCGTGCGGTCGAGAAACAGGCAGTAGAGCCGTTTCATCCAGTCGCGCAGGAGCGGATAGCGCAGCATCTCGGATTTGGCCACATATCCGGTCAGATCCGGGCACTGGGAGTAGGTGAGCAGGATGTCAAAATAACTGTTATGGTTGCAGATATAGAGTACGGCCTGGTCCTTCGGGATCTGTTCCCGGCCGATGTAGGTGATGTCCGCGCCGGTGACCCACAGAATCAGCTTAAAAGCTGTCTGCACCATGCGCAGACAGCTGATATCGCGGAGCCGGGGGTTCCAGCGGCCGATCACCCACTCGATCAGAAGCACCGGGATACCCAGGATCAGATACAGAAGCAGGATCAGGGCAACCAGTACAAATCGTATCATACGTGTGTTCTCGCTTTCTTTTGGTGCGTCACCCGAATCTGCCGTACAGTTCGGTCAGCTGCTTTAAGCCTGCGGCCATGCCTTCGTCCAGCAGTCCTGCGCGGAACCGGAAAGTCCAGTTCCCTCTGGGGTTTCCGGGGACGTTCATCCGGGCCTCCGAGCCCAGCTTTAGAAGGTCCTGTACCGGAAAGATGGCATAGGTGGCTATGGTGCCCAGACAGGTGCGGATGAAATCCCAGCTGACGCTGGAAGCGTCCGTGTTCATATAGCGGCGGACTTTGTCGCGGTTCTGTTCGCTGGTATTGGCATACCAGCCGCAGCTGGTATCGTTGTCATGGGTTCCCGTGTAGCAGATGCAGTTGCGGGTATCCAGCTGGTGGGGAAGAAAGGTGCTTTCGCCCCCTTCAAAGCCGAACTGCAGTACTTTCATGCCCGGGAAGCCGAACAGATCCCGCAGCCGTTCCACTTCGGGCGTAATGATTCCAAGATCTTCCGCCAGGATGGGAAGTTCTCCGTCCAGGGCGCTCTGAAGCGCCAGGAACAGGTCTTCTCCGGGGCCCTTTTTCCATTTGCCGTTCAGCGCGGTCTCTTCGCCGCAGGGAACGGCCCAGTATGCCTCGAAGCCGCGGAAATGGTCGATGCGCACATAATCCACCTGATCCAGCTGATTGCGGATGCGCTCGATCCACCAGCCGTAGCCGTCCTTTTTGTGAGCCGGCCAGTCATAGAGCGGATTTCCCCAGAGCTGTCCCGTGGCGCTGAAATAGTCCGGCGGGACGCCGGCCACCTCCAGAGGATAGCCCTTGGAATCCAGACAGAACATGTCCTTGTTGGCCCATACGTCGGCGCTGTCCCAGCAGGGGAAGATGGGGATGTCTCCGATGATGGCGATGCCCTTTTTGTTGGCATAGGCTTTCAGATCATACCACTGGCTGAAAAAAAGGTACTGGACGAACTTGTAGTAGTTGATCTTGTGCTTCAGGATATCGCACCATTCGGCGCGTTCCTCTGCGTCCGGGTCCAGCAGGGAGTCCTCCCATTCGTACCAGGGGAGTCCCTGATGATGGTCCTTTCCCGCCATGAACAGACAGTAGTCCATGAGCCAGAATTCGTTGCTCTCGCAGAAGGCGTCGTATTCCTCCAGCAGATTCTTGTCTGCCGTGTGGCGGAAATGCGCGTAGGCCTTTTTGAACAGGCCGGTCTTGTAGAGAAGGACCGCTTCGTAATCGGTCTGATCCGGGTCAAAATCCGGGATGGGATGGATGTCTTCGTCGGACAGGAGCTGTTTTTTCTTCAGCAGGTCCGGGCTTATGAGCAGCGGCTGGCCTGCGAATACGGAAAAGCTCTGATAGGGCGAATCGCCGACAGTGGTGGGTCCGAGGGGAAGCACCTGCCACAGATGCTGTCCGGCCAGGGCCAGAAAGTCAATAAAATCATAAGCTCCCTGTCCCATGTCGCCGATGCCGTACGGGGACGGAAAGGAAGTGGGATGGGCAAGAACGCCACTGTAGCGGTGGTTGGTCTTGTCTTCTTCTGCGATCTTAAAATGCACGGGATAATCCTCCTGATTCTGTAATGGAGAGGAAGCCGCAGGAAGCGCTCCCTCAATATAAAGTATATTATAATGGATAGCCATCAAGAATACAAGAAATAAGACTGGTCTGAATCAGGATTTTTCCTCATAAGATAGAGCAAACAGGCAGGAGAACAATGATGTATGAAAAAATGGTGCCTTGTGATGCTGGCCGTATGCATACTGTCGGGCTGCGGCGTGCAGACACAGGATGAAAAGAGGCTGCAGGATCTGGATTTTACCGTGCTGGATCCGGAGAAGGTCCCGGAAGAACTCAGGGACGTGCTGGAGGAAAAGAAAGAACAGCCTTTTAAGGTGACTTATGAGGATGAGGGGTATCTGTATATCTGTGTAGGATATGGAGAGCAGCAGACCAGCGGCTACAGCATCATAGTGGAGGATCTGTATCTGACCAGCAACGCGGTCTGTGTGGTCACGGAACTCCTGGGACCGGGCAACGGGGAGGAAGCGGCGGAAGCTACCACCTGTCCGTATATCGTCCTGAAGATGGAGAGCATGGAGCTGTCCGTAGTGTTTAAATAATAGAAAAAGGAATGGAGAGGATAAGGATATGGAACTGGAACGAAGATATGTGACGCTGAACCGCAGAAGGGGAAAGGCAGTGAGCCAGATCACGCTGGAAGAGGACCTGAATGTGCCCGACCAGAAGCCGGATATTTTCCGGGTGATCCATAAGCAGGGCGAATTCCGGCCGGATGAAGTAAAAGGAGAAACGGGAAAGGTGAAGGTCCGCGGAGTTTTTCTGTACAGGATCCTGTACCTGGGAGAAGGGGGAGACCGGATGCCGGAGACGCTGGAAGGAAGCATACCGGTAGATGAAGTGGTCTTTCTGAATGAGCTGGAGGAAGGGGATCTTCTGGACCTCCGCTGGGATCTTCTGGATCTCCACGCTTCCGCCATCCATTCCAGAAAGGCGAATATGAAATGCGTGCTCACTCTGTCCGTGGAGGCCATGAAGGAGCAGCCGGTGCCTCTGGTGAGCAGCGATCAGGAGGAAGGGCTGTATGTGCGAACCTGTCCGGTGCGCCTGCAGCAGGAAGTCATACATAAGAAAGATACACTCCGCATCCGGGAGGAGATGAACCTTCCGCCGGGACGCCCCAACATCCGGAGGCTTATATGGAAGGAAATGCGCCTGCAGGGGACGGAGGTCCGCCAGGAGGAGGGAAGATTTCTGATCAAGGGAGAGCTGGTGGTGTTCTTCCTGTATGAAGGAGAAGATGAGCCGGGAAGGCTCCAGTGGCTGGAACAGGGGATTCCGTTCCACCAGGAGGTGGAGTGCGAGGCATGCCATGCGGACCTGTCGGGAAAGGCGGAAGTAACGCTTCTGCGGGGCGAGATGGAGCTTCAGGCGGATTATGACGGGGAACCGCGGATGGTGCGGATCGACGCGGTTCTGGACCTTCTGTTCCGGTATTTTGAAGAACAGCTTACGGATGTGCTCTGTGACGCGTACAGCCTCACCCGGGAGATCCTGCCTCAGAAGCGGCAGTATGACTGGGATTATGTGCAGGGAGCGCTGGATTCCCGGGCGCGGGTAAGCGGAAGGATGCAGCTGGCGGATACGGAGCCGAAGATGCTGCAGACGCTGAATACCGGGGCTTTGCTCCATCTGGAGCACGTGGAAAAGGCCGAACAGGGGATCACGGCTCAGGGAACTGTGGAACTGTGGGTGCTCTATGCGTCCTCGGACGACGCCCAGCCTCTGGCGTGTGCCGTACATTCCTTCCCCTTTGAGCATACGGTGGAACTGCCGGAAGGGGAGGGGCGGCGCGATTGGCAGATCTTCCTCTGCCTGGATCAGCTGATGGTGACCATGCTGGACGGCCAGGAACTGGAGATGAAGGCGGTACTGCAGATGCAGGTACTGTTCTGTGAACCTGAGAAGCTGGAGGTGGTGGAGGATCTGGCGGAAGAGCCTCTGAATATGGACCGCATCCGCGGAATGTCCGGTATGGTGATCCATATTGTCCAGCCGGGCGAGACCCTGTGGGATATTTCCAAGGCTCATGCGACTACCTGCAGGCAGGTGATGGAGCTGAATGAGCTGAAGGAAGAAGAACTGAAAACCGGACAGAAGCTTCTGATGGTGAAGGAGATCGCAAGATAACAAAAACCGGTAAGATGAAAGAAATTGATGATAAAATGAAAAAATTGCATCTAAAATGGCGTGAGACGAAAAATTTTTTAGAAATTGGATAATCATACAAAAATGATTGCATAATGAAAGAAAACGTAATAAAATGTTACCGTCAAAAGTAAATGCAAGCCTAATAACTGAGGAGAATGAAGAAAATGAGTTATGTTGATGAGGTACTCGCAAGAGTCAAAGAAAAAAACGCGTCGGAGCCGGAGTTCCTGCAGGCAGTGGAAGAGGTGCTGGATTCCTTAAGGCCGGTCATCGAGGCGAACGAAGAGAAATACCGTAAAGAAGCGCTGCTGGAGCGTCTGACCGAGCCGGACCGCCAGATCAAATTCCGCGTTCCGTGGGTGGATGATAAAGGACAGGTACAGGTGAATACGGGATATCGGGTACAGTTCAACAACGCCATTGGACCGTACAAGGGAGGCTTACGGCTTCATCCGTCGGTCAATATCGGCATCATCAAGTTCCTGGGCTTTGAGCAGATCTTCAAGAATTCCCTGACCAGCCTTCCCATCGGCGGCGGCAAGGGCGGTTCTGATTTTGATCCCAAGGGCAAATCGGACAGAGAAGTGATGGCATTCTGCCAGAGCTTCATTACCGAACTGTATAAATACATCGGCGCGGATGTTGACGTACCGGCAGGCGATATCGGTACCGGGGCAAGAGAGATCGGTTACATGTACGGGCAGTATAAGAGACTGACCGGGCTGTATGAGGGCGTGCTGACCGGCAAGGGCTTAAGCTTCGGCGGTTCTCTGGCGCGTACGGAAGCGACCGGCTACGGACTTCTGTACATCACCCGCGAGCTGATGAAATGCCATGGCATGGATATGAAGGATAAGATCTGCTGCGTATCCGGTTCCGGCAACGTGGCGATCTATGCGACGCAGAAGGCGCAGCAGATGGGCGCAAAGGTCGTGACTGTATCCGATTCCACCGGATGGGTATACGATCCGGAAGGCATCGACGTGGCGCTTCTGAAAGAGGTTAAGGAAGTGAAACGTGCCCGCCTGACCGAGTATGCGGCTGCAAGGCCCGGCGCGCAGTATCATGAAGGACGCGGCGTATGGCAGATCAAATGCGACATCGCCCTTCCGTGCGCGACTCAGAATGAGCTGCATCTGGAGGACGCAAAGCAGCTGGTTGCCAACGGCTGCAAAGCAGTGTGCGAGGGCGCGAACATGCCCACGACCCTGGACGCTACCAAATATCTGCAGGACAACGGCGTACTGTTCATCTGCGGCAAGGCTTCCAATGCAGGCGGCGTAGCCACCTCCGCGCTGGAGATGACCCAGAACAGCGAGCGTCTGAGCTGGACGTTTGAAGAAGTGGACGCAAAGCTGGAGCAGATCATGGTCAATATCTATCACAACATCGATGACGCCGCAAAGCGTTATGGTATGGAAGGCAACTATGTGGCCGGCGCAAACATCGCGGGCTTCGAGAAAGTAGCCAATGCCATGCTCGCCCAGGGCGTGTGCTAGGAATGAGAAAAACCCCCGGAAACGTTGAATTTCCGGGGGGTTTTTAATTGTCTGAATATTCTGAAAACAGAAGTAAAAAGGCTGATTTTCGGGGTTGATGGTTACAGGTAGTATACAAGTGGTATACAGGTGGTCTACACGAAAGAAGAGGGAAGGCGGTTGATCTCCGCAACAAGCTCCGGAATGGTCTTTTCTGTGTAGATATCCATGGTGACGTCTTTCCGGCCTCCGGTCTTGAAGGCGGTTCCTGCTTTATTGGGCAGAGCATGTCCCATGATGAGTTTCCGGCAGGTCTCATTCATGCCTGCATTGTCGGCAAGTGCAGCGAAGGTATAACGGCAGTCATGAGGCGCATGGTTCAGACCCAGCCTGGACATGCAGGTGTTCCAGTTGCTGCTGTGATAGACGGCTCTGGTGTACTGATTGCCGTACTTATTCGTGATGAGAAAAGTTCTGTTCTGAGACAGCCGGTATTCGATCAGAGGTACAATGGCATCATGGATCGGGACGATCCGATTCCGGCCGGCTTCCGTCTTCATGCCGCCGGTAAGGTACCGATCTTTTAAATGGACGTCTTTACTTTTGATTTCCAGAAGCTCCGCAGGACGAAGGCCTGTATAGATATAGATCAGGACAATGTCCACATTATTCACGACCCACAGGGAATTCCAGAGCAGAGCCAGCTCTTTGTCTGTAAAACGGGTATGGATCGGCGTTTCCGGATTCGTAAACTCGAATACAAGATGCTGTGTAATGTCATTTTCCACATACTCATTCATAACTGCATAGCTCCACATGCCCCGGACAATGGCGCGCATATTTCCAATGGTAGAGCGGGATTTGCTGCTGTGAGCGGTGATGCATTCCTGCAGGTCCCGGGCACGGATGTTTACGATTTTCCGGTCATGGACCGGAGCATACATATTAAAGGCAATACCGTAATTCTTCCAGGCGGAAGCTCCGGGTCTGTTCTTGAGTGAACAGCGGTATTTTTTCCATTTCTCATACAGTTCTGCAAATGTTGGGATGTCTGCATATTTCTGATGTTCCGGCAGCAGTGCGCCGCTGTTCAGCTCTGCCAGATAGGCAAGAGCAGACTCTTTCTTTGCGAAGTATGCCAGATAGCGTTTTTTGCGCTTGACAGTGCCGTTTTCCTGTTCTTCCAGATAGGAAGTACGGACAGCCCAGGGCCTTCGACGCTTTCCCTGAAGCTTAATCACGCTTCCGTAACCGTTTGGCAGTTTCATGGTATCATCCTCCTTGTCGTTGTTGCGACGTCGCAACAGAAAAATGGGTGCGGAAAAGACAGCCAGAGAAAACATCTGTTCTCTTGCGCTGGCTGCCCGAAGGTGATACAATGTGTTTTGGGTGAATGATTGCATCATCCTTCGGGAATGTGATCTATGAGGACCGGTTCTCTGTTGACGCAGGGAGCCGGTTTTCTTTTTACATGTATCGCAGCATCTGGATCAAATATTTACCGGATAAAGTATCTGTCTCGTCTTTGTCCAAATATCGCTTTCCGAAATTTACAAAACCGTTTTGTGAATAAAAGTCAATCAGTTTTGGCTTGTCTTCACACTCCAAATATACAATTTTTCCTCCAACTATATTCTGCATTTCTTGTACTTTGTCCAGAGCAAGCTTTAAAAGCTCGTCGCCCGTGATCAATGTGTTATAGGAGTTGACATAATTTTTGCCAAGTTGTCCTATGAGGGGAGCCGATAATGTATATTTTTTGATGGTTGGATCAAATTGTCCAAATTTTGAGATACGGCTTCTCCATTTTCGATTGGGAAAACTGCTTCGGTCGACACAGAAAAATTTATTTGCGAGGGAGTAATAGCCAACAAGCACATATCTCTTTCGGAAAGATGCCATGATGAGGTATGTACTGGCGATGCTCTGTTTGGAAAATTCGATTGCCGTATGCTTCAGAAAGTGTTCAACATCTGGATTTATTGGACATGAAAAATCGGAGAGAATTGACTTTGCCTCATTCTCTCCGATCTCCTGTATCATATCTTTAAGATTTACGCCTATATATCCGCTCATGATTTTTTACCAAAAATCTCTTTCAGCTTTTCACCGCGCATATCGCTGTATGTTCTGCTTAAAGTAACATCTTTGGCTTTCTTACCGGATGCATGCTCCAACGCTACTACAAGAGATTTTCCTAACTTTCGGTCTTTGATATCCACGTTTTTTAAAATACTTTTGGTAGCCATAATATCATCTCCTCTGTTCTATATTATGCTACAGATTACGGTAAAACACTCATAATGCTTTTGTGTAACATAATTGTAATACACTTTCCATGGAATTTCAAGAAAAAGAGGTCAAATTATTCAATTTTCAAAGTGCAAATAGTATAATATTGGGCTTTTTTTGAATAACAATAAGTTTCTGTGCCGACAGAGGCCGGTTTTCTTTGTTTGACAAAATCCGGATATCTGATATAATAGACTTAACAAGACAGCCGGAAGATAGATAAAGCCTATCCGTCCCGGCGAATTAAAACGATTTTAGCAAGTCGCCCATCCGGCCAAGGAGCAGGGCGGCTTACTTATTTTTCAGATTCAGAATCGCAACGATCAGCAGACCAGCGGTCAGTATAATCATGAATTCCTCATATGTACTCATAAGATTTCCCCCTTCCGCAAGACTCGGAACGAGTGGCGCCGCCCTATCGGCTGCCTTGGTAAGTCTATTATATTGTCAGGGTGCAACGAATCAATTTCTTGTGATACCCGGTCAGGTGAACTCTCTGGTGGAGCTGGTTTCCTTTTGTTTGTCAAAACCTATTGATTTTTTTATATGTATTGAGGAAACATTTTTTGTAACTGAAGCTCAAAGTATTCTACTGTTTCCGGTAAAAGTTCTTCGGCATAATATTTTATAATATCTGTTTCTTTTATAAAATTATTGCGCTTTCCTCGTTCTGTCTTGTAGTTTAGCAGTGTGCTCTCTATTAAAGCTAAATTTCTATCAATTAACTTGCGTTCACATACGGCCCTTTCATTTTGGATTTTCCTTAAAATATCAGATGGGCGTTGGTTTTTGTAGAAGACATTTGGATATTTTTTTTCGTATTTGAGAAGTCTTTCTATTTCGATATTTAGTTCTTCTCTTTCTGATATAAACAGGTCAATTTTATTTGCGGAAAACAGGCTACTGTATAAGATTTTTACTTGACTTACACTGGTTTGGATTGTATATGCATCTGCTCTTGTTGGTTTTTTAGAGAATAGTCCCATAAGAAATTCCTTTCTTTAATTTACTGAATTCTTGTATTGTAATAGAGAAATGCTGTTTTTCTTACAATATCCAATTAGGCGGACGGTTTGTCATTCATACCGCTCCATCACCGCCAGATGGGGTTCAAATATGATGATGTAGTTGTCGATTTCTGTTTTCTGGCCGTATTTTCTCCGGTACTGCTCCAGAGCTTCTTTCAGAAATTCCGCTGTCACTTCCAGATATTCTGCCATGTCGGTAAGGTTCTGGCAACGGTGCTGGTAGGCCCTGACGATGCCGATCAGACCGATCATCTTATCATAAGCCATAAGCCGTGCCCGAAGTTCCTGTTTTCGGTTGCTGGGGTCAGACTGGTCAAGGATGTTTCCCACGGTGGTGTAGTGATGTCCGAGTTCCTCCGCAAGGACGCAGGCTTTTTCGGTGGTGGTAAGATTTTTATGGATGGCAATATTCCCATTCATATAAAATCCTTTTAAACCATCTATATTAGATAAGTCTATTTCCCTTATATTTAATTCCTCATTTTGAATTTGCAGTTTTTCATAGGTCATCTTTACATCATTCCTTTGGTCTGGCTGCAAGTAACAGTTTTTTATATTCTTCAATCTTTTCAAGTTCTTCTTGTGTGAAATTATTCCCATCTTTATGAGCAGCTATAGTTTGTAATCTGTCTTGATAATTAACTAGTTCATTTTCTGAAAGTGGCTTAATAATTCCATCAACTAACAATTCAGCATTTATGTTTAATTCTTTTGTTATTTTTAGAACATTTGTAATATTTGAGTTTGCGATACCTCTTTTTAAAATGCTATCCAAGGTAGTCCATGGCATATTTATAGTTTCACAAAATTTTTTTATGCTACCATACTTTTCTATAATTATCTCTTTTATGCGAATTTCAGTTTCAGCCATTTCTCTGTTCCTCCTTGTGATAAAGAATACTATAAAAATATCGAAAAATCAAGATAAAATTGCAGATAAATAAAAAAAATCTCGAAAAATCATAAAAAAGTGTTGACAATCTTGAAAATTCGAGTATACTTAAAGAAAATCACGAAATTTCGAGAAAGGAGTAATGAATTGTATCCTAATCTTTTTGCTGAAATGGCAAGAAAAAAAATAACACAAGCATCTCTTGCAAATAGAGTTCACCGAACTCCGACCACATTGAGTCTAAAACTTAATGGGAAAGCTCCAATCACACTTGCGGAATGTGTAGAGATAAAAAAAGCTATTGGAACGGAATTAAGTATTGATCAACTTTTTGCAAGTGACTCAGACGCAGAGGAGAGGTGAGAACTGGATGAAGAAAAAAGCACAATCAATAATAATCGCAGCACGGGGGCAATGCTCATCAATACTATGCGATGGGAAACTATACTGGTCTGGTCCAATAACGGAAATTGAATTCCACCATAAAGCCGGTGAAATGGCATCCATCAGTATCACGGCTAATCAGTTGCCAGTTACGCCGGATGAAGATGAAAGGCTGAAAGATAGTTTCATAAGGTGGCTAGATGAATTGATGAAAGGTTTTTTGACAAAAACGGAAAATACCCCTTCCGCATCGGAAGAGGCAGATCCATTACAAGAGTGAATAAACTGTTTGACGATATGTGTTATCTACATCAATCAGATTTTTACGCACAAGTTCAACTAGATAACGATCGAGTTCATCCAGTGGTATTCCAGTTTGAAGTAGATCCACGGAATAAAAGCAGTTATCTTTTTCAGCTTTGCGTTCCTGCATAAACGACAGGATTAATTTTGCTCCGTCAGTCATAGGTGTTCTCCTTTCTTTTGTACTTGGCTGCGGCAACAGCCTGTAAGGAGATTTTATCATAAGACGAAGGGGAAAGGAAGTCAGGGGAGAAGGTATTGCAAGCGACTCAGATGCAGAGGGGAGGTGAAAACATAATGTCTGACCATATAGAAAAAGGCTTGCAGCGTGTCACAGCGAAGCAGGCGGCCAAAGAACTGAATATGGACATTGAATCGGTCCATTATCTGATGAGGCAGGGACGGCTTCCTCTTGGTTATACAGTAAAAAAAGATGGAGCAAAGAAACACACTTATTATATTTTCCGTGGGCTTTTGGATGCGGAAAAGAAGCGGATCGCAGAAGGAAAGTGTAAGTGGTAGAAAGGAGAACACATGATAAGAACATTTGAAGAACTGTTTGAGAAGCTAGAGGCCAAAGGATGCGATCTGCACAGGCTGAAAGGCATGCATCAGAGTTATCTGCACTGGAAGG
>CAJUAA010000032.1 GCA_910584205.1 uncultured Lachnospiraceae bacterium
CGCAAGCGGCCTTTCGCGTCACGCTCCCTTGACCGCACGATATACCCGGCGCGTTCCAGTTCCCGCACCGCTTCGCGGATAGCGTCGATCTTCTCCTTGTTGATAAGGGACAGGCCAGCAAGGGTATAGTCCCAATCTTCGGGAAGTGAAAGCATTTGTGACAGCAGCCCCTTTGCCTTTAGGGACAGCTCTTTATTGCGCAGATGGTGGTTTGACATGACGGTGTAGCCACGGTTGCGCTCCACGCGGAAAACTGCCATAGTGTGATACTCCTTTGCGGTAGATTTGTTACGCAGTAGAAGCGCGATTTTGAGGGGTCAGGAATAAACACCTTGCCCCGCCAAAACCGCGCCCGAAAAGCCGCATGGCGTAAGGCTCTTTATGCCCCTACTGCGTAACAAAGGGCATAAAAAAAGCGGCGTTCCTTTTCTCCCTGTCGTGGGAGTGAAGAAACGCCGTCATGGTCGGTATATGAAATTGTCATTGTAGGGGGTTATCTGTGTGCTGCCCCGTCCGGGTGGTTGGCTCTCGCGGTGCTGCGCATATCAAGGCTCTTTCCGCAAAAGTAGTAAATCGGTAGTAAATTCGGTTGTCCATATCCGCGAAAGTGCCTGTTTTTCAAGGCTTTGCAGAGATAATCAAGGTTGTTAATTATAATAACTGAAACCATTCGAAAAAACAATAAGCAAAATCAACAAAAAGAGAGTCATTTCCCCGGCAAAATCAACAAAAACAAAATGTATTTCCTTACTGAAAATGGCTATATATTTCCGTATAGCCATTTGTGCAGCAACTCCATTAAAATTTTTGACTCTTTTAGCAGTGCACTTATACCTTTTCCTATCACTGCTTCAAACTGCTTTTGATCTGCGCCGGCATACTCATGTTCAGCATTTTCCCAAAGCGCCTGGGCCGGGTGATCATCGTCACCGCATAAAGTGCATTTCAACCCGGCATTTCCGGATCAGGCGGAACGATTTGTCTTCAGCACCGGCATCCGGATCGTAGTTGGATTGTCAATGCTTTGCGTTTCATCACTTGTCGGCGCACTTCCCATCATTCCCACCAAAAGTACCAAACGGCGGATTGCCTCAGAGTATCGGCCAAGGCTCCCAGTTCGTCATGGCTCATGGGTGTGGTTCCACCAGACAGCCTCAAATTCCGCTTTCTCCACCAGGCAGGCATGGAACTCCTCTCCCCAGACATGGGTGTTGAATTCTTCCACGGTGGGAATGGGTGTGATCTCAATGGCTCCATCGTAGAGGTCAGGAATATTGCAGGTGCGGCCGTCTGCAAAAATGTCGATGGAGCGGAAGACCAGCCGCTCATGGTCTGTATCCACTTCGTAGAAGATGACCGGCGGTTCTCCCTCCGGTACGTTCTCCCAAAAGAGTTTAATATATTCGATCATATCGATTCCCTCATTGTATAAATCTGCGTTTTTGAGATAATCAACCGTTTTCTGTTTAAAAGCAGTCCTGATTATGATAAAATAAGTATAAAAATTAACAGGAGGAATTCCATGATACATATTGATCTTGAAGCATGTACAGGCTGCAGAGCCTGCGAAAAGGACTGTCCTGGCAGAGCCATCCAGGTGACTGACGGCAAAGCCCGGTCTGTGAAAAAATGTATTCTTTGCGGCCACTGCGTAGCCATATGCCCGCAGAACGCCGTTTCCATCCCGGATTATGACATGGAGGATGTGGAGGAATATGATCCGAAAACGTTCCATCTGAACCCGGACACTTATCTGCATGCAGTAAAATTCCGTAGAAGTATACGAAATTTTACTGACAAACCTATTTCCAGAGACAAAATGGAGCAAATCCTGAAAGCAGGACGTTATACCGCCACTGCCAGAAACAGCCAGGATTGCCGATTTATCCTGGTACAGGAACGACTGGAAGAGTTCCGGAATCTGGTCTGGCAGGAAATGCCTGAAGTTCTGAGACACCTGCAGACGGAGGACCGATCATGGCACTATCTGTTCTCCCGCTTTTATGAGAAATACCAGCAGAACCCGGCTGATGACACTCTGCTGTTTAACTGTACTTCCTTCCTTGTTATTGCCGCTGACAATCTCCTGGATGGAGGGCTGGCTGCATCCAACATTGAAAATATGGCTGTCGCTGAAGGTGCCGGCGTCCTGTACAGCGGCTACATGATGCGTATGCTTCAGGAAAGCAGCACACTGAAGAAATGGCTGGAAATCGGTGACCGGCACATTTCCTGCTGCATGCTGCTGGGATATCCCCGTATGACTTACCGAAGAACTGCACCCCGCCGAAAGGCAGATATTATATGGAAATAACTTTTATGCACCCATTCCTGCAGGTACCATAGCCCATCGCAATACCGCTTCCTTCCTGATTCTGGCGTTATGCATGTTTCGGTGTTGAAAATCCGGATAAATTCTTCTCCAGATCGTGAAAAGCCTCGCCAATCCGTAAGCAGGCCATGCTCGCCAATCCGTTCTTTACGGAGACGGTTGGCCAGACAATCTACATAGTTCTCTTTCACAGCTGACATGTCCAGGTTCCGCTCCAGCGCCTGGGTATTGAATTCGGAGGCACTGCCGATGGTGAAACACTGTCGGCAGCCCTCATATTCCGGCAAAGTGTTATAGATATATCGGCTGGCGAAGATCATCTTTGCCATGATTATAATCCACCTTTCTACGAAAGGCGCCAATGGGGTTATGAAATCCTCCTACGGGCTATCGCTCTTCAAAAGATCCATTCAAATACATCTCATGTTATTGTTTATCGCATTACGTGGATTCCTGCATGGGTGCGGTATTTATTCAAATACATCTCATGTTATTGTTTATCAGTATACGGTCATAGACCATCGGTCAGACAATCTCCATTCAAATACATCTCATGTTATTGTTTATCCATAAATGATTCCCATGATTAGATTTCAGTTTAGTATTCAAATACATCTCATGTTATTGTTTATCCGCCGCCGGCTTATGGTTCCCATTAACTACTGGTATTCAAATACATCTCATGTTATTGTTTATCAACCGCTTATTGATGGTATAACTTCACTTATTACTAATTCAAATACATCTCATGTTATTGTTTATCAACCCTTCCCCCGAGCGTAAAGCCTGCCGTATCAACATTCAAATACATCTCATGTTATTGTTTATCTTTCTCCCTTCGGTCAGGCTCCATTTCCAGATAGAATTCAAATACATCTCATGTTATTGTTTATCTCCATTAAAATTCTTTCGGATATTATGGATGTGATATTCAAATACATCTCATGTTATTGTTTATCCTTTGCGCCTTCGTTATAGTCCCGGTCCTTTGTATTCAAATACATCTCATGTTATTGTTTATCTTGGAAATAAAAGAGGTTCCTTGCATCGAACCGAAACATTCAAATACATCTCATGTTATTGTTTATCAAACATCAAGCAAAGCTCTGGTTTATCGCTTTCGATTCAAATACATCTCATGTTATTGTTTATCCTACCACCCTCCAGAAAAGAAAGGAAGAAAAACAATTCAAATACATCTCATGTTATTGTTTATCACGCTGTGTGTTTTGGACAGGATCCATTTTCACTTCATTCAAATACATCTCATGTTATTGTTTATCAGCCATTCCTGACATGGCCACCAACTGGGACTGTTATTCAAATACATCTCATGTTATTGTTTATCCTGGTGTAGGTTCCTATGTCGGAACCTTTTGGAAATTCAAATACATCTCATGTTATTGTTTATCATGTTAGCTGTAAAAGCACAGTTTTACGACGTGTATTCAAATACATCTCATGTTATTGTTTATCTGTACATCCGTCAGGCGAAGGTGAAAGCAGGATCGCATTCAAATACATCTCATGTTATTGTTTATCGGTAAAGCGGGATTTCGTTTTCGTCTTTGAATCCTTATTCAAATACATCTCATGTTATTGTTTATCTCGTCGTCTTTCATCCGCAAAAACCATTCGATATGATTCAAATACATCTCATGTTATTGTTTATCGTGAACCGCTCCATTACCATTGTGCATCCGTCTGGATTCAAATACATCTCATGTTATTGTTTATCGGGGTCCAGAAGTTCCGACTGTATGTTACGCATTTAATTCAAATACATCTCATGTTATTGTTTATCCATGACAGTATTGGCGACCTCTTCTTTGAGATATATTCAAATACATCTCATGTTATTGTTTATCTGTCAAGAGAAGAAACATCCTGCCCGGGAGAGCGCATTCAAATACATCTCATGTTATTGTTTATCCCTTTCCCCATGTAACTTAGGTGTAATCCATTCATATTCAAATACATCTCATGTTATTGTTTATCGATTACGTCCGTCTCTTACTTTCCAAGAAATTTATATTCAAATACATCTCATGTTATTGTTTATCGTCCTGCATCCGATATCCTTCTGCCGGTATCTGGATTCAAATACATCTCATGTTATTGTTTATCTCGCTGCTGACCGGTCTCCGGTATTCGTCGCTGCATTCAAATACATCTCATGTTATTGTTTATCATGGGAGAGCTGGCAGAAAGAATCGGGGTTACTAATTCAAATACATCTCATGTTATTGTTTATCGTTTTCGCCATGATTCCATTTCCGGATACCGTCAAATTCAAATACATCTCATGTTATTGTTTATCAAGCAGGCTTTCCGGAATGTAATCATCTTTCGCCAAATTCAAATACATCTCATGTTATTGTTTATCGACTATGCCGTTTCTGTCCTCTCCGACGGTCGGGAATTCAAATACATCTCATGTTATTGTTTATCTGCAGAGATGCACAACTCAATATTATGTAACCAGATTCAAATACATCTCATGTTATTGTTTATCATGTGATAGGCAAGCTTCAGGTCATTTCCTATTTATTCAAATACATCTCATGTTATTGTTTATCCCTCATATTTACAGCCTTTCTTAATTCAATATACTTCAAAAACCTTTATTTTGCAATACATTTCCGGAATTTTACCAGCCGTCTGCGCTGTTTTTCAAATTTTGCATAAAAGATCAAAAATTCCCTTATTTCCAAGCCTTTTATATATTCATGTAATAAAACGCCTGGTAAAATTCATAATATCAGGCTCTCTCCATTTTCCACATTCCCATTACCTAATATTTCTTCTCCAAATACATTGTCATTCATAAGTTTTATGATACAGACAAAATCTTCCTTCCTGTCAATCACATCCTCCAGTTCCAGTCTCAGTTTCATCAATTTAGACGGTGACATTTCTCCCCGGAATACAGATTTTTGAAAATGAGATAAATATTTTTTACAGACCTTAAAAACTTTCTGGACTCGTTTTTCTCCTACATCATAAAAAACAAACGCATAGTTATAATTTATCTTTTTCTGCATTAAAATCCTCCCTTCAAACTAAACGGGACAAACTCTTTTTCTTCCATAATTTGTTTGATCAGTTTATAACAGTCCAGCTTTATAGCTGTTCGATAAGAGACCTTTCTTTTCAGTACCAGATGCTGAAATACAGACTCCATTCTGCCTTCAAATGCTTCGATAAACAATTTTCTTCCAGCCTCATTCAACATACAGTAATTCACTCTCTTTTCAAAATGCTTTTCCACCTGAATTTTTCGATTATTGACCAGATCAAATATTGTACGAAAAACAATCACCGGTTTAAACGCCTCACTCAGATCCAGACTCAGAGAAAATCTTCCCTCTGAAGGTTCATGCAGATAACTGATCCTCTGATCCAAATGGGTCCGATAAATAGCCGAAATTGTTTTTGTATACAACAATGTGTTTCCAAACGATACCAGCGCATTCATAGGATTGTCCGGCGGCCGCTTCACCCTTTTATTCATCACAAAGTCTTCCGGAAGAAAATAAGGAAAATCCGCATAAAACCGCATCCACAGTTCCCCTTCCACAGCCAGCAATACTTTGATCTGTTCCGCATGTTCTACATTTGTATAAAATTCTTTTTTGATCCAGTCTGTCGTATTCTTTACTTCTTTTTTGTCATGCTTATAATAATGATATAAAACTTCGTAAATATTACTCCCAATCCCCTTTACAACTGCTTTTGCTATATCCAGCCTGTTGCTATGAAAACTTTCTACCTGTCTTATAAGAAGTTTTCCGCTCATGTACTGATCCCTGGGATAAAAAGTCCCGCTGTATCCGCCGTAATAATTAAAAAAATGGACAATTACATGATTCTGGCTGAAAAAGTCCAAAAGCTTGCTGTTCATACTGACTTCATTCATACAATAAAGTTCTTTTGTGTTCTCAATCGGTATGTATACGTTCTTTCCGTCTTTTCTGAAACAAAGAGAATTATCTTTCCTGGTCAATTCTCCCATTGAAAATATATATTTCGTACTCCCCATATATCCTTCTCCTGACGTGTATATTCACTGCCTAAATGTAACAATACTCATAATATGCACACTTTTTACATCCTGGCTTATTCGACACCGGCGGAACTGTGTTCTCAGATAAAAGATTCTCGATCTTTTCTATATTTTTTTCCAGTTCTTCTTCCAGCTGCTCATTTAACTCCACAATCATCGTTTTTTTATTCTTTTTGTTCTTTTCAACAAACTCCAGTTTTCCCTTCCGTATAACTCCTTTTTCCTTCAGTACTTTTAAATAATAGATCAGCTGCCACCTGGATGCTTCCACATCTGCATCGGATTTCTTTATTTCTGTAAGATACTCCGCCGTAAGTTTGTCCAGACGAATGTTTTCGATGGCCAGCTCCGTATTGTTCTGATTTGACCGTTCTTCATGAATCGCCTTTCCTATTTTAACCTCTTCACTGTTGTCTTCCAGATTCAGGCGATTTCCAAACAAATAATACTGGCGCTTACAATGAAAATAATAGTTCATCAATGTCCCGTTTACTTTCACTTTTATCCCCCTATATAAAATCTACAAATTCTCCGACCTCTCCCTGCAGTTTCTGACGGTTTAGCTTTCCGTTATCAAAATATTTTTCTCCGCAATCAATATAGAAAATTTCGCCAATCCGATCATTGTATATAAGATCATGGTTTTTTCTGATCTGGTAGATAAAACCATTCATCCTGCTTGCTACTTCCGATAGCTTTACCCTTTTTTCCGCATAATTCATCTGAAGATCCTGTAAAAGCTGTTTGTATTGTTCCCATAGTTCCTTTCCGTCTATGATTTCTCCCTCGGCAGTGTGCAAAACCCGCGCCAGATATATAGACATGCTCCAATGATCTTCCTCAATCAACCGCATCCTTTCTTTCACAGCGCGCCAGTATAACTTTCCTGCTTTCTGACAAAAGAAATCTTTGAGACCGCCTGCGCCTGTCTGTTCATTATAATTTTTCTTTATAACCTGTAGAACCCGTCTGTAATACTCATAAAAGTCTTTTTTCTCAAGCCAATCCCTTACATCTGTATTTTCTACGGTGAATTCTTTCTGCAGCCGTACATCTTCTCCATAAATCTTCTTTGGATCGTCCAGCCTGAAAAAATATACTTTTCCGGTGCGCATACAGGAACGATTGATCCGGCCCAGAAACTGTTCTTCGCTGTCCAGCTTTGATATGTTTTTATAACCAATATCCATATCAATATCCACGCCAGCCTCAATGACCTGAGTGGCAATAAGAAGAAACGCTCCTTTCTCTTCTTTTATCCGATCCAGAATTCGACTGCGCTCCATCAGACTGTCATCTCCTGACATATATTCCACACGACATGAAAACTGTTCGTCTGCCATAATCCGGTTATAAAATTTTAAAGCTGTATTTTTCTTTATAAACTCTACAAGAATTCTCTTTCCGCCTGATACGCGTTCCTTGATATGTCCCAGCAGTTCCTCCTCTCCGCATCTGGCGTCCAATAACTCATAGGATAACTGTACACGGTCTTTAAAAAGAGGATTTAGATAATATTTCTCTTTATCTTGTATCAGGGAAACTGCTTTGGCAGCATGTTCCGAAAGCAGGTCCAGGTCCGGAAGTGTTGCTGACATAATAAGTATTTTTATATTCAGCAAAGCCGAAAATTTTTTCAGAAAGCAAATGATTTCTCCCCAAATAGTATTTTTATAACTCTGAATTTCATCCAGTACAATTACACTGTTCATCAACTGATGAAAAGCAAATGCTGATTCTCTGGTATCGCCAAACATAGTGTCAAATAAACTCACATGTGTGGAAAGGATCATTGGATAATTCAAAAACTGCCTGTCAAGAAGCGCTTCCTGATAATAACAAGTACATTCCTGCTCTTCTTCTATTCTTTTTTCTATTTTTGTCGTCTTAATTGGCACCAGTGAGTTTACAACCGCAATCTGCCCCCGGATATCCGGAGCATCGCCAAATACTTTTTCAATGCTTTTCAGATTCTGCTCCACCAGTGTATTGAAAGGATAAATATAATAGATCTTCTTCAGCCTTGCGTCCATCTGCAGAAGCTGAAAACTCAGATCCAGCGCCGTATTACTCTTTCCGCTTCCTGTGGGCGCCTCCAGATAAAACAGATTATCTTTTGCATTTTTCCTTAATAGATCTTCCGCATCACATAACATCTCCGTACGCAGTTGATTAATGTCCGATCCTGCCCGGAGTTCCGATGCCGCACCCAGATATTTTGTTTTCTGATAACTTCGTATCTGAAGCATCAGTTCCGATTGTTCATATGTATGAATCCATTTTCGGATTCCATCCATATTTCCAAACCGGGAGATTTTTGTTCCTGATATGAACTCCGAGGTTGCATAGTAATCACTCGCAACAAGCAGCGAATACATCAGTTTCACGTAAGTATAGATCCCTGTTCCGACTTCTTCTGATATTTCCTCCTGGCGGTGAAATTCCTTTAGCAGGTTGTTGATTTTTTTCTCATCCAGAAAAAAATCCTTTTTCCAGGCTGTGCATGCTCCCTTTTTACATACTGTAATTACATCTTTTCCTGCCTCTTCTTCCAATGATCTGGCAAATTTCTCAAAATCAGTCAGATCACTGTGATGACGTTCAATGATATAGGCATGATACAGTATATATCTTCTGAGAATCCTCTTTTCCATCCTGTCCAGTTCTGTATTTTTCAATATCCCAAGAAAATATTCCAGATACAGAACAGCTGAAAGAATCGAATGTCTTCCGCCAATGCAGTGAAACACAGCCTCCGTGCTCATTCTGTCGTTGTTCATGATTCGACGTTGAAAATCCGGATTGATCTTCCCCAGATCGTGAAAAACAGGAATCCCGGTTATCATTTCCTTCCAAAACTGTTCTGCCTGCTCTGACATCCTTCCATATATCTGCATCTGAAAACGGGCTGTCATGTCTTCGACGCCTTTTTCTTCCCAGATCTGTTCAAAATACCGGACAGTCCTCTGCGTATGTTCCAGTAATGTCTCCCGTTCTGTTATCCTGCCGCTCCCATCTTTTTTTATATGAGCTTCATATTGTTCCGGATGCTCGATCAAAGTCTTTATAATCTCCGCTTTCATTTTTTCCTCCTGCTCAGAACCACTGATTTCCTTACTCACCCCTGCGCACAGAAAAAGGAGACCATCCTTTCGCCCGGCCTCCTCTTCATCCTGCAACTAATAAAATATGATTTTTTTCCCGTCTTCCAGCTGATATACTTCTGCATCTGTTTCAAGCAAAACATTTGTATACAGGTATGTTTTCATCATATAATGATTCGTCCACTCATCCATACCCCAGGGAAGCGCTTCTTCATATTTGAACTCTGCACAGGTATCCAGACCGTCAAACTCATCCAGGTCGTCAAAATCCGGTTCAAAAACAGCTGCCTTTTCCTCAGGAGCCAGACAGTCCAGCCTTACTGCCGTAAACGCCGCGCATCTCGCTGTCTCGACCCTCACATCCCGGATGTCTGCCGGATGATCGTTTTTCCCCAAGTATGGATAATACACGCATTGTTTCCGGCATATCGCATTTTTAACCTGCTCTGCTTCTTCTGAATCCACCAGAACACAGATTTCCCATCTCGGCTTTTCCAGCCACTGCTCTTTTACAATCAAATTCCCACCCTGTTCTCTGGACGCATAGCCGACAGAATTATTAAATGTCTGAATTTTCTTCGGTATCACTCCATTCCTGCAGTCTGACGCAGGTAAAATGGAAACTTTTAAAGAACGAAGCTTTTCATAAAATTCCGGATAACCCGGAGACAATGCAGTCCGTTTTTTCTCCTTTCCAAAACTCTGCATCTGCGTATAACCGCCATATCCCAGTATGGCGCCAAAGATCCCCAGGAGCGCAACCTTATGTATATTACCATAAGTAAAATAACAGTAGGAATTCACTTCCGGCTTTTTAAAGAAAGCATGCCTGCCGCTCAATGTAAACCGTAAAATTTCCATACGCTATCCCTCTTTTTGTACACGGATATCATGCAAAGAAGCCATCTTGGGAACTCCCTCCAGCTCCGTCGTATGCGGATTATAGTAAATATCAATCTTTTCTACCGCATCCTCCATCTGGTCTAAAAATTCTCCGCAGGAAAGCAGAATTCTGTTTTTTCCCTCTGTTTTTTGGAACTCGACGTATTCTGACAGGTTCGGAAGATAGGCGTCTGCTTTGGTCTCTACAAAAAGAGCAAATTCATTCTCACATCCAACTTTTGCATTTGTTGCAAAAGAGGTTGCCGACACAATCGCCGTTCTCCGGAAATTCTGATAATCTTCTTCTGTATACCCTTCCGTAACTCCCAGTTCTGTCAGTTCCTTGTACGCCAGCGGATTAATCACAAACGGATAAAAATAATGTGCCTCATTGCTTACAATTTTTGTCCCCAGTGTGGAATTTTTTGCTTCTGTGTCTTCTTTGGTATCCGCCCTGAATGGAGACAGGATCTGCTGTTCCTCCGGATTTGTGCCGTCATATTTATTGAATCCCTGTCCGATCTGCACAGCGCCGGTAATAGAGATATTATTTCCGGATTCTGCAAATGTAGCGCCGAAGTTTTTCACGTCCACAGCAGACATCAGATTTTTCAGCACTTCTTTCATATCTTTACAGTTTTTCAAATCTTCCACCTGAAACAAATATTCATACCGCTCTTTCAGGGTACGTGGAATCAGTGTAATTTCCTCCCCCTTCTTTCCTTCAGAAAAACGCATGGATTTTATATATAATACTTTTTTTCCTTCATTATCCCACATCTTTTTCATCGGGTATTTCAACGCCTTATCGCTTCCAAAAGTTTCTCCGTCACTGGTAGTCTTGGGATAACCGGAAAAATCCGCATTCCAGTTTGCCATGATCGAAGAAATCCCCAAAACGCCGTATACTCTTTTATTCATTTTCCATGTCCTCCTTATTGTAAAGCATACTGTTATCGACATACCCTAATATAATCATCTCCTGGTCTACTTTCCCGTCCGACTCATAGCCTTCTACCATTCCCAGAAGATTTTTTACTCTTTTATAGTAGTCCGGAATTCGATAATTGTATCTTTTGTAAACCTGTCGTAACCGTTTTTTGATCATTTCGTCTGTCCTGGCGTTCAAAAATGGATTCAACAGCGACTGGTTCTTATCCTTTGACTTGTTCAGAGAGAACAGGTATGCTGTCAGCTGACCAACCGCATAATAGTATTCCCTGTCGCTCTCCAATGGTATAAGCGTATCCGAACACACCTTCTTTTCCATATTTTTCCGCAGATCACTGATAATCTCCGACACGTTTTTTCCCTCCTTCTGTGAAAAATATTCTTTAAACGACAAACGCAGATTCAACTGCCATACTGCACGTTCCTGATACCCGTTTAACAATGCGCCTTTAATCAAACTCAGGGATATTTTTTCCAGCAGTCTTCCAAAGCCCCGGTCGACGCCTTTATAAGTCCAATCAAAGATTGCGTCTCTTGCCAGAAGCAGATTCTGTTTCAAAATTCCATCTGTAATATTAACGGCGCCTGCATCCGTCATATAATTTCCCGACAGAAAATTTGAGAAAAATACCTCATTGATCAGACCTCCTGCATCCGGTCTTTTATAATACCGCTTATAATAAGCCTGATACTTTTCACTTCTTCCTTTTATAAACTCCTGAAAATCAAACGGCGGTTCCAGCTCCTGCCTGTACCCCGACACATTATCCTGCTCCGGAATCTCTGCTTCTGTTTTGCCTTTTCTTAAGCGCAGATAGTACCCGGATTCCACCTTCTCCGGAGCTTCTCCGGTCCTGCACCCTGTTATTTTCTTTTGATCGGTATTCACATATACATGATAAAAACCCGCGGAAACCAGATTCATCAGATAGTCAAAAAACTGTTTTTGTAAAATCACCTGTTCGCTGTCCAGCAGATAAGGAGCCGGATACTTTCTTGATTTGATCGACAAAAACGGCTTTTTTGCGTTCATACCCAGATTGTTGTCGGGGAGTCCATAGACCACATTTTCTATCTCGATATTATAATCATTGCTGTTATAAATATTGGGCAGGAAATAGCGTTTCCCCTCCCTCTCATATTCTTTGTCATCTGCCTCAAAGAAAATCTTAAGATAATCTTTTTTGTCCAGATCTATTTCCTCCAACGAAAAAATATGTTCCTTTATCCAGAGGCTTTTTTCCTCGATCTGCCGCTTTGGAACACTTCCCTCCTCTGCTTCGAACAGCTTATAAACCTTTACTGCTTCTTTTGATTTTTTATATTTCTGGTTTACAGGATCTCCCAACACAGTATAATATCCGTCGATCAGCGCCTCTGTTAATTTTCCGGAGACAATGCTGTCCTTTTTCACAAAAAAAGACAGATAATTGTTCGAATGGATGATTTTCTTTCCGTCCATCGGCTTGTTCATGGATAAAAGCTGACTTTGATAATCATAAAAACAAAACTGATCAAATAACGGATGACTACGATCCACTTTTTTTGTTCTTTTATCCATATGTACATCCATAACCGCTTTCTGACTTCCATCTCTGCCAATCAGAATATAAGTTCCATCCGCAGGAACATAGGAGTGCAGAATCAAAGATTCTCCCTCTTTTTTTAAAATATAATCAAATACCTCCAAACACTCTTTCAGCATATGTTCCTCCTACAGCCACCGATAATTTACAAACCCCGCCCCTCTGGAGTTCATTTCCAGTACCCCGGTTCCCAATGCCATATAAGCAAGACGCTGAGCCGTCTCATGTTCTGTGATCTGAAGCCTGACCTTGTCTCCCAGCAATCTGACTGTTTTATAGTTCATCGCAATCGGCTTCCTGTTTAGAAATTCAAGAGTCGTAAAAAGCGGAAAATCTTCATCTATCTGTTCTCCTGTAAAACGATTCCACTTTTTGATCAGATTGACTTTCAGCCTTTCCTCAAATTTTGACACGCTCATGTGCTTTCGCCAGTACCCCTGTTCGTTTTCTTTCAGTACAGCCGGAGTCAGTGTATATAGATATTCTATCATTTTATGAGGAAGTATGCGTACCTCGGCAACCAGCCCTTTGAACTCTTCCGTAAAATGATTCGCACTGATTTTATAAAAATGATCCGCCAGCTTTCGATCTGTCGTACGAATCGTTAAAGTATGGATATTTCCCTGTCTGTATAGCCTGTCCTGCGCAATAGGATAAAGCGTATCAAAGCAATAATATTTGAAACGATTTTCCTCATGCATCTGAAGCAGTTCCCCGCTGACGGCAAATCCTGTGTCAAGGAACAACGCCAGCCTCTCCTGTACCCGCTCAACAGGAATATCTTTTAAAACATACAGTTTGATGCGAATCTGATATACCTGCATCTTTTTCCTCCTTGTTTTGGAATGTTTCCCCTTTTTCATTTATTTGTTCTCTCATGTATTATATCATATACTTCATTAATATATCAATATAATACATACCATTTCTTTGACTTTTTCAAAAAAAAATACATAACTAAATATGCACAAATAACATCTCATGTTATGGTTTATGAAAATATACTTACCAATTCTTATTCAAATACATCTTTATGTTAATGTTTATCAAAAACATTGGAGCCTTCTGCCACCACCTGCTTTGCCCTTATCGGTTTTGTATCGTCTTTCCTCCCATAAATCCGGAAAAAGTCCCCCTCACATTCTCCGGCCTGTTATGCATTTCCTTCTGCATCCGCATCCAACGCCAGCATCATCTTCGCATACAATGCAGGCAGCTCCTTTTTAATATTGCAGGGTTTCCCGTCCTTTTTCAGATAACAGTGTCTTGATACGCCTTCCGCACGCACTTCCCCGGTCTTTTCATCCCGCATCACATAGGCAATCTCATATTTGACCCCTTTAAAGGAGCGAAGCGACACTTCAATCCCGACCCGGTCTCCAAAATACGTCATGGAACGATACTCGCACTGTACGCTTAAGACCGGGCTCATGATCCCTGCCTTTTCCACCGCCTGATAAGGAAAGCCCATCTCATCCATATAGGCGATCCTGGCCTCTTCCATCCAGCGGATATAATTGGAATGATGGATAATCCCCATCTGATCAGTCTCGTAATATTGTGCCTGATGTGTGTATATCATTTTTCTTTTCCTCCTCTGGCTGTCCATTCTGTATTTTTCCCTGGTCCGCTGACGTCCTTCAGTCAGAAGCCAGAACAGTAAGCAGGGAAGAATATCTCTCTGAATGATTTCTGATATCTTTCTCGGACACCCCATAATACATATACAGTCTGCGGCTGAGCCTTTTCAGACTTTTCATTGCTTTTTTATCCCCGCTGAAGGAAACTCCGAAAATATCCCATTGAAAATCAATCTCAATTTCCATTCTCCCGCCCTTTAACCGGATCTGATAAATGTGATAATCCATGGGAAACTGGTCATCCGGTATCTGCGCCGCCCGCTCTTTCTGCTTCTGCATCTGGTCGAACATTTCCTGGATGGATTCTTCATTGTATATATCAGGCCTCAGGATCGTGCGCAGCTCTCCCAGAAGCTCCGGCCTGTACCTGCCGATCAGAGCGCTCTTCAGGCATTCCCGCTGCTCCCTGTACGCTCTGCTCTCCCTGGAGGCCTCCCTGGCGCCGTAATGCTGTTTCACAAACAGAACTACTTCTTCCAGAGTGTGCGCACTTGGACGAATCCTGCGCGCAATCCATTTTCTTCTCAACTGAAAGATCCGGTTCCGAATTCGGACTTTCCAAGATCTTTTCCCTGTTCTGCCTGCCAGAAAAACACTGGTCGGTCCGTCTGCTCCGCCGATGATGCTGACGCTTTCTGCTTTCATTTCCTCATCCTTTCTGCCGATGCTCTCCCTGCACAGCCGGCCATGCTTCCTCCAGATTACCATAACTAATCCAGATTCAGACCCTTGCCGAAACGCCGCGGTCTGGTAAAAAGTTCACACTCCCGCAGGTGTTCAGCAGGTCGCTGATTTTAATCTCCCACTCTCGTATCCTGTGCATTCCCCGCCTCCGGCAGATACAGCCGCATGCCCGGCATAAGCAGGTCCGGATCCGGGCCGATGACGCTTCGATTCATCCGCCAGATCAGATCACAGCGCCTGCCCTGCCCATAGCATCGGCCGGCAATGCTCCAGAGACAGTCGCCCGAAGCCACCACATAAGAATGATCCTCCAAGGTCGCCTCTACCTCTTCCGGCATCTGATAATGCTGCTGTCCCAGGTCCATTCCCTTTCCGTAGAAAAGCTCTCTCTCCACGGTCCCATTAGCCGCCGCTTTCCTGACTGCCGGTTTGCCGTACTGGGGACGAAGCTCATACGTGCTCCCGTCCCCGCAGGAAAGTACCCAGTCCTCCAGCACCTGATAGGTATATTGTTCCAGCTGTCCGGTCTCCTCCTGATATTCCAGGCAGCAGAGCAGGATCTCGTCCTCCGTCACCGCCACCCAGAGGACGCAGTCTCCCTGCTCATCATACTGGTAGATCCGATACTCCCATGAACCGGTTTCATTCGTCCCCCAGTAGTCATAATACTGCAGCTCTGCCGTCAGCCGGCCGTCCTCATACTCCGCCTGATAACCGCGGTCAAAGAAAAGCTCCTCGCTGTAGCCATTGGGATCCGACCCCACATTTCTCCGGTAAGTCAGGCACCGGAGAAGCCTGCCCTCCTCATCATATTGAAACTCACTGTCCTCGAACAAATACCGGAATCCGATATAATAACCGTCCTCATACGGGATGCTGTTGGATTTAAAATACAGGTACCGGCGTGCATGCCCGGTATCGTCCCGTTCATAGATACGCTCTTCGCAGTAACTGCTGCTGTCTCCGAGAATATTTGCCGTATATCCCAAAGCATAGAGCAGACGGTTCTGGCCGTCAAACGTTGCATGGCAGGATTTTGCGATCTCTTCCGCCTCATAGCTCTGGTTGACCCAGAGATACTGACTGCCAAGGCTGTCCGGGCGGATGGGCTGCTCCTTATCATACGCACAGGTCTCCTGGCTGACCAGGCGGAACCGGTCGTCCTCTTCATAGATCTCATGAAGCGGCCTCTCGGAACGTTCTCCTGCCTCCCTGCTGCCCGCGGCAAAGACACGGCCTCCAAATGCGTATAAAATTCCTGACAGAAGAAGCCCCATACAGACGATGAGCTTCCACCGAACCAGAATACCCTTCATGCTCATTCCTCCCTCCGGCAGATCGACATTCCAATATCGCATTACCCGATTTTTGTCTGTACTCCAACCATATTTCCAATCTGCTCATAACAAACCATCCTTTCTTGATTTTTCTATAACCTGATTCAGCACATACCTCTTTAATACTCCATTTGGATGTGGTTTATGAAAGTTTATTACTTCGTCACTTCCAGCTTTGGTAAACTTCACTCCTGAACCAGTTCCGCCTTGTTTTAATTCATATTTCTTCTTCAGACAGGATAACCGGCAGAACAAAGGCAGCCGGAATTCAGTGGCCCCGCAGATCAAATTCATGAAAAATCGTATCATTGTCACCCCAGGAATACACGATAAAATAATCATTTCCCGATACATTGGTCTTAAATGTCAATTCTGCATGTTCTATCATATCTATAGTTTCACCCGCCTGCCGCTCAACCGTACAATCCCATGCGTCTTCAGCCAGGCCTGCATAGTACATTTTTAATTCTTCGAGAGAACATCCGCTTTGAATCAGTATGGCTCCAAAATACTGCATCCCGTTGCCGTTCCCGGTTAATTTTCCCGCCTTATATACGGATTCGAGCATTTCCGTATGATCCGGTAGCGGCAAATCTGCAAGCTTGTCAGCTGTCTGCTCTGCGATACGATCATTTACGATTGGCGCCGTCAGGAAAAAAGCAGGCACAGCGATAACCACAATGGAAGCCACGGCAATCACTGTTCCTGCAAAACCTTTTACCATAACCTTTCCTCTTAATAACAATAATCCCGTTCCAGCTCTTCCTGCGTGGGAAATTTCGCTTCATTTTCATCGAGATAATCGCCGGTGCACGCAAACCGGAGGAAATCGTTAAAATCTTTGCAGATATAAAGCCGCTGCTGTTCCATATAGTTCCTTACTGCGGACTTGTCGCTTCCATCCACTCCGTCCGCGATCACCATGTCATAGACGCCTTCCTCGTGGATCGTGACAATGCCGCCGTTTACCAGATCAAGACAGGTCAGATATCCGTATACATTTCCAAGCTGGATAAAGCCTGCCTCCAGAAAGCATGGGCACCCGTCCGGCGTGCTTTGCTCTTTCTTCAGATTTTCCAGAAACTCCTGCCCGCTGCCGCCTTTGATATTGTGCCACTCGAATTCCACCATCGGTCCGATCTCGTCCTCCGTCAGGGGAACATAATCATTTTCCTCACGGGAGAACGTGTCTTCCCATGAGTTAGCGTAGGAGTCGCCGCAGAAGGACACCAGCACCGTCAGGTCCTCCGGCATCTGATAACTCAGAAGAAATTCGCGATACGGCACAGGCAGCTTATACCCAAGCCCCTCCTCAATCACGGACAGATCCTGCTCTGTAAGTGCAGATTCTGTCAAAGGTTCTTTCCATCGCTGCGGTTCACGCTCTTTTAATATGTTCAGATACTTCCTGGCTGTTGTCATAGAAACATCTCCTTCTCATCAAAAATATCTTCATTTCCTGCTGCTTTTCTGCTGGCGGTTCTTCTCTTTTTTTACTGAATAATCCCATAATATGTCTTCCTCTTTCCTATCTTCGGCTCCAGGCTTCCGATCTTTCTTCCGCTTATCGTTTCAAAAGGTCCTGATACCACTGATACGTCGGCTTTACCCCTTCCTCCTGCTCAAACTTTTCCTCCAGGCTTCCATAAAAATACCACTGAAGCAGCGTCTTCAGATCCGGCAGGGCCTCATGTCCGTGAAGCAGTCCGTCTTCTCCCAGATAATATTCATCCCACTCAAACTCCTCATGATCGAACCAGACCAGGGACCATGTTTCTTTCCGGTTCTCATCTATCTGCTCCTCCGGTCTGGATAGATCGATGCAGAGAGGTCCCCAGCCGGCTCCCCAGTCGCCGATGGGAATCAGATTTCGAAAACAGTCCTCCGGCAATTTTTTAACATCGGACATCTATATTATACATAAGTATTGCAGGATGGACAAGTACGATTGTGGCATTATGGACGTGATTGAGCTGGTCAGTGACGACTTTATAAAGTCTATTCCCTCTGAAAAGTGATTGCGATATAATGGAGCCATCAACAAGCTGCATCTTGAAGGATCTTTCCGGTTGTCCTATAATGGCTCCCTATTTGTGAAGGAAGGGCTCGGATATCTTCTGTCTTTTCAGCACCTCATTGATACAAGTCCTGGCAGCGGGCTTGTTTTTCGCCCGCTGACACCGGCCCTTGAAACAAAAATTTATCTGATATGGAAAAAATATCAGGTATTTACCCCTGTTGCACAACGGCTTTTGGAATACTTAAAGGATAAGTTTGAGGCTATCCCATCACAGTAAATATACCTGCTGGCCAATTTGGCCGGAAACCGGCTGTTTTCGCTTGAGTTTCCTCAGCGAACCGCCGGTTTGGCCGGATTTTCAGGAGTCACAGTTTGCAGAGTCGCTTAACTGGCATCAGAAGCAGGATGTCACTCTGGCGGGTAAGGCTCCGTATCACTGAAACCGACGTTCCGCAGCGAAAACTGATAGCCGTCCCAGACCACGTCCGCCGTGACGGCGCAACCGTTGTACTCCGCCGTCCCCGGCGCGTCCTCATCCCAGAACTCCAGTTCTGCACGGACCCGGATCTTTCCTTCCGCTTCGTCAAAGAAAAAACCGACCAGCTGCCCGGCGCTCACCGACTGAAAGCTTCGTCCGCCCTCTTCGTCCTCCACGGGATCTCCCGCAGGTTCTCTGTCAACGTATGCCTGCAGGCCATGCTCTGTCCGCTCCCAGGTAATGCGTTCCATCAGCTGTTCTGTAAAATCCTCCTCCAGAAACTGAGATACCCAGGCACCATTATCCTTGAAATCCGCCAGAAGCAGGGAGTCGATGCTGCAGCCCGTCCCGTGTTTGAGATTGAACCGGATGGCGAGTTCCGTAATGCCGTCATGGTCCAGATCCGCCTCCATCAGCTCCGGGCACATCTGATAGTTGGACATGTACGGGTGGTTGATCTCCGTGTACCGCCCGTTTCTGGCCAGCAGCATGGACCGGTAGTCTCCTTTTCCGTACAGCGTCCAGTATTCCGTCTCTCCGAGAAGATATATGTTCCGCCGCTCTGAGGCATCCGGCTCCATGGGCAGCTCCTGAAACCGTTCCCGTACATCCACCGCATGCTCCAGATCCCAGCCTTCCGCTTCCATTCCCACCGGATACCCCACCATGGGCTCCGTATACCAGGAGTCGTCTTCCCATCCCGGCGTCAGACGGTCGGGAAACCAGATGCCGATTCCGCCCTGGCCGCTGACGGTCAGGTGCACCTCTTCCGGCGCCGGCTCCAGAGAACCGTCTGTTCCCGCGCTCCCGCCGGTCAGATGGCTCACCGTCACATAGACCAGCTCCGGAAAAAGATTCAGCTCCGAATATGCCACGCTGTCCCCTCTTTGAAACTCCCAGTCGATGCAGACATTGCCTATCGCCGGTTCCGCGTCTCCGGCCGCCGGAAGCATCGCCTCCATGTCAAGAAGCATCTCTTCTTTTTTCTGATCTTTCTTCTGATCCGGCAGAACGCGCACCAGACTGTTCACGGGACCGTATACCGGATGATCCGTTTTCTTCTCCGCCAGCAGCGTATGGGTTTCCTCATCCGCACGCAGAAGTTTCAGCCCTTCCCCCATCTGTTCCTCCTCTGTAAAATCGTAATCCGTCCGAAACAGTTCCAGCGTCAGGTCCTCCCGGCTTTTGTACCGCTGAAAATAAAGATAACCGTCCATCATGGCAAAATACGGAAGCCCGGTCAGTTCTTTGCTCAAAAGGGCGCCCGACCCCAGTTCATACGACCAGCAGAGTATTTTGGAACTGTCCATATCTCCTCCGGAATCTCCGGTGGCAAAGACCAGGCGGTTCCTTTCCTTGTCTGCATAAAACGCCAGAATCTCTTCCGCAGGTATTCCTTCCTTCATCAAATGCGGCCGTTCCGTCCGATCGATCTCCCGGATACAGCCCACCTGCAGGCCGTCCGCCTCCTGCCTGGAAGTGTACAGAAAGCCCCCGTATTTTCCCAGATAAGATATCCCGTCTCCGGAAAACTGTCCGGTCTGCTCCGTCTGCGTGTCATACCATCCCAGAGATTCTCCGCTGCCGCTGTCCGCCGGAAACATACAGTACAGAACCTGCCCATACTCCGTACTGTCTACGATCCTTCCGTCAAACAGCCACCGGAAACCGCTGCCGTCCGTCTCATACCGACAGACATGCCAAGCTCCATCGTCTCCCTGAACCGAGCTGTAGAGAGCCTCCCCGTCGGAATACAGCGGCACGCCGTCCATATAATAATATTCTCCCGCCACGCAGACGATCTCTCCGCCGTTATTGACCACCAGCCCTTCCTGAGCGTCCTCCGGAGGCTCTTCGCCCTCCGGCAGCGGCTCCGCCTCCTGTATCCGGTTCTCCGAAGCCTCCGGCTCTTTTGCCGGGCGGAACAGAAGGCCCGCCGCCACGCCGGCTGCGCACAGCATGGCCGCCGCGGAGATCCAGATGCTTTTTTTCCGGAAACGGAGTACATTCTGAATCCGGGACTTGACGGAAGGTTCTCCGAATCCCAGCGGACTCAGGATAAAACGATTCTGTCCGGCGGCGTATTTCAGAAGGCTTTCCGCATACGCCTTTTTGATATTATTTTCACAGTTCCCAAGAACCGCCTCGTCGCAGGAGATCTCCATATCCCTGCAGCACAGTGCATATGCGGTCCATACAAGCGGGTTGAACCAGTGCACCACCGCCACCGCCTGGATCAGCAGTTTCACCAGATGGTCCCCGCGGCTTCGATGGACCTTCTCATGGGCCAGGATATAGGCCCGTTCGCTTTCTTCCAGGCCGGACGGCAGATAGATGGCCGGACGGAACACGCCCCACAGAAACGGCGACGGCACGCCGTCGGCTTCCACGATCCGGTCCCTGTCCTCCCGCTTCGGCCGGCCGTAACCGGAGCATCTGCGGGACATGCGGTACAGAGCGGACAGCTGACACAGAGCTAACAGTACGATTCCAAGAAACCATACTGCCTCCGCTCCCGCCAGCCAGGTCCCCCAGTCCGGGCGGAACTGACGCGTCTCCTGAACTTCCGTACCTTTCCGGCTCTCTTTTGGTCCGCCCGTTTCTTCCCGGGCAGCGCCCGGTTCGGCGGACGCTTCCGCCATCTGCTGCAGCTGTCCGGAGGAAATTCCCTTCGGCGACAGACGGTGCAGCATCACCTGCGGTTCCTGCCATCCGTCCGGACCTTCCAGGGCCTCCTCCTGTCCGGCCCGGTCTCCCGTAAGCAGTTCCTCCGCCATCACATCCTCCAGTGACAGCTCCGCCACCTGCCTGGGAATCAGGCTGTAATTCCCAGGCACGGATATGGGCAGGCACAGCCCGGCAAACATCAGCACCCACAGATAATACGCATAGACGCTCCCGCATCTTTTCAGCAGAACACGGGCTGCCAGCACGATCCCGATGCTGTAGCTGCCCACCAGACTCATCTGAAGTACCTTCGCAAATATTGCACCCTGCATAGATCCATCCTCCTTTTATGTATGACCGCCGTGAAAGACAGGCCGTCCCGCCTTCCAGTGCTTTGCCTCCGAATTATATGGTTTATTTTTTATAGACCTTATATAGTCAGTTTAAACTCTTTAGACCAGTTTGTCAACAAAAACATAACTTTTGTAACCGTATTCCTTTGTTATGGTAAAAACTTCTGGAATTTTTTTCTGTTTTGTGGGAAAATACAGATATCTGATATTTGGAAACTGTCGGAAACGTACGAGAGGCGGCACATGGACCGAAGCTCTGTACGTGCGCGCATTCCATGCCGTTCAGGCAGCAGAAAAAACACGCGAGGTACACAATCATGAACTATGAGGAAATTACAGAACTGGTGCACAGCACCAGAAGCATCATTTTTGACGAAGAAATGGCCCACGCGGTCACCATAAAGGGCGCCGCCGACTATGTGACAAAAGTGGATCTGGCGGTACAGGAATATATGCGGAAGGAACTAAAGCGCCTGACGCCGGACGTGCTCCTGCTCTCCGAAGAGCAGGAAAACCGGGATCTGGACGAAAAAAAGACCTACTGGATTCTGGACCCCATCGACGGCACCACCAATCTGATACACGATTACCGGATGAGCGCCGTATCCCTGGGGCTCTATGAAAACAGGCGGATCACCTTCGGCGTCGTCTACAATCCGTTTACGGAAGAAACCTTTCACGCCGTCCGCGGGCAGGGCGCCTTCCTGAACCAAAGGCCCATCCGGGTATCCCACCGGGACGCGCTGGACACCTGCGTCATTTCCTTTGGTTCCAGTCCTTATGAAAAAGAAAAAGCCCGCATGCTTTTTCCGATCTTTCAGAATATCTTCATGCAGACCGCCGATTTCCGCAGAAGCGCTTCCGCCGCCCTGGATCTGTGCTATGTGGCCGCAGGCCGCGTGGACGGCTTTCTGGAATATAATCTGAAGCCATGGGATTATGCTGCCGGCGCGCTGATTGTCGAAGAAGCAGGGGGCACGATCGCCGACTGGAAAAACCAGCCTCTCCCGTATCTTCGGAATTCCGGCATTCTTACCGCCACGCCGGAGATCTACGAAAGGCTGAGGGCATTTTTATAAATGCCCCCGGCCTTTCTTTCGCAATCAGAACATATGTTCTCATTCCGGTTCACGTTTTATCCGCCATGGAAAACACCGTATCCACCCGGAACAGGTCCCCGTCCAGCGTCACCTGGAAGCTGCCGCCGCAGGCTTCCGTAAAGCTTCTGGCAATGGCAAGCCCCAGGCCGTTTCCTTCCGTGGTCCGGTTCTTGTCGCCCCTTACAAACCGCTCCATGACCTCCTCCGCGCTGAAATCCATCTCGCAGCCGGATATGTTTTTGACCGAAGTCCGAATCCTTCCGTCCCGCTCCGACACTTCCACATAGACCCGGCTCCCTGCCATGGAATATTTCAATGTATTTTCGATCAGATTCTGATAGACCCGGTACATCTTCCGGCTGTCGCCCAGAAACGGCAGCTCCCGGTCCTCGATTTTCATCCGGTACTGAAGCCCGGACCGCTCCATGCGATCCTGCATATCGGCTGCCGTCTGACGGATCAGGCGCGCCATATCCAGCCGTTCCAGCTGAACCTCCTGGCCGCTGGCCGCCTTGGCCATGTCGAACACATCCTGTATCATCCCCCGGAGACGCTCCGCCTTGGCCGAGAGAAGCGTCACATAATCCCGCGCCTCCTGCGGAAGTTCTTCCACCTGTTTCAAAAGATCGATGCATCCGATCATGGACGTCAGCGGCGTCTTCAGATCATGGGAAACATTGGTAATCAGCTCCACCTTCATCCGTTCACTCTGAATTCTTTTTTCCATACTTTCTTTTTTATTCTCATGGATGGACAACAGCGCCTCCTCAGACTTCCGAAACAGAGAATATGGCTTCAGCACCGGTTTCTCCCATGTCCTCCGGTCCTCTGCAATATCACGAATCTCGTTCAGCAGAATCCCCACCTCTCCGGAGGTTTTCATGAGAACAAAAAGGTCCAGAAGGAAAAATGCGCCTCCCACCGGAATGATAATCAGCATGACATCTTCCATATCCCAGTAAGCCGCAGCCAGATAAAGGCAAACCAGCAGAAATACCAGTCCCTGTCCGCACAGGAGAAAAAGCTGCCTTTTCCGAAATTTTCCGGCAGGATCTCCTTTTTCCGCACGAAACATCCGGTATTTCCTGTATCTTTCCCCCAGACGTCTGAAAAACAGTTTTTTGCAGAGCTTTTCCCGAAAGATCTGGCGCATCATCGACATATACAGAACTACTGCATACAACACGATGGTTCCCAATAAAAAAAATATGAGAAAAAACTCGCACCAGAAGAGAACCCGCTGCCGGAAATGTCGAAATACCGTATTCACCATATGGCTGAAACTCCACCATCCGTTATTCCCATTCCAGTCAACCACAAACAGCATAAAACACAGAAATGTCAAAAGAAGAAAAAGCATCAGGTCCGGACAGGTCTTGTCAAGCAGTTCCACCGGAATCAGATTTTTCTTCTCATTTTTCATTTCCCGTCCAAGCCAAACCAGTGAAACAACGGAAAACGCCAGAAAATACAGTCCTGCCACAATCCAGACAACGGTACCCCTGTAGTATCCCAGCGCAAAAGCCGTCGCCGCAACCCCCAAACAGAGCACCGCACCGAAAAAACTCCAGGAAGGGTTCCTGTCCTCCGTACCATACCTAAATCTTTTCCATCTTGTATCCAATGCCCCACACCACCTTTAAATATCTGGGATTTTTCGTGTCGATCTCGATCTTTTCCCGGATTCTCCGGATATGCACCATGACGGTGTTCTCCACCGCGTAGGCGTCCTCATTCCACACTCTGGAATAGATTTCCTCCGCGGAGAACACCTGGCCCATATTCCGCATGAGGAATTCCGTGATCTTATATTCCGTCGCCGTCAGCCGGACCCGTTCCCCGTCCACATACAGCTCCTTGCCGTTCAGGTCTAAAGACAGCCCGCCCGTCTGCAGCACACTGTCCGCGTGCTCCTGCCTCTTTACATCTCCCAGCGTCATGTATCTGCGCAGCTGGGAGCGGACTCTCGCCATCAGCTCCGCGGTCTGGAACGGCTTGCTCACATAGTCGTCCGCGCCCATGGAAAGCCCCAGCACTTTGTCGCTCTCCTCTGTCTTCGCGGAAAGTATGATGACCGGGATGTTCTGTTTTCTCCGGATCTCCATCAGGGTGGACAGGCCGTCCAGCTTCGGCATCATCACATCCAGCAGGATCAGATGGACCCGGGTCCCGGTCAGGATCTCCAGCGCCTCCATCCCGTCATACGCGGTACAGACCTGATATCCCTCCAGTTCCAGAAGTTTTCCCAGGACCCGCACGATCTCTTTGTCGTCGTCCACCACCAGGATCACCTGTTTTTCTTCCATAACCATATCGCTCCCCTTCGATCTTCTTCCATCATAACAGACAAAGCTGACATTTTTGCGAGAGAAAACTTACAGATTTCTTACAGATTCCGCCGCCTGCGGCCAGTCCGGGATGTTCCCCTCCGCAACAGCATGGAACATATGTTCTTTTGCGCCGGGATGTTCCCTCTGGATCTGCCCCAGCAGCTCCTTCGCCCAGGCCCGCTTCGTGGTCCCGTCCACCGGGCAGGGGCTCTTCATCACCGGAATGTGATACCGGTTACAGAATCCCCTCACCTGCGCTTCCTCCACCAGCATCAGAGGACGCAGCACCGTAAGCTTCGTATCTTCAAATCTGGTCACCGGCGGAAACGCATAAAACTGCCCCTGGAAGATCAGGGACAAAAGCATCGTCTCTACAAAATCATCCTTATGATGGGCGTAGGCAATCTTGTTGCAGCCCATCCGGAGCGCCTCCTGTACCAGCGCTCCTTTCCTCATCTTTGCACAGAGCGCGCAGGGGTTCTTCTCCTTCCGTTCCTCCAGCACGATCTGCCCAATCTGCGTATGGATCACGGAAAATTCCACCGGGAGCGCTTCACAGAACCGACGTACCTCTTCGGAATCCGTATTTTCATATCCCAGATCCACCAGGATTCCGCACACCTCGAACGGTTCCGGATAAAATTCCGACAGTTTCTTCAGAGCCATAAGCAGCGTTAAACTGTCCTTTCCGCCGGAGACCCCCACGGCGATCCGGTCCCCTGTCTCTATCATCCCATACCGTTCCACAGCCTGTCTCACCAGGCTCAGCAGCTTCTGAAGCTTCATATGTCCTCCCGCCGTCATCCTCAACTCAACAGATCATGAATCACCGTAGCGCGGCGCATCTGATACGTCTCCGAATCCGGATACAGCCGGCACAGTTCCTCCCAGACGGCGTATGCCTTCCGGGCGTACAGCTCACGGTTTTCCCCGGTGCTGCCCATGGCAAGGTTATAGTACGCCAGCCCAAGGTTATCATAGGAAAGGGCCGTCTTCTGAATCTGATACAGCCGGCTGCGCAGGCTCAGACACTGCTCCAGGTATTCCAGGGAGGCCTCCGCCTTTCCCGTCATCTGCATGGCGATGCCGAGATGTTCCAGCGCCGCGGAAAGCCGCACGGCGTCATCCCTGCTTCCGGTTTCCGCCAGACGCTGCCGCAGAATGGGCAGGCAGCGTTCATGACAGCTCTCTGCCGCCGCCCACTCGTCGTCGTCCTGATACATACAGGCCAGGCACTCCAGCGCTTCGGCATACTGCAGAAGGACATCGCTTTGCAACTCCTGCCGGACGCCCTGCAGAATCCGCTCCCACAGGTCCACACACTGTTCATAGTACAGCTTTGCTTTCTTCGTTTTTCCCATCATCCGGCTCAGTCCGCCCAGCAGAGCGTAAAAGAGCGCCAGGTTCATGCGGTCGCCTGTATCGTGAAATTCCGCGACCAGATCCCTGCAGATTCCCGCCCCGTTCTCATAATATTCCTTTGCCTGGTTACAGGCGCCCTCTTCCCGGGCGAAACCTCCCAGCCCCATCAGGACCACATAGTAGTTCCGATAGTCGCCCAGCGTCGGCTGCGCCTCCGACTGCAGAAGCCGGCGGCAGTAGTCCAGGGTGCGCTCATAACAGATCTTCACGGCATCCATTTTTCCCTGAAGCCGGCACGCCTCCCCCATGGCTCTGAAGCTTCCGGCCAGCCTTCTTAAAACCTCTGCCGTCGGAAAATATCCGCACACCTCCATCCCGGCCTCGCAGGCGCGGGAATATGCGCATTCCGCATCCCGATACATCCCCTGTCCGAACAGCAGGTCGCCCAGTTCCATACTCCGCCGAATCCATTCCAGGCCGTTTTCCTCACTCCTGTCCTGTTCGTATTCGATCCGTGCCATCAAAATTTCATTGGCCCGTCCATCCATCTCAGCCTTTATGCTTTCACGATCCATCCTGTGATCCCTCCTGTTCTGTTCCGCCCAGTAGCTCTTTAATTCTTTTTAACGATTTTTCCGCCGGACCATAAAAACCAACTTTTATAAAAATCCATCCCATGATCAACATGAAAACACTATGGAACAGCAGGGGCAGCCCTGAAGCTGTCCCGCCGGCAAATGCGGATAAAGCACCGCATAACAGGCAAAGAACCGTTGCTCCGGACCAGACCACATAAAATACAGACGCAAAAGGAACCATTTTCATTTCTATTCGGATCCTGGATCGATCCCCGGACGTCTCCATCCATCCCCTTATGACCGGTACAAAAGAATCTATGTACGAAAGTCTCGGCATAATCTCAAATCCGGAATCGGATACCGTTCCTGTAAATTCACCATCCCCTGCGCCGAAAAACGTTTTATTCTGCTGCACTGTCACAAGCTCCAGCATTCTTCGGATCTCTTCCGACGTTCTGCTGCACTGCAGCACACAGTTCAAAGAAGGCAGAAATTTCATATGTAATCCCCTCACCATTTCTTTACAGAAGCGCTTCCAGTACGCGGTCCCGGCGCGCCAGCCAGGCGTCGTTATCCGGATCCGTACGCAGCAGCTTCTTATAGATTCCGTAGGCCTTCATCCCCCAGGCTTCCCGCTCTTCTCCGGAGGACACAAGGCCAATGTTAAAATATTCACATGCAAGCGCATCCCAGAGATCCGGAATATCCATCTTCTCCGTCATCCCCTCATACAGCGACGCGCTCTCATGAAACCATTTCCATGCCTCTTCACCGTTCCGCTGTCTCATATAAAAGCTGCCCATGCGTCCACAGCTGATCGCCAGATTGCGCAGGCTGGTCATCCCGGGCAGACGGTCCGCCAGTTCCCGGCTCAGCTGAAGATCCTGCTCATACAGCTGTCCGGCCTCTTCCGTCTTACCCTCAGCCATACAGATGTCTCCCAACTGGCTGCAGCTGTTGGAATAATCCTGAAGCAGTTCCGGCGCATGGGTCTCCTCGACCAGCTGCCGGCCAAGCTCCCATGCCTGTTCCATATAAGTACGCGCTTCCTCATATTCCCCGAGCTTCAGACAGGCCAGTCCCAGCAGTCTAAAGCTGACAGACCGTTTCCCACGCCCCTCGATGCTGTCAGAGGGCACATGGCGAAGACACAGCTCCAGGCTTCTCTCATAATACGTTTTCGCGGATCTGAATTCCCCTCCGGCCCTGTGCACGTCTCCCATTTTGGCCAGGGCGGTGACAAGACACGCGTATGCGCTTTCCGACTGATATTCCCCTGCGTTTTTTTCATAAAGCTGCAGGCTTTCTCGGTAATATTCCTCCGCCTGCTCCAAAAGCCCTTCCGTCAGAGCCAGGTCCCCCAGTTTCTCGCAGTTGACCGCGTAATTCCTCCGGGTCACTTCTCCCGGGCGCCTGTCTGCCAGCCAGCCTTCCAGAGTCCGCTGCCGCCCGTAGTATTCACGGGCGCCGGCCAGATCTCCCTCTGCCGCGCAGATCCCGCCCAGCTGTCCCATGCAGTAGCCGATGCTTACGGCCTCATTGACGCCTCCGCCCTGTCTCTGCTCATAACTCATCTCCCAACAGCGCGCAAACTGTTCCTTCGCCTCGTCCAGACTGCCCTCCGCCCTGCTGATATCTCCCAGCTTCGCACAGGACAGGGCAAACTCATATCCTGCGCATTCTGCACCGTATGCGGCGTTCAGCCGCTCTCCCGTCTCCTGCATCCTCAGATATGCCTGCTTCGCCGCCGGATAATCCCGCAGTTCGCCGTAAAGGTCGCCCAGACACTGATACGCCCTTACCAGCCGGAGCCCGCCCTCTCTGGTCAAATGCTCCTCACAGGCTTTCTGCCGCATCCGGGCCAGGCGTTCCTGCCAGAAAACCGCACTCTGGTAATCCCGGTGCACGCCCTTCCCGCTGCGGTACATCTGCGCCAGCTTCTCCGCCGCCTCTTCGTGGCCCCGCTCCGCCGCGTGGATGATCATCTCGCTGCCGCGCTCACTGTCCGCCTCCACATCGATGCCGTTCATGTACGCCTCTCCGATCAGATATTCATGTTCCGGCGTATCCCGGGAAGCCCTGTCTGCCTCCGAAACCGCCCCGGCTGCCTCCAGCCCGTCCCGAATCCTCTGCGTCAGCGTACGCTCATCCTCCAGCGCGGTACAGTCCGGCAGTCCTTCAAAGCCCTCTTCCAGCGCCTGGGGAGCCGTCTCCTCCGCCAGGACCGGAACGACCGGCCGGGGCAGTCTTCTGGCATCCCGATACTCATTGTCCTTCACATAATTGTCCGGCTCCAGAATGTTCGGCGTAACCAGCAGCGTAACCAGGCTGCTTTTCTTCATGGCGTTCTCGATCCCTGCATGAAAGCTTTCCCCGATGGTTAGAAATTCATCATACCAGACGGCGATGTCCCGGCAGAACTCATTGCGGTGAATCGCCTCCATCAAAGGCCTGACATATTTGCGGTCTTTCTTCCGGTAGCTGAGGAATATGTATGCCGGGAACGCTTCCCTCACCCGTTCCGTCAATCTGTCTCCCGCAAGGTTTTCATTCAGAAACTGCTCCAGCTTGTTCTCGTAGGGAACCGGTTCCGGATTCATATCCCGTTTGATCAGCATCTGCAGTTTCTGACATTTTTCATTGAACTGTTCCATCAGACCGGCATCCAGGCTGGTCTGCGCCCAGAACAGGACCGGTTTGTGCAGACGGACGGCCATGGGAAATTCTCCGTCCCGAGAGCGGCTTTCGCAGTTTAAAAATTCTTCGGTCACCGGTATGACCAGCAGCTGCATCTGGCCGATGGTCCGCTCCATCTCCTCCCGGCTGCGGGGAAGTTCCGGATGCAGATCCCGGTAAACGGCACAGTTCTTCGTCTTCAGGATATCATCGGATACCTCTTCATAATACCGCTCCACATCCGCCGGATATCCGGTGAAATAGACTCCGGGTTTGCCCCGGTGGTCAGAACCCGCCCGCGTTTTTGGCAGCAGTTCGTATTCTCTGTACTCCATGGATTGTCTCTCCTTCTTCATTGGCTGTCTGCCCCGGTTTTCGTTCAGAGCGAAGAAACGGCACAGCCCGCAGGCCGTACCGTTTCCGAAAACAATTCCGATGCTGTCCGATGCGCGCGGCCTTTTGATCCGTTTCCGGACAGCTACATCTCCAGATACTCCAGGATCTCCTCCAGCGGGTGGAATCCCTGGATCGTCTTATATATCTTCTCCCCGTTCATGACAAGCATCGTAGGGACATGCGATACGCCGAACCGTTCGGCAAGCTGCGGGTCATCATCAATGTTGACCTTGCAGAATTTCACATCGCACGCCTCCTCTGCCGCCTGCGCAAGAACCGGGCTCTGTGCCTTGCAGGGACCGCACCAGTCCGCATAAAAGTCCACAAGGACCGGACCGCCGGCCTCTGTCACTTCAGTCTGAAAATTGTCTCCGGTAATCTTCCTGATTTCCATTGGCGCTCTCCTTTCTGAGTTACACAATATCAGTGTGCCCATCTGCCGGACAGACTCACAGGAAATATCAGGTACCATTTCGCAATCCGCGTACTCCGTGTCCTGGTAATTTTTTCCAGACATCCGCCGTCTTAAAAAAGCCTGTCACCTGCCGGAATACACCCGGATCACGGACGCCACCTCCCGGATCATGGACATCTGTCCGAAGATCACCAGCGCATCCTTCAGATGGCGGTTCTCCACCTTGTCCGTGATGACCACCAGTTCCGCTACTCCGTCCACAGCCGGCTTCTGGATCACCTGATTGATACTTACATAGTTGTTGCCCAGTACGCCCGCCACGCCCGCCAGGATGCCGGTGCGGTCTTCTACGATCAGGCGCAGGAAATACCGGTGCCTGGACTCTCCGGACGACTTCATGGGAAGATCCCGGTAACAGCTGCAGCCGATCCTGCCGCAGCACTGGTACTGCATGTTCCTTGCAACCGCAATGATATCGCCCATCACCGCACTGGCCGTGGGCAGCTCGCCTGCGCCCTTTCCCTGGAACATGGCGTCGTCCACCGCATCGCCGTGGACGAACACGGCGTTGAACGCGTCCTTGACATGGGCCAGCGGATGGCTGGACGGGATCATCATGGGAAATACGCCCACTTCCATCTCCCCGTCCGTGTTGCGCGCCACTCCGAGAAGCTTCAGCGTATATCCGAATTCCTTCGCATACTGGATATCCTTTGCCGTGATTCTGGTAATTCCCTTCACATCCACATCGGAAAAGGTCACGCGGGAATGAAACGCGATGGAAGCCAGAATCGCCATCTTGCGGCCCGCGTCCAGTCCCTCGATGTCCGAAGTCGGATCGGCTTCCGCAAATCCAAGCTCCTGCGCCTTTTTCAGCGCGTCCGCAAAATCCATGCCGTCTTCCGTCATCCGGGTCAGGATATAATTGGTCGTCCCGTTGACAATGCCCATGACTTCCGTGATTTCATTTCCTGCCAGGCATTCCTTCAGCGGGCGGATGATGGGAATGCCTCCCGCCACCGCGGCCTCAAACTGCAGGTCGCAGTGACGGCGCTCCGCCGCCTCCATCAGTTCCCTTCCGTACTCCGCCATCAGGTCCTTGTTGGCAGTGACTACATGCTTGCCCGCCTCCAGCGCCTGGAGGATATACGTGCGGGCCGGCTCGATCCCGCCCATCAGCTCTATGACGATCCGGATTTCCGGGTCCTCCAGGATGCCGTTCCAGTCCTCCGTCAGGACCTCCTGCGGGATCCCGTCCCTTTTCTTCGAGGCGTCCCGCACCAGCACCCTGCTGATCTCAAGTTCCGCCTGGACCTTAAAAGGCATCTCCTCTTTTCTCATCTGCAGGAGCCTGTAGACTCCTCCGCCTACTGTTCCCGCTCCCAGAAGCGCCGCCTGTATCCTGTGATATCCGCTCATCCTTCTTCTCCAAACAGCAGTTCTTCCGCCACGGCTGACGCAGCCCTTACGCAGTCCCTGCAGCCGTATCTGGGCTTTCCTGTCTCGATCCCTTTGATCTCCTTACAGACCGCGGAGCCGCAGGTTTCCACAAAGCGCTTTGTGATCTCCTTGGAAAGCTGATAGGTCTTTCCCTTTGTCTTCGGCGCCTCCAGATCCCCGTCGCTGCTCTTAAGGCCCGCCAGCATCAGCGCGCCTGACAGAGCGCCGCAGGTGCTCTCCATCGCGCCCATGCCTGCCCCGAATCCCTCGCTCATGCGAAAGGCCGTCTTTTCCTCCACTCCAAGAAGATCGCTGTACGTACATACCACTGCCTGAGAACAGTTGTACCCTTTTGCGTGTCTGCCTGCCGCTTCCTCTACTCTGCTTTTCATCCTGGTACCTCCTTCATCCTTTTCTTTGTTTCTTAAATATTTGCCCGGATCAGCTTTGGGCGGTACCCGTTATCCGCGAGCCCCCGGATGATCCGTTCTTTATGTTCTGTGCCGAATGCCTCCATGGTAATCTTCAGCTCCACCGCCGCGTTGCGGTTGGTACTCACAAACTGATTGTGGTCCAGACGGATGACATTTCCCTGAAGCTCCGCGATGATCGAAGCCACGTGAACCAGCTCGCCCGGCTTATCCGGAAGGAGCACCGATACTGTGAAGATCCGGTCTCTCTGGATCAGTCCGTGCTGGACCACCGACGACATGGTAATGATGTCCATATTTCCGCCGCTCAAGATACATACAACTTTTTTGTTTCTGACATCCAGATGGCGCAGCGCCGCCACGCTCAGCAGTCCGGAATTCTCCACGATCATCTTGTGGTTTTCCACCATGTCCAGAAACGCCACGATCAGCTCGTCATCCGGTACGGAGATAATCTGATCCACGTTCTCCTGAATGTACGGGAAGATGGCTTTGCCGGGTTCCCGCACCGCCGTGCCGTCCGCGATGGTATTGCTGCAGGGAAGGCAGATGACCTCTCCCTTCGCCATGGACTGCTCCATACAGTTGGCGCCCTCCGGTTCCACACCGATGACTTTGATCTTTGGATTGAGCTGCTTCGCCAGCGTGGCCACGCCTGCTGCCAGCCCGCCTCCCCCGATGGGAACCAGAATGTAGTCTACCAGCGGCAGCTCCTTGAAAATCTCCATGGAGATCGTTCCCTGCCCGGTGGCCACCTGCGGATCGTCAAAGGGATGGATAAACGTATAGCCGTGCTCCTCCGCCAGCTCATACGCATGGGCGCATGCCTCGTCGTAGTCATTTCCGGCAAGGACGACCTCCGCGCCGTATTCCTTGGTATGGTTCACCTTGATCAGCGGCGTCGTCGTCGGCATCACGATGACCGCTTTGCAGCCGTACTCTTTCGCCGCATACGCCACGCCCTGGGCATGGTTGCCGGCGGACGCCGTAATCAGTCCCTTCGAGCGCTCCTCCTCCGACAGGGTGCTGATCTTGTAATAGGCTCCGCGGATCTTGAAAGCTCCCGTCTTCTGCATGTTTTCCGGTTTCAGATACACCCGGTTGCCGGACATCTCGCTGAAATACTGGCTGTACATCAGCCGCGTCTCTGTTGTCACCCGGCCCACGATCTCGCAGGCTTCTTCAAATTTCTCCAGTGTCATCATTTTTTCATATCTCCTCTTTTTCCTGTCTCTTTCACTGCTCCGACAGGAACAGTGCGTTCACAAACGTGTCCGCGTCGAATTTCTGCAGATCGTCAATATGTTCTCCCACGCCGATGTATTTCACCGGTACGTTCAGCTCCGACTGGATCGCCACCGCGATACCGCCCTTGGCAGTCCCGTCCAGCTTGGTGAGTATGATGCCGGTCAGCTCCGCAGCCTCCCCGAACTGCCTTGCCTGCTCCATGGCGTTCTGTCCGGTGGTGCCGTCCAGTACCACCAGAGTTTCCCGATAGGCGTCCGGATATTCCCGCCCGATGATGCGGTTGATCTTCCGAAGCTCTTCCATCAGGTTTCTCTTGTTGTGAAGCCTGCCCGCCGTATCGATCAGCAGTACGTCCGCTTTTCTTGCCTTGGCCGCGCACACTGCGTCGTAGACCACGGAAGCAGGGTCCGCTCCTTCCCCTCCTCCGATGATCTCCACACCGGCCCGGTTCGCCCATTCGGTAAGCTGTTCTCCGGCAGCCGCGCGGAACGTATCCGCCGCCGCCAGAATCACGCGGCGCCCCTGATCCTTCAGCTTTCCGGCCAGCTTCCCCACTGAGGTGGTCTTGCCCACGCCGTTGACGCCTATGACCAGCACCACCGACGTCCGCTTTTCAAATTCATACGCGGTCTCTCCCACCCGCATCTGTTCCTTGATGCTGTTGATCAGAAGCTCCTTGCATTCCTCCGGTTTTTTAATATGCTGTTCTTTCACTTTTTTCTTCAGATTGTCGATGATGCTGGTGGTCGCGTTGATCCCGATGTCTCCCATAATCAGGATCTCCTCGATCTCATCATAAAAATCCTCATCGATATCCGAAAATCCATTGAATATGGCATCCATACCGGATACAATATTATCCCTGGTTTTGGATAATCCCTCCGCCAGACGTCTGAAAAACCCTTTTTTCTCTTCTGCCATAATCGGCACCTCCTGTTAGAGTTACGCATGTGTTAATTATTTATCAAGATCGCTTTCGATCAGGCTGACCGACACGAGTGTGGACACACCCTTTTCCTGCATGGTGATACCGTACAGCCGGTCGGCCGCGTTCATCGTACCCCTTCGATGGGTAATGACGATGAACTGTGTATATTTTGTCAGCTTATGCAGATATTTTGCAAAACGGACCACATTGGAATCGTCCAGCGCCGCCTCGATCTCATCCAGCAGGCAGAACGGAGACGGCTTCAGATTCTGTATGGCGAACAAAAGCGCGATGGCGGTCAGCGCCTTTTCGCCGCCGGACAGCTGCATCATGTTCTGAAGCTTCTTGCCGGGCGGCTGGGAGATGATACGGATTCCCGTCTCCAGCACATCTGCTTCGTCGATCAGCTCCAGCGTGCCTCTTCCACCTCCGAACAGCTCTTTGAACGCCTTGTCAAATTCCTTCTGGATCAGTGCGAACTGCTCCCGGAACTGCTTCTGCATCCCGCTGTCCAGCTCCGATATGACCTGTTTCAGCGCTTCTTCCGCCTCCAGAAGGTCGTTTCGCTGACCGTCCATAAAGGCATGGCGTTCCGAAACCTCTTTGTAATCCTCAATGGCATTCACATTGACATTTCCCAGATTCCGTATCTCTTCCTTCACCGTACCGCAGCTTTTCTTCAGTTCCGGAAGATCTGTATACTCCTCTTTCCGGAGCGGAACCGCCGCATTGTAGGTCAGTTCATATTCTGTCCACATATGGTTCATCAGATTTTCTGAAGTTTCATCCAGTTTTTCCTTCCGGCTGTCCAGACGGAACATCTCTTTATCCAGCTCGTTCATGCGGGAAGACAGTTCTTCTCTTCTGCCGAAAAAATTTTTGTGAGAAGCCGACTGCTCTTCCTTCTTTTTCTGGAGTTCCTGAATCTTCTCCTCGGTCTCCCGGATCGCCTGATCCGCCTGGTCCAGCTCTTCCTGCAGCGCATGGATGCCGGCCTCCCGACTCCGGCTGTCCTCTTCCGCCTGGCTCCGGCTTCTGACCAGCTCCTCCTGCTCGTTTTGGAGCTTCTTCAGTTCTCCCTCCACCCGGTTCAGGCTGGAAGCCGCGAATTCCGTCTTCTGCTGGATGGACGCCGTATCCAGATGGTATTCCTCCAGAAGTTTCTGGGCTTTTGCCTCCTTCAGGCGCTCCTCCTCCAGACGGGACTGATACGTCTCGACCGCACAGGTATGGGCCTTCTCCATGGCTTCGGAATCCTTGAGTTCCTTCTGGCTCTCCCTCTTCATCTCCTGAATCTCCGACGCCTGACGGTCCAGCTCCGCGCTTTCCTTTCCAAACTGACGGAAATTCTCATCCGCAGAACGCTTCTGCTCCCGAAGCTGCTCCACGTTCATCCTTGCCGTGTTCTCGAAGACCCGGATCTCCTGCAGGGCTGCTGCGCCCGCATCCAACTCCAGATAGCAGCTGCTCCGCTCATTCTGTATCTCCACCAGCTTTTTCTGGACATTTTCCATATCCTGCCGTCGCTGCTCCACCCGGACCTTCAATTCGTCAATCTCCCGGTTTCTGCTCAGAAGGCTGCTGCTGTTCTTAAACGCACCGCCGGTCATGGAACCGCCGGGATTCAGGGATTCCCCCTCCAGCGTCACGATCCGCAGGCTGTAACGGTATTTCCGCTGAATGGAAACGGCATGGTCGATGTGATCCACCACCAGAGTCCTGCCCAGAAGCTGCGCCATGATGTTCCGGTACCGCGGATCAGTCTCCACCAGCGTATGCGCAAGGCCAACGACTCCCTGCTCCTTCAGCGCCTGTTCCTGACGAAACTGCTGGGGATTTTTCACTGCCGTCAGCGGCAGGAACGTCACCCGTCCGAAACGGTTCTGCTTCAGATAGGCAATCAGCCTTTTGGCCGTCTCCTCATCCTCCGTCACCACGTTCTGAATACTGCCTCCCAGTGCGGTTTCGATGGCTGTCTCATACTGTTTCTCCGTCTGGATCAGATCTGCGACCACGCCGCAGATCCCTTTCTGGCGCTCCTTCTGCTCCATGACCCGGCGGATGCTGTTTCCGTATCCGTCGTACCGTTCCGCCAGATTCCGGAGAGATTCCAGCCTGGATGCTTCTCTGTGGTATGCGGTCTGTCCGTCCTCCAGACGCTTCCTGCAGATGGTGATCTGCTGCTGAAGCTCCTGAATCCGGTTTTCCGTCTCTTCCCTCTTCGCGGTTTTCTCCTGAAGCTCCGCCTGAATTCGGAACAGTTCCTCCTCCTGCTCTTTCAAAAGCTCATCCTGGCCAAGCTCCGCGCTCTTCATCTGGATCAGCTTCTGATTCACTTCTGCCTTCCGGATCTGAATCTGCTCCGTCATGGCGTCATAGCGCTGGATCTTTCCCTTGATGGAAGATCTCTGGTTCAGAAGCGTGATGATCTCATTCTTGCTGTTCTCCATGTTGGTCTGGCTGTCCTGGATCCTCTGCTGGATCATCTCCAGCGTTTCCGCCGCTTCCTCCTGCACCTTCCGGGCCTGTGAAAGCTGCAGGTCCAGTTCGGACTTTTCCGCAAGGACGGCCTGCTTCTCCGCTTCCCGCTCCTTCTGCTCTCCCTCGATGCTCTCCATCCGTTCCTGATAATGGCGGCTGCTGGCCTGAGCGGAACGGGCCTGCTCCTTCAGGACCGCCGCCTGTCCTTTCAGCTGCTGCTTTTTCAGGCGGCTGGAAGAAGCTTCCTCCCTGGACGCGTCGATCTCCTGTTCGATCCCTTCCAGCTCTTTCTCAATACGCTCATATTCCAGCTTCGTATTCTCAAAGGCCTCTGTGGTCTCCTTCAGATCCCCTTCGGTGATGACGCGGCTCTCCTTCAGCTTTTCCAGCTGTCCGCGGATCTCCTCCATCTCCATCAAAAAGATATGGATCTCATATTCTTTCAGCGTCTCCCTCTTCTTCAGGTATTCTTTCGCCTTTTCCGCCTGCCGCTCCAGCGGCCCCAGCTGCTTTTCCAGTTCTGACAGGATATCATTGACGCGGAGAAGGTTCTGCTTCTCATCCTCCAGCTTTTTCTCCGCCGTCTTTTTCCTCTTCTTGAATTTGACGATGCCGGTGGCCTCGTCAAACAGCTCCCTGGCCTCCTCCGGCTTTGTACTCAAGATCCGGTCGATCTGGCCCTGTCCGATGATGGAATAGCCTTCTTTTCCGATACCCGTATCGTAAAACAGTTCCTGCACATCCTTCAGGCGGCAGACCGTCCCATTTAAAAGATATTCACTCTCCCCGGAACGATATAACCTTCTGGCGACCGTAACTTCTTCGTAAGCCACCGGAAGCTGGTGATCGCCGTTATCCAGCGTGATCGCCACATAGGCATAACTCAGCGGCTTCCGATTCTCCGTACCGGAGAAAATAACGTCCTGCATGGTACCGCCGCGCAGCTGTTTTACTCTCTGCTCCCCCAGCACCCAGCGCACCGCGTCCGCCACATTGCTCTTTCCTGAACCGTTCGGCCCCACGATCCCCGTGATCCCGTTGTGAAAATCAAATACAATCTTATTTGCAAAGGATTTAAATCCCTGTACTTCTATACATTTTAAATACATGTACGCGTTCCTGTTCTAATCTATGATAATTGTCACCAGCGAAAGTTGATGACCTGCGCGGACATCAGCGGGTTTCCTGTATACTTCCTGTCAACGCGTGATACGCCGCTTCCTGCTCCGCCGCCTTTTTTGTGCGGCCCTGGCCCTTTCCCAGAACCCGGTCGCCCAGCATAGCCTGTACCACAAACAGTTTCTGATGATCAGGCCCTTCCTCATGGATCAGTTCATAATGCAGCGTTTCCTCACACCGGGCCTGGATCCGTTCCTGCAGAATGGTCTTACTATCGAAAAAGAGCTGCTTATGCTCCAGATCGTCCAGAACAAACTTCTGTATAAACTCTTTCGCGTTAGTAAAACCACCATCCAGGTAGATGGCTCCGATCAGCGCCTCAAAGGCATCCGAAGTGATCGATGCACGTTCTCTCCCTCCGCTGGCCGCCTCTCCCTTCCCCAGCAGGATATAGCTGCCCAGGGCCAGGCTGCGGGCACAGAATGCAAGGCTCTGCTCACAGACGATACTGGCTCTCGTCTTTGTGGCATCCCCCTCCGGCATCTGGGGATAGCGCTCATACAGAAATTCACTGGTGGCCAGCTCCAGTACGGCGTCGCCCAGGAATTCCAGCCGCTCGTTGCAGTTCAGCCTGCCCATATGCCGCTCATTGGCGTAGGAACTGTGGCACATGGCCCTCTTCAGCAGTTCCGCATCCTGAAAATGATAACCAATCTTCTCTTCCAGCTCTTTCAGCCGGGACAATTTTTCCATAAAACATACTCCTGTCATGTCAAAGGGGCTGTGGCGAAACAAGATCCCTGCCGTCCGTCAGATAACGTCAGGAACTGCGTCTCGCCCCAGCCCTCCTGTACTCATACCGTGTTAATTCAACACATTTTTAATCTGCTCTACAGCATCGCCAACCGATACAATCTTCTCTGCGTCCTCATTGGCGATCTCAATATCAAACTCCTCCTCGATTCCCATTATTATTTGAAACACATCCAGGGAATCTGCTCCCAGATCGTCCACGAACGTTGTGTCCATCGTGATCTCATCTGCATCCACATTCAATACTTCCGCTATGATTTCCTGCAATTTTTCAAATTCCATGACTTCCATTCCCTTCCTGATTTTCTTTTGCCTGAATACCGGCTCTGATCTTTTCATTCATCCGCTGTTCAGTAAATGTCACACACTGCAGGATGGAATTGCATATTTCATTCGCTTTGGAACTGCCATGGGTCTTAACTACCAGACCCTTCAGCCCCAGAAGCGGCGCTCCTCCATACTGACTGGTATCAAAACGCTTCAGCGTCTTTTTCAGGGCAGGCTTCACCAGAAGGGCGCCGATCTTGCTTCGCAGACTGGCCATCATCCCTTTCTTCACCATGGAAATCAGCGTTGCGCCTACTCCCTCATACAGCTTCAGAATGATATTTCCCGCAAAGGCCTCGCAGACGATCACATCTGCATACCCGGACGGGATGTCACGCGCTTCTATGCTTCCTGTAAAATTGATCTCTTTACATTCCTTCAACAGAGGGAATGTCTCCTTGACCAGCGCATTGCCTTTTTCTTCTTCTGCGCCAATGTTCACGATTGCGACTTTCGGCCTGGAGATACCCATAACATTCTCCATATAGATCGAACCCATCTTCGCGAACTGAACCAGATGAGAAGGCCTGGCATCCACATTGGCTCCGCAGTCGATCAGCAAAGAAGCTCCCTTTTCCGTCGGAATAAGAGGCGCAAGGGGAGGCCTTTCCACTCCCTTGATCCTTCCCACAATCAGCTGGCCGCCCACCAGGACCGCCCCTGTGCTTCCGGCGCCGACAAATGCATCCGCTTCCCCGTTCTTCACCATCTTCATGGCGATTACTATGGAAGAATCCTTCTTTGTCCGAATCGCCTGGACCGGAGGCTCCGCCATCTCGATGACCTCTGCGGCGTTCACTACCTCCACCCGGGAAGGATCGCACTGATACTTCTGCAGCTCTGCCTTTACCGCATCCTCCTGTCCCACCAGAAATACTTTTACATTGTCTTTCCTGTTCACCGCTTCCACGGCGCCTTTTACAATTTCCAGCGGCGCATGGTCTCCGCCCATGGCGTCTACTGCAACCTTTACCAGTTCCTGCATCCTCTTTCCTCCTTGTTGTCTATATCATAATACGAAAACGCGTTCTTGAAGTCAATACTTTCCATAGAAAAAACCGCAGGAAATTCTACAGAATGTTTTCCGGCACAGCAGAGAGGAATTTCCGTCACTTTCCTGTTACTGCCAGACGGCCACCACCGTTTCTCCCGCCTGGGCGTCCATACCTGTATGGTACTGCACGCCGGAAGACTTCTCGCCGTCCATCACGATCTGCATGACCTCCATACAGAAGCCCTTTGCCTCCAGTGCTTCCCGTTCAAACCGGATCAGCTCCGTCCCTTTTTTCACCGTATCTCCCGACTTCACCAGCGCTGTAAATCCTTCGCCCTTCAGGCTGACCGTATCCACACCGATATGGATCAGGATCTCCAGGCCGCCCTCCAGCTCCATGCCGATCGCATGGTTGCTTCCTTCCATGGTCGCCGTCACCCTGCCGTCTGCCGGAGCCACCACCACGGTCCCCGTGGGCCGGATGACCACGCCGCCGCCCAGCGCGCAGGAAGAAAAGACCGGATCAGACGCGTCTGTCATGGGAATCACCTTACCGTCCGCTGTCGCCGCCATCTCATAACTCTTCTGTTTCTTCTTGAAAAAATGGAACATCTCTTAATTCCTCCTGTTTAAATTTATTAAATTTTCTTTTTCTGTAATTCGTTATTCCTGTCCGTCCTCCCTGCCCGGCGTCTTCAGGCCAAAGCGCAGGATGCAGAAACGGAACACCGCATAATACAGCACCCCGAACACCGTCCCCACCGGCCAGAGCAGCCACGGATTCTCCGCCATGGGCGAATTCAGGGCCATAAAATAATCCATCAGTCCCGCACTGAAATTAAATCCGATCCGGAAAGGCAGCGCCGCACAGATAAAACCGGAGATCCCTGTCAGAAACGCGTGCAGAAAAAAAAGCCCCGGCGCCAGAAACATGAACGAAAATTCCATCGGCTCGGTCACTCCGGTCAGCAGGCTGCAGGCCGCCGCCGTCATCAGAAGGCCGCCGGTCATCTTCTTCTTCTCCTTCCGCGCCGTCTGGTAGATGGCAAGCGCCGCCCCCGGAAGCCCGAAGATCATAACCGGGAAAAATCCGGTCATATACTGGCCGGTCTGGCCATACACGCCCGTCCCGGCCCAGAAGCTCTTCAGATCCGAGATGCCCGCCAGGTCAAACCAGAACACGGAATTCAGCGCATGATGAAGGCCGGTCGGTATCATCAGACGGTTCAGGAACATATAGATCCCCGCCCCTATGGACCCGGTCCCCAGAAGCGACCTGCCCACATAGACCGAACCTTCATAAAAACACGGCCATATGACCAGCAGCACCAGCGACACAATCCCGGCATATCCTGCCGCCGTCAGCACCGCCAGCCGGCGTCCGGAAAACATCAGGGATCCGCGGAACAGTTCTTTTTTACGATACCGGTTGCTGCAGGAAGCCCCCAGCATACCGCACAGAATCCCAATCATCTGATTGTCAATGTCCTGAAAAGAAGAGGGATCCGTCCGTCCTCCGGTTATGATCTGCACATTGGCAGGAGTCAGTATGTTCTGAATCATGATCCATGCCGCCACTCCTGCCAGCGCCGCCGTTCCGTCCTGCTCATCCGCCAACCCGGTCGCCACTCCCAGGGCAAATAAAAGACTCATATGATTGATCAGGGCCGATCCTGCCTGTATCAGTATCTGTGCAGGCAGGCAATTCGCCCCATACCCGACTGGATCCATCCAATACCCGATGCCCATCAGAAGCCCCGCCACCGGCAGGCACGCTACCGGCAGCATCATCGCTTTCCCAAGGCGATATGCGTACTTCATATACTTTGCACTCCCCTGTCACCCATTCACGCAAAGTTTCTTTACAGTTTATCATAGCAAATCCGTCGCTCTGTGTCAATGAACCGACTGATATCCAGAAGGAGCCCCGGTCACCCGGGACTCCTTCTGAAATATATGTTTGGATAGTGGATTGGCTTACATCAGCTTTTTAAATTCATCTGCCACAAACTGCACCTTGGGCCCGATAACTACCTGTACAGAAGTCTTGCTGGGACGGATCACTCCGCTGACCCCTGCAGATTTAATCTTTTTCTCATCAACTGCTGTATAATCTTTGATCTCCAGACGGAGCCTTGTAATACAGTTGTCTACGCTGGTCACATTTTCCCTGCCGCCAAGGCCTTCCAGAATAATGGATGCCATAGCGGTAAAGTCATTGTTTGCCAGTTGGATCTTCGTCTCATCCTCATCCTCGTCCTCACGGCCCGGAGTTTTCAGATCAAGTGCCGGAATCACCATCCGGAATACCAGATAGAACACTGCCGCAGCGGCAATTCCAAGAGGAATGATGAGGAAGGTCCTGCTGGCCGCCGGAAGCGATGCACTGAACACCAGGTCCGTAAGTCCTGCCGAGAAGGAAAAGCCCGCCCGGAAACCAAGCGCCACGGAAACCGCTGCAAATACTCCGTAAAGTACTGCATAGATCAGATAGAGCACCGGCGCCAGGAACATGAACGCAAACTCAAAGGGCTCGGTCACGCCGCAGATAAACGCACAGATCGCTGCCGCACCCAGAAGGGAAGCTGCTTCTTTTCTTCTCTCAGGCTTCGCACAGTGAATAATCGCCATTGCAGCCGCCGGAAGACCGAACATCATAGACGGGAAGAAACCTGCCATATACATACCTGCGCTTCCGCCTGCACCGTTCAGCACTTCGCCTGCCCAGTAGGTGCCCAGGTCGTTAATACCTGCCGCATCAAACCAGAACACGGAATTCAGCGCGTGATGCAGACCAAAAGGAATCAGAAGACGGTTCAGGAACGTGTAAATTCCAACGCCGACTGCACCCAGTCCCACAACGCTCTCGCCCAGTGCTACCAGCACGCCGTAGACGATGGGCCATACAAAAAACAGAACTGCTGCCGCCACGATAGAGAACACTGCTGTTACAATGGCTACGCAGCGCTTACCGGAAAAGAATGACAACGCATCCGGAAGTCTCGTATTTTTGAACTTGTTGTAGCAGGTGGAACCGATCAGACCTGCCAGAATACCGATGAACTGATTCTGGATTTTGGCAAATGCCGGATCCGCTTCGCCGCCCACCAGGACACTCACTGTACCCGAAGACAGAAGATTGGTAATCATCAGCCAGGATACCAGACCAGCCAGACCTGCCGTACCTTCGTTGTCATCTGACATACCCACTGCCACACCAATTGCGAACAGCCAGGACATATTGTCGATCAGCGCGCCGCCTGCCTTCACCAGGAAAAAGCCGATGATCGAAACCGCCCCTGTAATATCTCCTCCCTGCATGGTCTCTTCACACAATGCATATCCGATTCCCATCAGGATACCGCATACCGGAAGACACGCCACCGGAAGCATCAGGGATTTTCCAAGTTTCTGTAAGTATTTCATCATATCTGTTCTACCTCCTTTTACCTTTCCTTAGAACATTTGATGGTTTTATTTTATAAAAATTGCATAAAAATGTATAGATAAAATCTTATCCTTTGTATGGATTATCTTGAATTCTAAAATAAATATAAACTTACAAAACTGTTTATTAAAAAATAATGTATGGATTATTTTCTGTTTTCTATGGATTATTTTTCTGTTTCCAATTAAAATGTACATAGAATGTAAAAATCCTGTATACTGGATACGACCCCGGAAGACTGTTGGCGCTTCCATAATGCCTGCATGAAAGGAACCTGTATGCCCCCGGAAGACAACCACTACCGCCCGCTTCAGGACTTCTCCCTGATCGGCCTGCGAAATCTGAAAATAAAAAACCGGCTGGTGATTTCCTGCCTGATCTCCACGATCTTTCCCCTTTTGTTCATCTACCTGTACACCTATTCGCTGTACGGAGGCTCTGAGATCACCGGCCAGATCCTGGTCATCGCCCTTTTGATGATGGGGGTGGCGCTGACCATGACACTCTATACCTATCTGAGCATCTCGCATCCCATCGACCATATGATCCAAATCTGTCAGGCCATATCCGACGGCAATCTGGAGATGCGGATCCAGGACCAGGGCAACGATGAACTGTCCTATCTGTCGGATAACATTGACGGTATGGTCACGGAGATCCAGCTGCTGCTGGAACAGAGGCAGCTGGGCGAAGCAAAAAAAAGAGAGCTGGAACTTCGGATGCTCCAGTACCAGATCAACCCCCACTTTCTGTTCAACACGCTGAACACCCTGCATCTGGTGGCACAGATGAACCAGGACCGGGTCGTATCCGAGGGTATCCGCTCCCTGAGCGAGCTTCTGAAAAATACTCTGATCAACGACCGGGAATTTATCACGATCCGGGAGGAGATCGACAATCTGAAGCATTATTTCTCCATCCAGACCATACGGTACGCCGGAAGTTTTCATGTAAACTATGAAGTCGACCCGGAGCTGTCCGATTATCTTCTGCCCAAGCTGATCCTCCAGCCGCTGGCGGAAAATTCCGTACTCCATGGGTCCTACAATGACGGCACCGTCATGGAGATCCATGTGAGCTGCCGGAGAACCGGAAAGGATATTCTTCTGGAAGTGAGGGATGAAGGAAAAGGCTTCGACATGAACGACCGATCCGCACGTCCCAAAGGACTTGGGGGCATCGGCAATAAAAATGTCAACGACCGGATCCATCTGTATTTTTCTGATGACTACGGACTTACCATCGACAGCCGCCCCGGCCATGGCACCTGCTGCTCCATACGGATTCCCGCGCTGGATTCCGACAGTAAAATTCAAACGATGCAAGGAGGCACTTATGTATCAGGTACTGATCGTTGATGACGAACCAATTGTGAAGATCGCTCTGCGGTCCATGATCGACTGGAACGCACTGGGATTCCATATCTGCGCCACCGCTTCCAACGGAGAGGAAGCGCTGGATATGGCCGGCCGGTTTCAGCCGGACCTGATGATCTGCGATCTGAAGATGCCGATCATGGATGGAATCGAGCTGATCCGCGAAGTACAGAAGCGGCACATTCCCTGTGAATTTCTCGTCATCAGCAATTATGAAGATTTTGAATATGTCCGGACCGCTCTGCTGCTGGGAGCCGCGGACTACATACTGAAGGTCAGCATCAGCCCGGAGGCGCTGACGGCGCAGCTTAAGAAGCTGAAGGAAAAACTGGATCAAAAGGCGCAGGAAAATGAAAAAAACCTCTGTTCCGTCCAGGAATGGACCCACCATCAGGAACGCCACGCCGCCTGGAGAGATTTTTTTACCAATAAAAATTATGAGTTGGAAACCCTGTACAGCGTAACCGGATTTTCTTCGCAGAATCTGGATTCCTTTGTGCTCTGCCAGATCTCCTTTGACTGGTATACCCAGAATCTGGAACCGCTCCCATCCATAGACCTGATCCAGAGTACGCTGAAAAATGCGCTGGAACATTTCGACCAGAGACGGATCATCCTGTTCAGCACCAGCAATACGCTGCTGCTTCTCCCCGAGTCCGAGCTGGCGCTCCACCAGAGCACACTGGCCGGCCTGGCCGCCCGGATCGCACAGCTGTTTCAATATTATATGTCTCTGTCTCCTGCCATCCTGTACCAGAGCGGCATCCCGGATCTGACGGAGGCCCGTATCATCTATCACCATTTTCAGGATCTGCTGGAGTTGTGCTTTTACGGGCCCCTGGGACAGGTGGAAGCGTCGGCGTTGTCCGTCTCCTCTGCCGTTCCCTGCACCTCCTACAAGGAGCTGGCTTCCGAGATGCTCGCTGTATCCGAACACATGCGCCTGGAGTATGCCTCCGGCCGGATCTGCGGGCTTCTGGATACCTGCCGGCAGCAAAATGTGCTTCCGTCAAAGATCATCCAGTACTGCGTGCGTCTTCTGGGGGAACTGGAATATCATACCCCTGGAATCAGCGCTTCCGCTCACGATCAGATCGCAGACAGTACGGAATATATGAGAAATGCCCTGACCAGGGAAGAACTGGAGAAAAATCTGCTGGATGCCCTGACCGCCCTTTTCTCCCCGGAGCCTGCCGCCCGGCACCCGGAGAAAAGCTACAGTCCCGAAGTGACGCAGGCCCTTTCCTACATCCAGGAAAATTATAACCGCAAGATCAGCCTTGCCTCCGTATCCGACCACATCGGCCTGAGTTCCGGCTATCTGTGCCGGATCTTCAAGGAGGAAACCGGCGTCAGTATCAACGCCTGCATCAACAGCCTCCGCATGACCCGGGCCGGCGAACTTTTGAAGGATCAGAACAGTTTTATCAAAGAAGTGGCGATCTCCGTAGGCTTTGAGGACCAGCTGTATTTCAGCCGGCTGTTCAAGCGTTATTACGGGATGACCCCCTCGGAATACCGGACCGCAAATCATACGGAGGGCTGAACCGAAAAAACAGCAAAAAACAGAGTCTGAACACGTTCAGACTCTGTTTTTTGCTTAATTAAAATCAGTCAACCGCGATAATCTCTTTTTTGTTATAAGAACCGCAGGCCTTGCATACTCTATGAGGCATCATAAGAGCGCCGCATTTACTGCACTTTACCAAGTTCGGAGCACTCATCTTCCAGTTTGCTCTTCTCTTATCTCTTCTTCCTTTGGAAGATTTATTCTTTGGACAAATAGACACAGATTACACCTCCTCTATGCTTTCTCGAATCAGTTCGTCATTCATCGAAACTGCATAGAAACAGCCCGAATCATTCACACTTTTAACATTATACATATCATGTACGGGAATGTCAAGCAGTTTTTTCCAAACCGTCCTGTTCTATAGGGCAATCGCAAAGTCGTACCCTCAAAATCATGCTTCCTTTTGTGTTACACTT
>CAJUAA010000033.1 GCA_910584205.1 uncultured Lachnospiraceae bacterium
ACAGGATGGCATTTTATGGAATAATTATTTAGCTAAATATATACAAGTCAATACAATAGGCATCTGGGGCATATGGCAGCACTTCATTTTTCATAAAGGCATCAATGCCGCCGTCATAGGTAAACGGAATGTTCTCCGTATCCCGCAGGTCAACATTCGGCTCCCCCTCGATGGGCTGTGTAATGGCATCCTTCTCTGTGATGAAGGGGCGGATTTTCTTCAAGGTAGCGGCTTTCAGCTTTGTGGCTTTGGCAAATGCTGTCCAGTCATCCAGAGGTGCGTTTTTTGCAGCCTCGGCAACAGCACTTTGCACCGCCGCAAACTCATCCGCTTTCTTGAATAAATCGGCAGGAATTTCTCTGTCAGGATATATGCGCAGACGCAGAGGCCGTTCCACTGTGACAGACCAGTAGCCAAACTCCTCATTATCAAAAATCATGCTGACTTTGCTTTGCTCCATCTCCGTAAAAATGCGGACGATTTCACTTCGGATTTCCGATGTGATTTCACAATTCTTCTTGCCCATATTTTTGCGGAGCGGGGATTTCATGGCAGTTGCGTCAATCAGTTGAATTTTCCCTTTGCGGCGTTCCTCCTTCCGGTTGGACAGAATCCAAATGAATGTCCCAATTCCTGTGTTGTAGAACATATTCTCCGGCAGTGCGATGATAGCCTCAACCAAGTCGTTTTCAATCAGATAGCGGCGGGCGTTGCTTTCCCCACTGCCGGCGTCCCCCGTGAAAATGGACGAGCCGTTATGTACCTCGGCAATGCGGCTGCCCAGCGGAGTATCCTTTTTCATTTTTGCCACATTGTTCAAAAGGAACAGCAGTTGACCATCGCTTGTCCGAGGGATCATGGCCATCTGTTCTCCACCTTCAAGATAGGCATTAAACCGGGTATCCAGAATTTCCTTTTTGCCGCCCATCTTTTCTGCGTCAACCTTCCAGCTTTTCCCGTAAGGCGGATTGGACAGCATGAAATCAAACTGCCTTGTGGCGTTTCCGTCCAAGGAAAGCGTAGAGCCATAACTGATATGTTCCGCCTGTTCCCCATCACCTTTGAGCAGCATATCCGCCTTGCAGATTGCATATGTTTCGGGGTTCACTTCCTGTCCGAACAAATGAATAGATACATTCTTTCCATACTGCCGGGCAATCGTCAGAAGCCGGTCCTGCGCGACAGTAAGCATACCGCCTGTCCCGCAGGCGCCATCATAACAGGAATAGGTGGCGTCCTTGATTTGATTCGCAATCGGCATAAAGACAAGATCTGCCATCAATTCAACGACATCGCGGGGCGTCCAGTGTTCGCCTGCCTCCTCGTTGTTTTCCTCGTTGAATTTGCGAATCAACTCCTCAAAAATTGTCCCCATGCCGTGGTTGTCAAGTCCGGGATGCTTCACTATAGTCTGTGCATCGTCTTTATATACTGGCTTCGGAGAGAGGTTGATATCTGGCGAAATAAATTTCTCAATAACTGCCCCCAAAATATCAGCCTCAATCATCGTATCAATCTGATTGCGGAACTTGAACTTCTCCAAAATCTCCTGCACATTAGGGGAGAAACCGTCCAGGTAAGCCTCAAAGTCGGCCTTTAGCGTTTGCTTCTTTGCGCGGCTGGTGAGGTCGCGCAGGCGGAACGGGGAGGCGTTACAGAATGCCTGTCCCGCCACATTGCACAGCGCCGGCCACTGATTATCAATTTTGGCCTCATCCAGCTTTTTCTTCATCTCAAGAACAGCCTCTTTGCTGTCCTCCAGCATGGCATCCAGGCGGCGGATTACTGTCATCGGCAGAATGACATCACGGTATTTTCCACGCACATACACGTCACGCAGGCAGTCATCCGCAATTCCCCATATAAAGCTTACGATTATATTATGAATTTGATTGTCCATGTTTCTTTATTCCCTTCTCGCAGAGATTGGCATCTTTTGACTTGCAGAAGATTGATTGTTGTTTCAAAACTTATTTCCTGTAAGACAGATTCATTTTTCCTTGGTCATTTCCATAATATCACCGACATCACATCTTAGAGCTGTGCAGATTTTTTCAATAATTTCCGTATTTACATTTTCATTTTTGCCGAGCTTTGTAACGGATGCTGCACTAATCCCAGCTAATTGTTGCAGATCCTTTTTCTTCATATCCTTATCAATCAACAGTTTCCATAATTTTTTATAACTGATAGTCATAAATGAACCTCCCTTTTCCGGGAATATATCGATTTGAAGATTTCTATTGCTTATTATAACAAGACTAATCCCCAAACGCAAGATTTCCTCCTGCGATTACAGGAAAAAATCGCAGGAACTATTGAATTTCTCATCTTAATCTGTTATAAGAAATCAGAAAGTCGACATGCCTCTTTACAAAGGAGAGATAGAAATATGATTTTTGTGAGCGGCGTTCATGGAGGGACGCCGAAGGAAATCCAGGAGACAGCAAAAACTGCCGCGGGCATTACAAAGAAATTTTATTTTTCCTACTATTCAGGAAAAGATAAGGCTATTGCATATAAATTAAAAAATGTAGTGATTTACGAAAAGCCCAAGGCTTTGTCTGATTACAGTATCCGTCAGGCCCCGCAATCTTTCGTATCTTTATAAACGGCTATAAAACAGCCCTCCCGCATCCACTCAAAACCACCAGCGGATACAGAAGGGCTGCTTCTCACTACATTTAAACAAGTTTAGACCGGCACGCGTTCCAGATCCGGATGCTCGCCGCTCCATCCCGCCTGCGGCAGGCAGCGCAGCAGGTGCATATCTTCTTCCGTAATCACGAATTCCGGCAGTTCCAGATTCTGGCGCATCCGCTCCATGGAAGACACCTTGGGGATCACGGCGATATTCTGCTGCAGCAGAAACCTCAGCAGAAACTGTGCCGGAAACACCTGATATTTCTGAGCCATCTCCACGACCATGGGCTCTTCCAGCACGCGCCTCCTCCCAAGCGGGCTCCACGCCTGCACCTGGATCCCCCAGGATTTGCAGTACTGCACCGCCGCCTCCTGCAGGTAGCCGACGTGCAGTTCCAGCTGGTCCACCATGGGACGCACCTCCGCGGCTTCCATCAAAGCCTCCAGATGATGGGGCAGAAAATTGCTGACTCCGATGGCGCGCACCGTTCCCCGGTGGTACAATTCCTCCAGCGCCTTCCAGCTTCCCCGGTCCAGTTCCTTCCAGTCCGTACTCTCCGGGTCGGGCTTCGGCCAGTGGATCAGGCAAAGGTCCAGATAATCTGTCTGAAGCCGTTCCAGAGATTCCTCAACGCTTTTTTTGGTCTTCTCATAACCCAGGTCGCTCTTCCACACCTTGGAAGTCAGAAAGAGCTCTTTTCTCGGGATTCCGCTCTCCCGGACCGCCTTTCCCACATATTCCTCATTTCCGTAAAACGCCGCCGTATCCAGCATCCGGTAGCCGGCGTCCAGGGCCATGCGCACCACACGCTCGTCGCTCCCGTCCGTACATTTATACGTTCCGTATCCAATGCGCGGCATCTTTACTCCGTTCTGCAAGATAACATACTGTTCCATCCGTACCTCCTCTATTTTGTTAAAACATTCACAATCCAAAATTCCGCCGGCTGAACGGTTTCTTTTTCATCCGTGTTTTTTTATTCCGTAAACAGCGGCGTGGAATAATAACGGTCCGCCGTATCCGGAAGAAGCGCCACGATCACCTTTCCTTTGTTTTCCGGACGCTTTGCCAGTTCAATGGCGCCGTGGAGCGCCGCGCCGGAGGAAATTCCCACCAGGATCCCTTCTTTTTTCGCCAGGAGCTTTGCCGCCGCGAACGCGTCCCCGCTGTCCGCCCGGAAAACCTCATCGTACACGTCCGTATGCAGGACCTCCGGCACGAAACCCGCACCGATCCCCTGTATCTTGTGCGCGCCTGCTTTTCCTCCGGAAAGGACCGGGGAATCCGCCGGCTCCAGCGCCACCACCCTGACCGCCGGGTTCTGCTCCTTCAGATATTCTCCGACTCCCGTGATCGTACCTCCGGTGCCGACGCCCGCGATAAAAAGATCCACCTTTCCGTCGGTGTCTCTCCAGATCTCCGGGCCCGTCGTCGCCCTGTGGACGGCCGGATTGGCGGGATTGACAAACTGCCCGGGGATAAAGCCGCCCGGAATCTCCTTTGCCAGCTCCTCCGCCTTCTCGATAGCGCCCGCCATTCCTCTGGAGCCCTCGGTCAGTACCAGCTCCGCGCCGTACGCCTTCAGAATGTTTCTCCGCTCCACGCTCATGGTTTCCGGCATGGTAAGGATGATCCGGTACCCCTTCGCCGCCGCGATGGCTGCCAGGCCGATTCCTGTATTTCCCGACGTGGGCTCGATGATCACGGACCCTTTCTTCAGAAGGCCCTTTTCCTCTGCGTCCTCGATCATCGCTTTGGCGACCCGGTCCTTTACGCTTCCCGCCGGATTGAAATATTCCAGCTTCACCAGCACGGTGGCCTCAAGCCCAAGCTCCTTTTCAATATTAGCCACCTCTACCAGCGGTGTATTTCCAATCAGCCCCAGTGTGCCTTTCGCATATCCTGACATGTTTCCATTCCTTCTTTCTTCCTTATTCTGGATGCATCGTATCACTTTTTACCTATCAAGTCAATAGGTTTATTTGGAAATCACAAAAAACCCCATTAAAAACAGACAGTTTGTGGTTTCTGTAACTTGCAGACCCAGTTACCCCATATTATAATAGGTTTATCTGGAAGGAGAACGATGCGAAATGATTTCAACAAAAGGACGCTATGCGCTGCGCATTATGCTGGATCTGGCGCAGCAGAACTCAGGACACCATATTCCGCTGGATGAGATCGCCGCCAGACAGGAAATATCCAAAAAATATCTGGAGATCCTTATCAAAACACTGGTTCAGAACAAACTGGTGACAGGCCTGCGGGGAAAGGGCGGCGGTTACAGGCTGACCCGGCATCCTTCAGAATATACCGTCGGCGAGATTCTGGAAGTCATGGAAGGGACGCTGGCAGTGGTGGCATGCCTGCAGGACGGCGCAAAGCCCTGCAAAAGAAGCGCACAGTGCGCCACCCTTCCCATGTGGAAGGAATTTGACCGGATGGTCCGTGATTTCTTCTTCCATATCACGCTGGAAGACCTGACGGAAGGCCGTTTCCCCCTGTCCGATTGATTTTCTTTTGTAACATATACTGTTTCAGCTTACCATCTTTTGGCATCTGTACAATTCCTCAAAACAGAATCGAACCAATACAGGGTCCTGACACACTGGAAAGAGCCACTCGATCGTCTGTTCAATCGAATGGCTCTTTACTCGTCAATCTGAAGTTTCACCTTCATTATCTCCTTTCAAGATTATTTCCGGATACTGCCAGATTGTTTTGATCCACTGTTCTGTTTTCATCTCTTATCACGTCCGGGAAAGGATCTGCAATTCTGCTTTTCTTCTGCCTTCTCTTCTTCAGATCCGGTCATCTCTTCCGCCGACATTCGGATCGTTCCCAATCATGATTAAAATTTCATCTTCCCATTGGACCTTTCCTCCATTTCCAGAGATATTTGTGTATCTCTGTCTTGTTGGTGATTTTATATTACAACATCTCTTTTTATTTGTCAATAATTTTCTGAAAATTTTTTATATTATTTTCAATTATCTGCTATCTATCATTTCAAATATGGCGCCAGCATCTCTTTTGAACACCGCATTTCTTTTCAGCAGCCCGCGTGATAAAGCGGCCTCAGCAAAATAATCTGGTATATTCCGTACATGTATCCGCTATGTGATAAACAAATACGTCCCCGCCGATCTCTCTGTAAATAATCATATGCTTTCCACTGATCACCATTATCGAGAAAACCATTTGCCGTTTTACCGGCCATAAGATACAATAGAAAGCAGAACAGTAAAACAACATACTACATAAAAGGAGTGTACACAATATGCAGACAAAAAAACTTGGCTTCGGCCTTATGCGCCTGCCTTTGAACGACAAAACCAATGCGGGCGACATCGACGTGGAACAGGTCAAACAGATGGTAGACAGGTTTCTGGAGAGAGGCTTTACCTACTTTGACACAGCCTGGATGTACTGCGGTTTCCAGAGCGAGAACGCGACAAAGACCGCCCTCGTGGACCGCCATCCCAGAGACAGCTACACCCTGGCCACCAAGCTGCACGCCGGTTATATCGATTCTCTGGAAGACCGGGACCGGATCTTCAACGAACAGCTTAAGAAAACCGGCGTCACCTATTTTGACTACTATTTGATTCACGGCATCGAAGCTTCCATGCTGCCGAAATATGAGAAGCTGGACTGCTTCCGCTGGCTTCTGGATAAAAAGGCGGCAGGACTGGTAAAGCATGCAGGATTCTCATTCCACGGCAGCGCCCAGCTGCTGGATGAGATCCTGACAAAGCATCCGGAGATGGAATTTGTCCAGCTGCAAATTAATTATCTGGACTGGGAAAGCGAGTGGGTTCAGTCCCGCCGATGCTACGAAGTCGCTGTGAAGCACAAAAAACCGGTCATCGTCATGGAGCCGGTCAAGGGCGGCACGCTGGCAAAGGTTCCAAAGAACGCGGAAAAGCTGTTCCGGGACAGAGAACCGGAGCTGTCGGTCCCCAGCTGGGCGATCCGCTTCGCCGCCTCCCTTGACAACGTAATGATGGTGCTTTCCGGCATGAGCACTCTGGAACAGATGGAAGACAATCTGAGTTATATGGAGGATTTCCGGCCCCTCACGGAAGAAGAAAAGAAGCTGACCGCCCAGGTAGCGGACATCATCAACGAAAAAACCGCCATCCCCTGTACCGGATGCTCCTACTGTACGGAAGGATGTCCGCAGAAGATCGCCATTCCCAAGTATTTCTCTCTGTACAATGAGGATATGAGAGAGGATCTGGAGGAAAAGGGATGGACCGCGAACTTTACTCAGTATGAGATCCTGACCGGCAGATTCGGAAAGGCAAAAGACTGCGTAGAGTGCGGACAATGTGAGAGCGTCTGTCCGCAGCATCTGCCCATTATAGAAAAATTAAAAGAGGTGTCCGCGCATTTCGACCACTAGTCGAACAGGCTGCGCCTTTTGCGGCCGCACAGCAAACAGACGGGCTGATTTTTATTCAAAGCCCGTTCCCGGTGCTCCATCCAGACGGTCCACGACTCCGGTTTTGGACTGGATGGAGCACCTTAAATTCAGTTACCCAACTTATCCAGCAACATCTGATAATACTTTTGACTAATATGTCTTCCGGCTCTTTGCAGGCCTTCTATACATGCTCTCACTTCATCCGCCGTCAGTTCATTTTCTTCACAAGCTGCCATAAGTATGCCTATTGTCCCCATTATTTGAAAGCCCATTTGAAAAGACACTGCTCTTCCTTTTGCTTCGTCCATCAGCAACATGTCGGCATTTTGCTCATCAGTCAGAATAATAGCCTCGCTCTCTCCCTGGTCAAGGCCTGTTGCTCTTTTCAGTATGCTGACAGATTTCGGATTCTGCACCGCCCTGACTTTAATAAACCGCCTTTGTTTTATCTGATCTGCTTCAGGTTTAAAACGATCATCCACTGTCAATTCATCAAATACTGCCTGTGGTATCAGAACCTGCCCAAATAATTTTTCAAGTAACTCTATACGATCTATTTTGAGAAGTGATATCAATGGCGTTGTATCCGATACAACAATCATTCTACGGCCTCCCTTTTTTCAACTGCCTGAAAGCCTCCAGCTCTGAATCCAGTCCATCCATTGTCATATCCAGATATGAATATCCCAGTTTATCATAAATATCAATCAACTCCGATTTTCTGATTCCCAAAATCTCCGCCGCACCGCCATGTGATATCGTCTGATTTAATATATACGGGTACAGCAAAAGTGCATTTCTGATAAGCTCCGTTTTTGAATCCACTGCCTTCAAATACTTTGACATTCCTACCGGCACTTTTATTGTCACAGATTCCGTTGCTGCCATAACATCGCATCCTTTCTTATTCTGTCTTCTATCTGATCCGAAAGTTTCTTTGACAATCGGATCCATGCTATACCCTAAGGTTCATCTTTCCTTCCCAGTCACAGCAGGAAAGGCAAAAATTATTTCCAAAAGGTATATAAATCTACTATTATTATATCCTGAAATCCCGGCTAAATCAATCGGAACCAACAGGTGAAAAAGACGACCGACACCTTTTTGGGAGAAAAGAATTACCTGTTTTGACACCACCTGGATCAACTTAAGAAGACTGATATCACTTATACCGCCAGCACCCCTCTCTTCGGCGCAACCTCCACTGTGATCTCCGTTCCGGCGTTGAATTCGATGGCGTCGCTTTCCATTCCGTCGGAAAAGACCACGCCGTTTTCCGGCATCTGGGACACGACCCGGAAAGTGTCCTGTTCCGACAGCCTGCCGTACACGATCCCCGCCTGGGTCCGGCGGCTGGGAAAGGGTTCCCGGACCACAAAGGACAGCGCCCGCTCCTCCCATGCCAGCCCCCTGCTTAAGAAACGGGGCGCGCCGAAGTATTCCGCAATGCCGGAGGCCTGTGCCATGACGGAGCGGTACCAGCCGCTGGAGCCCAGGCCGGTGGAGATGATGATCCCGCTGGAGGACTGGCTTTCCTGCCGATCGTTCCAGCTGATGTCATACCGCGCCGACACATGGGTCTTCTGCCCCACGAACAGGTCGTTCACCGCCAGCATGGCCTGGCCGTCCCGGGTTCTGGCCAGAGCCATGGTGATCTCCCGGACATTCCCGTTTCCTTTCAGCGTCTGCAAAAGCACGCGTTCCGTATCTCCCGCCTCAAAAGGAAGCAGCACCCCGTCCCACCTGTCCGGCTCGGGGTTGACGCCGATCAGCGGCTGGCCGTCCAGATATTTGAGGATATTGGCCACCAGTCCGTCCTGCCCCACGGCGATCACGATATCCTGCCTGCCAAAGATCATATTGGGAAGAAACTCCCGGTCGATCCGCTGGACCCGCGCGTACGCTTCCGCCGCCTGCACCACCGCGGCCACCGCCTTTTTGTACGCCTCGTCCTCTCTGATATAATCGGAAAAATCCGCCCCCAGATGCTCGATATAGAATTTTGCCTGCTCCGCCGTGTTGTATTTGCGGATCAGGTCCTCCAGTCTGGTTTTTCTGGTGACCAGAATCACCTTGTTCATTCCCCGTTCCATGGATCATCCTCCCTTCTGTGTCCGGCGCGCCGCCGGCTGCGGCGCCCCGCTGCCCTGAAATACCTGCCAGACATGCCTTAATCTGTCAGCGCGTTCAGAAGATCCGGCGACACGTTCAGTGTACCGATCTTATCCGCCTTGTCGCCCATCTCCAGAAATGCCCGGGCGATCAGAGACCTGCTGTCCATCCCGCTGATGGCCAGCGCCTTCACGATCTCTTTATCCACGCCTGCAAAGGTTTTGAGAAGCGCCTCGGAATCGTAGGCCTTCGCGTCGGATTTCTTCTTCTCGTTCTCCGTCTGCAGATCCACCAGTCGGCAGTTCTCTTCCTCCAGGCTGATCTCGCTGGCGATCCTGCGGGCATCCAGCTCCGCCTGCTTCTCCTGCACCAGCCGCTTCATCTCCATCTCTTTCTCCCGCTTTTCCTTCTGCTTTTCCGCCACCCGGATCTCCGTGTTCAGCTCATTTTCCTTTACGAGCCGTTCCTGTTCGATGGCCGCGTTCCGGCGCTTGTAGATGGCGTCGTCCTGCTGCCTTAAGATCTCTTCTCTGGCCGCCGCCTCCAGCGCCTTTCTCGTATCGCTGCGCGCCAGGACTCCCAGAATGGATACCGAGACCAGCTCCAGGCCGAAGTCCCTCAGCGTCTCATCCTCCCGCATCCCTTCCCGCAGCGCCCCGGCCAGCTCGTCGGCGGATACGATCGCTTCCCGCACCGTCTTGCCGCTGATGAATTTGGTGATGCACACCTTCACCAGATTCAGCACCCGCTTGGACATCTTCTGTTTGGCCTCCGTCAGCGCCGCCGCGTATTCCTTCTTTCCCTTCCAGGAAAAATCCACCATTCTGGACGCCCGCTCATAATCGGTGACGATATAGGAAATATCCCCCTGCACGCTGACGCTCTGAAAATCCGCAGTCATCAGCTCGTCAAAGGCAAACCCCGTGTCAAACGCCGTAGCCGGAATGACGACCATGCTTGTGGTCATCGTATTGTAGAAAAACGACAGCCCCAGCCCCTTTTGTACCGCTTTACCTTTTCTTACCTTCATGACATATTCCGTCGGCTCAAATTTTCTGTACGCGATCCCCATCTTGTTCCTCCTTTTTTGTTATTATCTTATTGATAATTTTAAATCATTTTCTATATGATACTATCATAACGATAATATGTCAAGACATTTTTTTGTTTCCCTTCCATTTTTTCTGGAAAGGAAACAAAAAGCGCGGGCCATTTCCGTCGGCTATGCTGTCCTGTCAGGCAAAATCGGCGTTCAAATCCGCCCGCATCGGCAGCCGAGTTTTTCCACTCCTGCTCTCAGCTCTGCCGCCGCCTGTCCCGGATCGTCCGCCTTCATGATGGCGGATACCGCACAGATACCGGCAATGGGGATTCCCGCGAGGACATCTATATTATCACGGTTCAGCCCGCCGATGGCGTTCACGGGAATGGGAACGGCGCTGCAGATCTCCCGAAGCGTATCGACGGAAGTCAGAACGGTCTTTACCTTCGTCGTAGTGGGATAGATGGCTCCCACACCAAGATAATCCGCCCCCTCTTCAAAGGCTTCCTCAGCCCGAAAAACCGTCTTTGCCGTCGCGCCGACGATCCTGTCTGCACCCATAAGTCTTCTCGCGTCGGCAACCGGCATGTCGTCCGCCCCCACATGAACGCCTTCGGCGTCCACGGCAAGCGCCACATCCACACGGTCGTCGATGATCAGAGGGACCTGGTAACGCTTCGCCACCATATGTACTTTCTTCGCCAGCTCCATATATTCTCTCGTACTCTTCTCTTTTTCGCGAAGCTGAAGGAGGGTTGCTCCTCCCTGAAGAGCCCGCTCTACCCGGTACAGAAATTCTTCTTCCGTGTAACCGGTGCTGTCCGTTATAAAATACAAACTTGTATCCAATGCTTTCATTCGTTCTTCCTCACACATCCAGGTACTCGTTCAGCACCGGCTGCAGGCCCTCTTCCGCAAGATCCCGGTACATCGTGTCCAGACTGCGGCTGTCGTCAATTTCAAACTGCTCGTCCCCCTGTACTTCATCCGATTTCTTTCCCGTATATTTGCTCTCATGGTCGCCGACCCCGGTGGAGACGCCTGCGGAAACCCTGGTTGCTGCAATTTTCACGATCCCGTTTCGGAACCGGGCGCTCTCCCGGGAGGAAACCGTAATTCCCACGAACGGCAGGAAAATGCGGTAGGCACAGAGGATCTGGCAAAGTTCGGTTTCATGAACATCCAAAGGACTGATCTTATCATTATTGACGATGGGGCGAAGCCTCGGACAGGACAGGGACATCTCCGCATGGGGGTATTTTCGCTGCAGATAATATACGTGCAGCGCGCTCGCCAGGGCGTCCTTTCTGAAATCAGACAGGCCAAGCAGGGCCGAGAACGCCACGCCCCTCATGCCGCCGCGCAGGGCACGCTCCTGGGCGTCAAAGCGGTAAGGCCATACGCGCTTGTGCCCCAGAAGGTGAAGCTTCTCGTATGCCTCAGGATCGTACGTTTCCTGAAAGACCGTCACATAATCCGCACCGCATTCATGGAGATACCTGTATTCCTCCGTATTTACAGGATAGATTTCCAGCCCGACCATACGGAAATAGTTCCGCGCCAGCCTGCAGGCGCCGCCGATGTACTCCACACTACTCCGGCTTCTGCTCTCGCCGGTAAGGATCAGTATTTCCTCTATACCGCTGTCGGCAATGATCCGCATCTCCTTTTCCATCTCTTCCATGGAAAGCTTTCTCCGGTTGATGTGGTTATAGCAGTGAAAGCCGCAGTATACGCAGTAATTCTCGCAGTAATTGGCGATATAAAGAGGAGTGAACAGATAGACGGTATTGCCAAAATGCCTGCTGGTTTCCTGTCTCGCCCTCCCGGCCATCTGTTCCAGAAACGGTTTTGCCGCGGAGGAAAGAAGCGCCTTAAAATCCTCGATGGTACAGGTGTCGTGCTCCAGCGCCGCCCTGACATCCTCGGCGGTGTATTTGAAATCATCAAAGGAATTCATCTGCTCCATTACCTTTGCACAGACATCCGACTCAATGACTTCCATTCCCGGCAGATATTCCATGTGGTTTTTACGTGAGGACGGATCGTTTTCCAGCAGGTGTTTTTTCGCAAGCGCTTCGGGAGTCAGATGCCCTGAATCTACAAAAAACAGATGATTCATACGCCTGCCTCCTGGTCCCGCAGAAAACCGGTCAGCGGGTCCGAGGCGGCAGCGCCGCGGGTCAGCACTCTGCCCAGTCCCGCCAGATACGCCTTCCGGCCGGCTTCCACCGCATTCCTGAAAGCTGATGCCATCAGAGGAAGATCCCCCGCCGTGGCAAGGGCGGTATTCGCCATCACGGCGGCGGCGCCCATCTCCATCGCCTCACATGCCTGTGACGGCCTGCCGATACCGGCATCCACAATGATGGGAAGATCAATTTCATCGATCAGAATCTGAATAAAGTCTCTCGTTGCAAGTCCCTTATTGGAGCCGATGGGCGAAGCCAGCGGCATAACGCTTGCCGCGCCTGCATGCACAAGGTCGCGGGCAGTATACAGATCCGGATACATATAAGGCATGACAACAAATCCCTCTTTTGCAAGAATCTCTGTAGCCCTGACCGTCTCCTGATTATCCGGAAGCAGATATTTGGAGTCCCGCATGATTTCTATTTTTATAAAATTGCCGCATCCGAGCTCTCTTGCAAGGCGGGCAATGCGGACCGCTTCCCCGGCGTCCCTTGCGCCGCTGGTATTGGGAAGCAGGGTGATCCCTTCCGGAATATAGTCCAGAATGCTTTCCTGATCCCTGGTGTTGGCACGGCGGACCGCAATGGTGATGATCTCCGCCCCCGCGTCTTTCACCGCCGCTTCAATCAGCTTCATGGAATATTTGCCGGAACCGAGAATAAAGCGGGAATGGAATTCATGTCCGCCGATGACCAGTTTATCGTTGTTCATTGATTTTTCCTTCTTTCTTTTTCAGACTTCAAATTGTTCTGCCAGAATTCTGAGCGCCATGTGCGCCTGATGCGCCGCACAGAGCATCACCCGGCTTGATACCAGAAAGCCGCCGCCTTCTACGCCGCTGACCTCGTCTCCGCAGAGATAAAACCGGTCCGTCACTCGCCGCGTGCGGATGGCGTTGGCGCTGCCAAGGCCTGCTATGCCCGAGGACGCCACGAGAAATACGGACGGCATGGTTTCCAGAACCGTGTTGGCCAGCATGGCCTTGGATTCGGCATCGTCAAAAGCTTCACAAATAACGTCAGCGCCGGTCAGCAGCTCCGCCGCATTGGATTCCGTAATGCGGGCTGTATGGATTTCAAACTCTGCATACGGAGCGGCCTCCTTCAGATTTTCACGCAGTGCTTCGGCTTTATATCTCCCGATCTGATCCGCCCTGTACTGCTGCCGGTGCAGGTTCGTCAGATCCACACGGTCAAAATCGATGAGCATCAGTCTGCCGACGCCTGCCCTGGCAAGGGAAACGGCAATGTTGGAACCAAGTCCCCCAAGGCCGCAGACCGCAACCGCGGCCGATGAAAATTTCTTCTGCAGTTCGACGCCATGGCGCTCTGCCAGCGCTCTCGCCCATTCTTCTTTGGTTGGAACCATTTAACCACCTCCTACAAAACGGACAATCTCCACGCAGTCCCCGTTCTGCAATACCGTTTCGGCGTACTGCGCCCGGGGAACGATCTCCCCGTTTCGTTCCACCGCAATCCGCTTTGGATCGTATCCTGCAGACGCAAGGCATTCCGCAAGCGTCCTGCCCGCAGCATCCAGTTCTTCGCTGTTGATCTTTACCATAAAACACCTCCTGAACGACAAAAAAAGAAGCCGCCGATCTGGCAGCTTCCCATAAAATACTCTGTTCCTCCTGAACTTCCTTGTATCAGGCATCCCTACGTTGGCATTATCCAAATCAGGTTCTCGGTCGAAGGTCATACCTTCCTCTCAGCCTGTCATACAAGCTCCCGTCTTTTTTATTTTCAAACATATTATATACCTGTCCAATGCGGATTGCAATGATTTTTTCCTGCTGCCGCAGTATTTTCCTTGAATCTTTCTGCCGAATATGATATATTACAGGCATAAGGAAAGCAACCGCCCACAATGAAAGAGCCACCCGATTGTCTTTTCAATCGAATGGCTCTTTACCAGTCAATCTGAAGTTTCACCCTGATTATCTCCTTTCAAGATTATTTCCGGATACTGCCAGATTGTTTTGATCCACTGTTCTGTTTTCATCTCTTATCATGTCCGGGAAAGGATCGGCAATTCTGCTTTTTCTGCGACTTCTCTTTTCCAGATCCTGTCACCTTACTGCTGACATTCAGATCGTTCCCAACCATGATCAAAATTTCATCTTCCCATTGGACCTTTCCTCCATTTCCAGAGACTTTTATGTGTCTCTTTCGTTTTGGTGTTTTTATATTACAATATCTTTTCCTGTTTGTCAATAGTTTTCTGAAAATTTATTTGTATTTTTTTAATTATCTTTGTTTTTGCCCCGGCGTTTACAGCAAGTAGTTGTTTTCCCGGTCTGCGATCAGCAGGTCGACCAGTTTACAGACTGCATATCCGCCGACAACCAGCGGCTCCGTGCAGCAGATTTCTTCTGCTTCTTCACGGCTTTCGGTTTTCAGGATATACATCCCCGCCATTCCCGGATAGCCTTTGAAGACGCCGCACAGTTCCAGTTTTCCCTCCTCGTCCAGCTTTCTTATATTTTCGACGTGTTCCTCAACTGCCTTTTTAGTCATCCGGTTGTAGGTTTTGCTCTTTTCAATCATCACCAGGTATCTTAATTTTTCCATACATCGTTTCCTTTCCATTTTTGAAATTCCCCCCCTATGGGGGATCTCGTTTTCTGTTGCATTTATGATATAGATAGTTTATCATAAATCTGCAATTCATGATCGCCATAAATGCCAAAAAGGATTTTACAGCCGGCGAACTGGCCGAGGAATTTTCTGTATCAAGAAGAACGATTCTGCGCGACCTGCAGGAGCTGGAGCAGGCCGGTTTCCCCATTTATTCTGAAGTCGGGGCGGCGGGCAGATATCATATCCTGAAAGAACGTGTTTTGCCGCCGATCACTTTTTCAGAGGGTGAAGCCAAAGCTGTATTTTTTGCGTGCCAGGCGCTTCAGTATTATCGGGATCTGCCTTTTGAGCAGGAAACCATATCCGTTCTGAAGAAATTTTTAAACTGCCTGCCGCTGGATATCCAGCACAGCATTACCCGGATTCAGAACAAAGTCGTATTCTGGATTCCGGACCGGCATTGTGATTCACCGCTGTTAAAATCCATGTTTCAGATCGTCATGAACCGTCATGCCGCGACCATACGGTATTCCTCTCTGTCTTCAGAAAGTACGCGCACCATCCTGCCGGTGGGACTGTATGCCATGAACGGACTCTGGTACTGCCCCGCATACTGTACCGCGTCCAGGCAGATCCGGGTGTTCCGGGTCGACCGCATCCGGGAGATCCTGGCGGAAACACCCTGGCCAAAGGGGAACCATCCGGTTCCTGCGTCTGTTCAGGAATATCTGGAAAAAACAGAGGTTCCGAATGACTGCCGGCTGAAAATCCGGCTGACGGATACCGGGGTGAAGCGCTGTGAAAGCGAATGCCTGCTGGCTGGCGGCCTGAAACCATTTCCGGCAGGCGGCGGAGTCGTCGACATGGAAATCAGTCACGACGCTTTGGAATGGGTCGCCGACGTTCTCCTGCCGCTCGGAAAGCATGCCGTCGTACTGGAACCGGCAGAGCTAAAAGAACGAATGCGGCAGAAAGTGCATGAGTTATACGAGCATTACTGCGAATCATAATTGCCTTGTCGTCTGTGAGCGATGATGATAAAAGAAACGGCAACATTTTAACTGCAACAGGGAGGTTGGCATGAAAAACATTCACGAAATTGCATTTCATCCCGGGAGCCGGGAAGAGCTGCTTCCAGATTTTGCGGCAGATTTCCCCTATATCGCTTCACGGGCGGAGATGGACTGTTATATCGGGCGGTCTGCGCCCTGGCACTGGCACAAGGCCGTGGAGATTTTTTATATGGAGAGCGGTTCCCTGACCTACTATACCCCGGGAGGGGCCATGTATTTCCCCACCGGAAGCGGAGGAATGATAAATTCCAACGTCCTTCATATGACGAAAGCCATGTCCCGGACAGAAGAAAATGTTCCCCTTCTCCATCTTTTTGATCCTTCTCTGATCGCCGGAGAGCAGGGAAGCCGGATCGAACAGCGCTATGTCACGCCTGTAACCACAGCGTCTCAGCTGGAGATCCTCCCGCTTTTTCCGGAAAATCCGGCACAGAAAAAAATTCTGGACCAGATCCTTCACGCTTTCCGGCTTTCCGACGCCGCCCCCGGATATGAGATCCGGCTGCGGGAAGCCCTGTCGGAAATATGGCTCCTGCTCTTTGAGGAAGCCCGCCCTCTGCTGGAGAAAAAACAGGGCGCCGGCAAAAGCAGCGAAAGCATCAAGCAGATGATGGTCTATGTCCATGAACATTATTCGGAAAAGATCTCTGTCGCGCAGATTGCCGAAGCCGCTTTCTTAAGCGAACGGGAATGCTTCCGACTGTTCCGGGACTGCCTGCATATGACGCCTGCAGAATACATCAAAAGCTACCGCCTGCAGAAAGCCTGCCAGATGCTGGCGGGAACCTCAGAACCGCTGACCGTGGTCAGCCAGGCCTGCGGCCTTGGAAGCAGCAGCTATTTTGGAAAAGTCTTTCGGGAACATGCGCACTGCACGCCGTCCGAATACCGGCAGAAATGGCAGGATTTTGACAGATAAGGGCGGAAAACAGATATGATTCCACTCTGGACTGCACTATCATGATACCTGTAACATCAATGGCTGATCTACAGGCAAGGAGGTCCAGTATGATAAAACTGAATATTCTGAACATGGAAAATTTTCTGAAAACCGTAAACACCTGCAAAAGCGAGGTGCACATGCTTGATTCAAAAGGCGGGAAAACGAATATCAACGGCACCGGCTCTGTACAGGAACGCCTGATGGAACAGTTTTTCCAGAGTGGAAAATGCCTGCGGCTGGCTCTGGAGATTCCCGATCCGGGCGATTACATGCGCATTGTATCCTACTATGTGGGGGACTGTTGAATCGCCGGTCCCCCGGCATCTTGCCCGGGCCTGACGGTTCGACCTGTCAGGTCCTGTTTTTGTCCGCTTCCCGACCGCTGCTTTCGTTCCTGATACCCTCACAGGCAGGGGGAACACACGCCCTCAGCCTTCCTGCATCGTTTTCTGTGTTTATTCCCGCGAGCAATGAGCCAAGTGCCGTGCCTGCATGAGCATTTGGCGAATGCCGCGAGGGTCAATACCCCGCCCCTTGGGGCGTTTCAAATTCCATGCCCCGCTGCTTGCGGCGGGGTTATTGACTGAAAGGAGTAAATTATATGGAACCAGACAGATTCACTGCTGAACAGTCCCTTAAGGATGCATACAGCTCCAACCCGGGGCCCTGGACGGACCATTCCCGCCATGTGGCCGAAGCCTGCGAACGGATCGCATCGCATTGCAGACATTTATCTTCCGAGAAAGCTTATATTCTCGGGCTACTCCACGACATCGGGCGTTATGCCGGCGTGACCTCCGAAAGGCATCTGATCGACGGCTACCGCTACTGCATGGAACGGGGTTGGGAAAAGGCGGCGCAGATCTGCATCTCCCATGCATTCATGATCCCGGATATCCGCACTTCCATCGGCACCTTTGATGTAAGCGAAGAAGATTATCAGTTCATGAAAAAATTTGTCATGGAGGCCGTCTATAACGACTATGACCGTCTGGTGCAGCTGTGCGACTCTCTGGCCCTGCCCACCGGCTTCTGCCTGCTGGAAAAGCGGTTCGTGGACGTCACGATCCGTTACGGCGTCCATCCGTCCACGGTGGACCGGTGGAAGAAGGTGCTGGAGATCAGGGCATATTTTGAAAATGAGATCGGATGCTCCATCTATGAACTGCTGCCGGGGGTTGTGGAGAACAGTTTTTAATTTGCCGGCCTTTATCCCGTACGGACTGTTTATCCCTGTTCAATCGAGCAGGGAAGAGCCATCTTCCCCTACTCGCCGCGCAGGGTGCGTGCAGCAAAGCTGCTGATTTCCTTACGCACCCCTGCGCATTAAAAAAGGCGCCGCAGTTATGCGGCGCCTCGGTCCTCTATTCTACTTTCGGAAGTCTGGCGCGGCTGGCGGCCAGTTCTTCATCCGTCGGAATGTAGTCGTTCATCTCTCCGTCGTGGAATTTCTCGTAAGCCACCATATCGAAATAACCGGTTCCGGTAAGTCCGAATACGATGGTCTTCTCTTCGCCCGTCTCTTTGCAGCGGACCGCCTCGTCGATGGCGACGCGGATGGCGTGGGAGCTCTCCGGCGCGGGCAGGATTCCTTCGATTCTCGCAAAATACTCCGCCGCCTCGAACACCTCGGTCTGCTTCACGCTGACCGCTTCCATCAGGCCCTGATGGTACAGCTCCGACAGGGTGGAGCTCATGCCGTGATAGCGGAGGCCGCCTGCATGACTGGCGGACGGGATAAAACCGCTGCCCAGGGTATACATCTTGGAAAGCGGGCAGACCATACCCGTATCGCAGAAATCATAGGCGTACACGCCCCGGGTAAAGCTGGGGCAGGAGGCCGGTTCCACAGCGACGATCCGATAGTCCGCCTCACCCCGGAGCTTCTCGCCCATGAACGGCGCGATCAGTCCGCCCAGGTTTGAACCGCCTCCGGCGCAGCCGATGATCACATCCGGTTTCACCCCGTATTTGTCCAACGCCGCCTTCGTCTCCAGACCGATGACGGACTGGTGAAGCAGCACCTGATTGAGCACGCTGCCCAGCACGTAGCGGTAACCCTCGCTGGACACTGCCTTTTCCACGGCTTCGGAGATGGCGCAGCCAAGGCTTCCAGTCGTGCCCGGATGTTCCGCAAGGATCTTTTTCCCCACCTCGGTCTCCATGGACGGGGACGGGGTCACCGACGCGCCGTAGGTGCGCATGACCTCCCGGCGGAAGGGTTTCTGCTCATAGGAGCATCTGACCATATATACTTTGCAGTCCAGTCCAAAATAGGAACACGCCATGGAAAGGGCCGTTCCCCACTGGCCGGCTCCGGTCTCAGTGGTCACGCCTTTGAGTCCCTGTTTCTTTGCATAGTAGGCCTGGGCAATGGCGGAGTTCAGCTTGTGGCTGCCGCTGGTGTTATTGCCCTCGAATTTGTAATAGATCTTCGCAGGCGTCTGAAGCTTCTCCTCCAGACAGTAGGCGCGGACCAGCGGAGACGGACGGTACATCTTGTAAAAGCTGCGAATCTCCTCCGGGATCTCAAAAAACGCCGTGCTGTCATCCAGCTCCTGCCGGATCAGCTCCTCGCAGAAGACGCCCGAGAGCTCCTCCGCCTTCATGGGCTGAAGGGTGCCGGGATTCAAGAGCGGCGCCGGCTTCTGCTTCATATCGGCCCGCAGATTATACCATGCCTTCGGCATCTCGTCTTCGTTCAGATAGATTTTGTAGGGGATTTTTTCGTTTTTCATCGTCGTTACCTCCATATGATTTTCTTTCAGACGCCATGAGTTTACAGTCTGCCTTATGACCTGTTACCGTCAAATATTCCGCAGCGGGCTGCAGGACATCCGCCCCTCCGTTGCAGCCGCCGAATGGACATGCAGGCATATCTGCCAGGCCCGCTGTCCGCGGGAATAAAAAAACGTCCTTGACAGAACTTACACTCTGTCAAGGACGAACAGGTACTGATACAGTACGGCATAGTCCGCGGTGCCACCTTGATTCACGGTATAACCCGTGCACTTGGCAGGATACCAACATATCCCCGGCATTTATACGCCTGCCTGAAGCGTCGCAGAATACTCTGTGAATGCTCACATTTGACTGCGCCCTCCGCGGTCCATTTGACAATTTGTTTCCTGCCCGGTTCTCAGCAACCCGGACTCTCTGTATGGGCATCGTTGCCGTTATCTCCGCTTCAACGGTTTGATGTATGAAATTTTAACATACTATAGCACTCTTGTATACAGATGTCAACTGTTTTATGAAAATTCAACCGGTTTATTCAAAGAGAGGAACCATTGATTCGGACTTTTCCGGACTGCCGCCGCCCGCTCTGTCTCAGGAAAGCGCTTTTACAGCGCGCTCCAGTTTCTTTACATAAGGATGGACAAGATAATACAGGTACAGATATTTGCCGCCTGCCTTTTTATTCAGGTCCGCTGCCTTTCCTCCCTGATCCACTACGGGCTTCCAGTCCTCCGAGAACGGAACCGTACTCTCCCTGACTCCCAGCGCACAGATGCCCGGCGTATCCGGTATGGTATCCTTTTTGTATTCCAGATAGATATAGTCGCCGCCCGCTCCTTTGTTCAAATCCTGATCAATCACGGAATAATCAGACGGAGAGGGTGTCCTGTCGGCCTTTCCGCGGCTGATAACCCGGATATCCCCTATCTTCTTCGAAGAATCCCTGCCAAGCCGATAGACAAGATAGATATATTTCCCGCCTGCTTTCTCATTCAGATCACAGTTGGACGGGCTGGTTGTGGGGTTCTTCTTTGTTACAATGTCGCCTTCTTTCAAAAGGTTCCTGATGTCGCTTCCGCCCGACATGATTACACGCAGATCCGTAATAAAAGGAATTCTGTGCATCGCTTCCAGAAGAACGGCGCGTTCATGCGCGCGGAATCCGGCCTCCAGCCTTTTCTTCTGTTCCGGATCCTTCACCAGCTCCCAGAGAGGAATCTCCGCCTGTACCTGATACATGGCCGGCGCTTCTTCCAGGGATTCCATCCATGTCTTCATAACGTCTTTCCGGTCCTCCCAGTCTGACAATGCAGTAGGAGTTCCCCCTATGGTCCACAGCTCAATCTCAGAATGACCTGCAAAATAATCTGCCATCTTTTTATGCTCGGCGGATACATTCGCAGCAATGGATTTGTACTTCGCTTCCGCCATGGCCTTCACCTCAGATATGGATTTTCCTCCTCTGTCCTTCATGGAAAATTCCATGACGATCCTGCCCCCTGTACGGAAGCTCCGGATCAGATGCGTGCCATAACGCCGAAATATCTCCTCTGCATCACACTGCCCCAGATCCCTCTGAAACGATTCTGTCAGGCATTCTGACAGTTCATTTGTTGTCAGAATATGGTTATACTGCCTCAGCTGATGAGAGCTGAAGATCTTTCCATATGCGCTGTTCTCCGAGACAGACTCCGTCAGGCCCTCCGAGGTGGAAAGAGAAGCAGATACATTCAGTACATTATAAGATACTCCGCAGGATGTATCAAAGCTCTCTTCCATCTCATATCTAGAAGTACTGATGGCAGTATGACTCTCCGAACGGCTGGTTCCTTCCGGAGCCGTATACCAGGCCGCCGTCCTCTGTTCCAGAAGCGTTTCATCAAGAATGGGGGTAAATGTCATCCTTTTCTGATTGGCGTAGGAATTGCGGATCTTGTCATATCCGCAGCAAAGATACTTGTAAAATTCGTTTTTCATCATTCATTCCTCCTGAATTGTCGCATGATTGTTTTCTGTTTTCGTAACGTTACAATTATCATCCGATTAAAAGAACGTTTGTTCGAATATTTTTAACATCTATATCAGGATTTTCTTTAATTTTCCAAGTATCTTCTGATGTCTGTAATGCAGAGTCGTCACGGGAATCCCGTCTTCCCTGGAAATCTCCCGCAATGATCTCTCATAGACATAGATCCGCCGGATCAGTTCTTTCTCCGGTTCTTCCAGACCGGTAATCGCACGCTTCAGCCTCTCCGTCTCCAGACGGAGCTCCACCTCCTCTTCTACCGTTCTTCCGCAGCGATCCGCCATCAGCTCGCATCCATTCATCTCTTCCGTATCCAGTGAATCATAGGAAAACACCTTGTTATGATAATCGGATTCTCTGAAATAGCGCTCCTTGCGCTCTCCCTGGCAGTAAAGCTTGTACACGGGTTCCGTCACCGGAATCTCCTGATCCTTGATTCGAATAAAATACTGCATATCGTTTCCACCTTTCTTCCGAAGAGGAAACCTGTACCGCAGTTAAAACATATCACCTTTTCAATGACATGTCAATATTTTTTCGAACATACGTTCTTTCTGTCGGATATAAAGTAAGAAACTAAAAAGAAACCTGTACCGCACCTGTTCTTTCATATCAAAAACACCCGGCTGCGGATCTGTCAAAATCCACAGCCGGGATGTCTGCTGCAAACCGTATAAACTCACGAATACGCTTTCGCCTCATGCGCAATTTGCCGGATATCCGGAACGGTCAGAAGGACCGGATACAGGAGCGCGCCGATCACCAGGCCGCTGATCCCCTGTATGATGTTGGCGGGAACGCTTGCTGCGGCCGCAGCTACGCCGTACATCATCGATTCGCAGAGGAAATATCCGCCCGCCACCAGCACGATATCCGCGATTCCGCCCAGCACTACCGCCCCGCCGCGGCTTTTTGCCGTTTTGCCGATCTTCTGATAGATCAGCCCCGCCGCGAAAGCAACCGCGCCCTTGATCACAAACGTGATCGGTACGTAAATGAAATATCCGCCCAGCAGATCCGCCAGCGCAGACCCGATGCCGGCAGCCAGAAGCCCCCAGTGCGGGCCAAGGATGATTCCGGACAGGATCACCACCGCGTCCCCGGGATGGATATAGCCGCCCGTCCCCGGCGTGGGAATCCGTATGGACATGGTCGCCACGCACGCAAACGCCGCAAACAGCGCGGCCAGCACGATTTTCTTCAGATTATACTTCATGCTCAAAACCTCTTTTCTTTTTTAAGTTCAGCCTATTGTAAAACATTTCTGGACTGAATAAAATATCCAGTTTTAAAAAATTTAACCAGTCCAGTTTTACTCTCGCACCGTTTTGTGCAGAACGGGCTTGAACCTGCACGCGACTCCATATACAATTGAGGAAAGGGGGACAAAATTTGAAAGCACTCGTAAAACTGCCGATCGGCATCGAATTTTTTCAGGAAATCCGTACAAAAGGCTTTTACTATGCGGATAAGACGAAGCTGAGCGCCGAACTGCTGAACGACTGGAATGACCACCATATTAAAATACGGCATTGCCTGCCGCAGACAGACCTGCATGGTCAGAATGGCGGCAGACAAAGACGGATAAAACGCTGGCAAAGGTCAGCGTTTTTAGTATCCATACCGTTTCTTCTTTCCGGCCAAAAACAGGAACGTCACTCCTGCCGCCAGAACCTCCGCCGCCACGATGGACATCCAGATCCCGTCGATGCCCCAGAGGATCGGAAAGATCACAACCGCCGCGCACTGGAAGACCAGCGTCCGCAGAAAGGAGATCAGTGCGGAAGTAAGCCCGTCGCCGAGGGCGGTAAAGAAGGACGATCCGAAGATCGCAAAGCCGGAGCACAAAAAGGAACAGGAAAAGAACCGGAACCCCCGGACAGTCAGCGCCGTCAGACCCGGATCATATCCCACGAACAGATACGACAGCGGTCCGGCCAGAAGCTGCCCGGCCGCAAACATCAGGACCGCGGATACGCCGACCAGCAGACAGCTTTTCTTCAAAAGCCCGTGCATCTCCTGGTGATTCCCGGCACCGTAATGATAGCCGACCACCGGAGCGCTTCCCACGGAGTATCCGATAAATACCGCCTGAAAGATCAGGCTGACATACATCAGGACTCCGTAGGCGGCGATTCCGTCCTCCCCGGCGTATTTCATCAGCTGAATGTTATACAGCATGCTGACCAGCGACATGGAGATATTGCTCATGAGCTCGGAGGAGCCATTGGTACAGGTACGGACCAGAGCCCTTGTATCCGGACGGCCCCTTAGTCTCACAAGCCGCAGAAGACTTCCGTTGTTCCGCCCAAAATAGACGAGCGGAACCACGCCGCCTACAAACTGGCTGAAAGCCGTGGCTGCCGCCGCACCTTCCATCCCCCAGTGAAATACCGCCACAAACAGCGCATCAAGAACGATGTTGGTGACGCCGGATGCCACGGTCACATACAGTCCCAGCTTTGGCTTTTCCGCCGTGACGAACAGACACTGAAATTCAAACTGCAGCACATAAAACGGCAGCGCCAGCAGCACGATCCATCCATATCGGACGCTGTCACTGAGAAGCCTTCCCTCTGCGCCCATCCGTGAGGCGGCCGGGCGGATGCACAAAAAACCGAAGACCGCCAGCACCACGCCGCAGATGATGGATGTATAGACAATCAGGGAAAACAGCTCATTAGCTTTTTCCCGCTTCCCCTCTCCCAGCGTCTTCGCGATCAGCGCCCCGCCTCCGGTTCCGAACATAAATCCCGCACAGCCCAGGATCATCAGAAGTGGCATGATAAAATTTACAGCCGCAAAAGGGGTCTTTCCTGCAAAATTGGACACAAAAAATCCGTCCACCACCCCGTAGATCGAGGTGAACACCAGCATGATGACGGACGGAAAGGTGAAGCGCAGAAGGCGGCCGTACGTAAAGTGATCCGATAAGCGGATGTTCATGTTCCATCCCCCGCTTTCATCTGTCCGGCCTTTTCCTGAAGCGCCGTCAGAAAATGCTCCGTCAGCTCCAGATATTTTTCCACATCCTGCTCCGGCCAGGAAGTGTAGATCTCATTCTCCGCCTGCATGATCCGCTTCACCGTCCGTTCTGCCAGGCCCATGCCCTTCTCCGTCAGACAGACCGTTTTATTTCTGGAACCGGCGGCTTCCAGATAGAGAACCCTCTCCGCTTCCAGTTTGCGGAGCGCGGAATTGACCGTCTGTTTGCTTAAACCCGAATACCGGCAGATATCCTGCAGAGGACAGCGCTCCCCCTGATCGCAGATCGTATAGAGAATGATCATGGCGCTGTCCGACAGGCCAAGCTTCAGCGACATCTCATGATAGACCGCATTCAGTTCCCCCAGAAGATAATTATAACGTTTCATTACTTTAGAAACCGGTTCCCGCATACTGCACCTCCATATAGCACGAAATCATACCACGTATTATAGTATGATTTCGTACCAATGTCAAGTATGAAATTTTATCATACTGTATAACTGATTTTACACAGGGATCCGCACCTCCTGCACCAGGTTTTCGGAGAAATATTCCTCGATCTTGTGTCGGTCATCTGTCTGCCCCAGCACCCACATCAGCTTGGTAACCGCGGCTTCCGCCGTCATATCGTACGCCTGCAGCACGCCGCTGTTCAGCGCCCGCAGCCCTGTCTCATACACGGAAAGGCTGCTCCCCTCGTATCTGCACTGGCTTCCCACCAGAACCGTCATCCCGCGTTTCACGCTCCGCTCCACCGCCGCCAGAAAATCGTTTTTCAGAAACGGAAGCCCGCCCAGCCCAAAGGCTTCGATATAGACACCCCGATACCCGTGCTCCTCCAGCATGGACAGGAGTTCCGGCCGGATTCCCGGATACATTTTCAGCACAAACACCCGGTCCGAGTATTCTGTACACAGCCGAAACCCCCCCTTGATTTCCGGAAGATACCCGGTATGGATGCGAAGTCCCAGAGAGCTGATCTGCGCCACATCCGGATAGTTGATGCTCTCAAAAGCGTCAAAGCTCATGGTCCGGACCTTGGAGGCCCGAACGCCCAGCATCACCTTTCGGTTGAAGGCCAGAAAGACGCCCCCATGGCCGCCGGCCGCCATATGCACCGCGCAGCGGCAGTTCTCCATAGCGTCCGCAACCGGATGGCTGATGGAAAGCTGGCTTCCGGTAAGGACTACAGGAATCGGCACATTCTGCAGCATGAACGACAGCATGGAAGCGGTGTACGCCATGGTGTCGGTGCCGTGGATCACCACGATCCCCTGATATCCGGCGGCCGCCTCATAGATTCTCTCCGCCAGCCTGCGCCAGTCGTCCGGAAATATGTTGGCGCTGTCCACCAGAAACAGATCCTCCATCTCCAGTTCGATCCCTCCCGCCACCAGCCGCATGGCCTCCAGAAGTTCCCGGCTGCTTAAGCCCGGCTTTAATCCCCTTTCGCTTTCCACGGAGGAAAAGGTCCCTCCCGTATTGATGATCAACAGTTTTTTCATGTGTCCTCTCCCGTCTGAAATCATTCTCTTTCCTGCCATATCATTATAGCACTTTCAAAATTATATTGACCATAAAAAGCGGAGAGTTTTTCACACTCTCCGCTTCCCGATTATCATTCATTCTACAACCAATAACCTGAATCACTTTCCTTCATATCTGTCCTGCAGGCGTTTTGCCCACTGTACAATCTCTTTTGCATATTTCCCTGCCTGGCGGCATGCGGGACCAGAAGCTTTCGCAGCTCCCGGAAGCAAAACCAGATCCCTGTCTTTGCTGTCTCTGGTCTTCAGCCGGATCCGCAGATTTTTAATCACTGTTTTGCTGCGTCTTTTGGCGGTCAGTGTCAGAAATTCCTCCATTGTCACCTCCGGTTCGCACAGGAATTCGTATTCTCCCAGCGCATCATAGGAAAAGATCTCCGGTCTGGCATAGACGCCGGTGACCGCCCGGTTGCTGAGGATACAAAACTTTTGATTCTGCTCGTCCAGAAGCAGGAAAGTTCCAATCTTATATGAGATATGAAAACCATTCTCTCCCAGATCCAGTGGAGCCGCATTTTCCGCATACCGCTCTTTCAACTCTGCCAGAGTAGATTTTGTAATTGTGCTGGTAAAGTGATTGCTGACGATCTCATAACAATCCCTGCACACTTTCCCGTCTGTGCATCGGAACACTCTTCGTCCCGTACTTTTTCCACAGATATCGCATACCCCTGCCATATACATCCTCTCCTTCCCTGCCGCCGGATATTTCGCCGAAACTTTTTATCCAAATACGCTTTTTACCGCGTCATGAATCCGCAGATACTGTTGGTATTCCTTTTCATACAGGTCTGCATGATACGACCTCGGCGTAAAACACTCCTTGACAGAAACTGCCTTTTTCGATATGGATTCCAGTGAATCCGTCGCACCGCAGCTGTACGCTGCCAGCAATGCCATGCCATAGCCTGCGCCTGCATTGCCTTCCATCTGCTCCACAGGAGAATCCAGTACATCCGCAAGGATCTGCATCCAGACCCGGCTTCTGGATCCACCGCCGATTACTTTCAGATTCGCAAGCGACGCTCTGGCCAGACGCATCTCCCCGACCAGCTGTTTCAGACCAAAGGCGATCCCTTCCATTACAGCCTGTGTCATATCAGCTCTTGTGGTATCGGTGCCAAGCCCCAGAAACGCGCCGCGGATCGTCGGATCTTTATAAATCGTCTTATCACCGGTCAGGTGCGGATAAAAAAGCAGCTCCTTCTCTCCCAGCTGTTCTATGTCGATCCTGCGATCCGCATCTGCAAAATCCGACAGTCCCAGAATCTCCTGGTTCCACCATCCATAACCGCTGCCGCAGGACTGCAGAACTCCCTGCACCAGCGTGTAGAAATGTTCGGAATCAAAGGAGAACAGGATGTTCTTCCCTTTTGCTTCAAAATCCGGATTGTACTTTGGAAGCATCAGCACCCCAGAGGTTCCAAGAGAGAAGACTGGATACCGGCATCCCAGACAGCCGGTAGGAATCGAAGCCGCCGGATTGTCTCCGGTTCCCACGATCACCCTGGCAGACGGATTCAAACCAAACTGATCCGCAATTTCGGGCAGGATCGTACCGACAATCTCTGCGCTGCCGCGGACTTCGGGATAGATTTTTTTCGGCAGTCCGATCACTTCCCGCATAGACGGCGACCATTCTCTTTTATACAGATCGTACAGGGACGACGTGGACGCCTCACAATAATCCGTGCCATAGACGCCGGTCATCCGCCAGACCAGATAATCCGGTCCGATCAGGAATTTCTCAAGCCGTTCAAAATGCTCCGGCTCGTTTTCCTTCAGCCAGAGCAGATTGGCCGCCGGACTCCCGGTGGATATGATTTTCCCGATATAGGGTACATCCGTACTCTGAATCTGTTCCCGCAGTCCGGGAAGCAGATCTTTCGTACGGTTATCGTTCCACATAAGCGCCGGACGAATGGATACTCCATTTTCATCCAGAAATATGATTGAATGCATCTGTCCGGTGATGCCGATTCCCTCCACCTGACTTCCGCCGCCTTCGTTCAGGAGCGTCTGCAGTGCTCTGCACACAGCTTTCCACCAAGTATCCGGCTCGATCTCCTTCCAGCCTGATCGAGGCTGAAGGAGGGAGTAGGACTCTCCCGCTTCCCTCAGGACCTTCCCCTGATCGTCGGTAAGCACCAGCTTCACAGAGGAAGTTCCAAGATCAATTCCTATAAAATTTCCCATCAGATCTCACCAAATTTTAACAGCACTTTATAGGTATCCGGACGCATGGCGCAGGCCATGGCCGCATCAAAATCCGTGTAGTCAAAGATTTTCTCTGTCAAAACCGTCGGATCCAGAATCTCTTTGTCAATCAGCTCATATGCCTGATAGAATGCCTGAACCGTCGGGCTGACTGCGCCGGTCATTGTCTTCTGCAGAGAATGCATGGCTCCGGCGTCCACTTCCACCGGCTTGTTGGGATGCATGGACGAGAATGCCACACACGTCCCACAGGGCGCCGTCATATTCATGGCCTGCGCCATCAGAACCGGATTTGCCGTCGTATTGTAGACGACTGCGGCGCCGCGTCCTTCGGTCAGTTTTTTCACTTCTTCCACTGCATCTGCATGGATCGGGTCGATCGCTGCGGATGCTCCCAACCGCAGCGCCCTCTCCCGTCTCTCTTCCAATGGTTCGCTGACAATCACTCTCGCGCCCCGAAGCTTTGCCACCATCACATGCAGAAGTCCCATTGTTCCACCGCCGATAACAACCACGTCGTCTCCAAGTTCAATGTTTGTTCGGTTCACGGAATTCACCACGCAGGCCAGCGGCTCTGTAAACGCCATCTTCTCAAAGGAAGTCTCTTCATGATATACAAAAAGATCCTCTGCATTGACGATCTTATACTCGCTGAATCCGCCGTATCCGGAGATCCCGTCCGGGTTCTGGAAGACAGGAGACTCGGCATGATGAAAGCAGATATTTCCATTCCCGGTGCGGCAGTAATGGCAGCTGTGACAGTCTTCGATAATATAAGCGACCGCTTTCTGCCCGACGGCAAACTGACGGGAATCAACGCCAGTCCCCAGCTTTTCGATCACGCCGCCGTATTCGTGACCGCCGATCCGGGGATAGCTGTAACTGCAGTCCCCTTTATAATCACGCACATCATTCGTACAGATCCCTGCCATTTTTATACGAAGCAGCACCTCGTTTTCTTTTGGTTCCGGCATGGGAAGCTCTGCCACCTTCACATCTCCCGGCCGGCTCATAAGCAATGCTTTCATATGAAGAAAATGTAGCGGAGGTAAAACGCGCCGTTCAGTTCTGTCATTTTTATGGAATCCCGGTGGAGGCAGAACTTGGCGCCCTGCAGGGAAAAGAAGAAGATATTGTAAATGAAGCAGATGCCAAAACAGATCCCGGCATGGTAGAAGATTTTGTAACCGCTACCGGCTGCGACCTGCTGGCAGTCTCCGTCGGAAATGTCCATGGACTGGAGCTGATGCCGCATGTGGATCTGGAACTTCTGCAGACCATCGCCGATATTTCTCCGGTTCCTCTTGTTCTGCATGGCGGCTCCGGCATTCCGTTTGATACGATTCAGAAAGCCCGCAAATGCGGACTTCTGAAGATTAACTACGGTTCCGACCTGAGAAAAGAATTCATTCGTACCTTTGGAGAGACCTATGAGTCCAGCGGACACACGGCGCATGACGTCATCAGCCTCAGCATGAAGGCGGTGGAAAATGTCAGCCAAAAAGCACAGGAGCTCGTCACGGTCATCAACGCGTGATTCAGAGCCGGGCACAGGACTGTCTGTTTTGATCAAAGCAGGCAGTCGTTCTGCTTGTGCAAAAAGACTGGATTATGCTATACTGTTACATAATGAATTATGGAAATCGACGAATTCCCATTTTATTTGCTTATGAACAATAAGGAGGCTCCTATGTTCAATCAGCGTCAGCTTGAGATTGTTCTCGAACTATTCGAAAACCAGGGCACTTACATGACCGCATCCTACTTTGCCGGAAAACAGCAGGTCAGCCTTCGTACCATTCAAAATGATATCCGGCAGATCAAAGATGAACTGTCTAAAAATTCCTGTGTCTCTTTTCAGTCCGCCGCACCCAGAGGGAGCCGTATTATTGTGCAGGATCCGGATGCATTTTCCATACTGAAGGATACCCTGTACCAGCAGTTCAGCAACACCTCACTGAATTATCAGAACGAGCGGATCAATCAGATTCTGCTTCTGCTCTTAAAGCAGCACCGGGCCATGTCCATGTATGACATTGAAAACACGGTCTATGTCTCACACAACACTTTACTGAACGATCTGAAACGCGTGGCGGAAGTTCTTCAAAAATACAATCTGGAGCTAATGCGCAGTTCCAATAAAATCATGGCGGACGGGAGTGAGATGAATAAACGTCTGTGCCTGTCAGAGGAAAATCTGCTGATTGCCAGCGCTTCCTCGATCCTGGCCGGACAAAATGACCATGATCCCATGATGCGTATTAAAGATGTCCTTGTAGAAACCTTCGTAACCTTCAAGCATACAGTCTCCGAAGTGGAACTGAACAATACAATCATTCTGATCTACACAGCCATCCGCCGAATGCAGGACTGGTTTTTTATCGATCCGACAGACCTGAAAGTTACAGAAAATCTGTACCCGGAACGTGAGATCGCCGAGGCTGTCTTTGCACATCTTGGCAAAGAATTCTTTCTGAGAATCCCGGATTCTGAGATTGACTATCTGGCTCTGTATATGAAAGGCCAGGGAAATCCCAGCACATCATCGGTTATCTCTCAGGAGATGGACGACCTGGTGCTTGACATCCTGCGGGAGATCCGAAGTGCTTTTGAGATCGATCTGACCAACGACCTGAACCTGCGTATCTCTTTGGCCCTGCACTGTTCTTCCCTGATCGTTCGCATCCGCTACGACATGCAGCTGAAAAATCATCTGACCGACTATATCCGGCAGACCTTTCCGCAGGGATACGATATCGCCACTTATTTTGCCTCCTGTCTGCAGAAGCGCTTTCATCAAAAGGTAAAGGATGAAGAGATCGCCTTTCTTGCCATTCACCTTTATAAGTCTTTAATGGAACAGCAGAACAATGCGGGCACCAAACGCGTCCTCGTTATCTCGTCTCTGCGGCGCAGCGAAAATCTGCTTCTTCGGCAGACACTGTCCAACTGGTTTACCGATCAGATCGCAGAACTGGCCTTTATTCCGCCTGCGGAGGTTGATGAATCCTGTCTGGACCGTTATGATACATTTATCACAACAGAAAAAGGACGGTTTTATGATATGGGCCTTGCGCTCTACATCAACCAGTTCCCGGAAAAACAGGACTATCTGAATCTCAAGCTTGCCATGGACGGATTTGAAAGTATCAATGATATTCTTCAGATCTTTCATCAGGATCTGTTTTCTCCATTTTCGAAAAAGTGTTCCCACTGATTGAAATTTGAAATAAAATGCATATTCTTACATATGATTCCTGAATTTGCACTCGCCTGATATTTCTTAAAACTGAAATCTGTCATTCTGACATTAAGCCATTTACAATACAATTTGCATATTGACTGCATAAGCGTTTATCAAAGATTCCCTGCAAAACATTTGATATGATTTGTGTTGCTTCGTCTTTATCCGGACTGTCAATAACCGCTAAAGGCAATAATAAAAGAAATATTTGTTTTTCTTTTATAGAGTTCAATAACTTTTTGAATGGAATCACTTGAATATTGTAATGCCCCCCTGTACAGGCAATTTGTTTATCATTGATGTAATATACTGTATCCCCCGGATGAAATTCTATTTTTAAGATTTGAGTTGGAACGAGTTCGCAAATAATTGTTTCCGGTTCATCAACATAACCGTCCGATTCCTCTAAAACTCCGTCATAATATTTTGTGAAATTGTCCCACCAACTCGTATCACACATTCCGTTCTCTGTCATAAGTTCGGTCAATGACATATCTGTTTCCTCCTCCAAAGCAGTTGGAAAAGAAGTTGCAATGAAACCTATCCAAAAATTCAGATTGGAAAAATCTATCTCATATAATGAAATCATTTTATTATACCTCCGGCACAATTTCAATTTATATATTCGATTATAAAATATGTATCTGCTGCTTGCAATGTATATTTATAAGCTCATTTTTCATGGGTACACAATTCCGAAAAGGGAGAAATTTTTTTAATTATCCTTTTTTACTGACAGAACAGCATGAGCCGCAGCCGCACCGCGCTGCCGAAGCAGGCCGGACCGCGGGTACATGCGGAAATGCGCTTAAAGTTCAGCACCCCTGTACATGATGATCGTGACCGCCGCGCCGCCGATTCCCATAGGGAACACCGCCAGAAACACATAGTCCAGCACCATGTTTAAAATGCCGCGGCCACGGAACAGATCAGGGAAAGCGTCGCTTTCCCGCTGGCGATCATATAGAGCGTGAAATTGTTCATCAAAAGGATGGCACCGTAAAGACCAGATAGCGGCTTAAGTATTCCACGCAGTACCCTTCCACCTCCGCGGACAGATCCATCCCGGTGAAAATCCGTCCCATGGTCAGATAACCCAGCGCGCACATGAGGAGCCCCGCCAGAACGTTGACCAGAATCAGAAAGGTAAAATCCTCTCTGGCTTCCTCCGTCTTCTGTTCTCCCATCTTCTTCATGATGACCGCGCTGCCTCCGGTGGCCAGCATGGTGGAAACGGCCGTCACAAACTGGATGATGGGTGCCGTCAGATTGATGGCAGACAGCGCGCCGGTGCCGATGAGATTCGACACAAACAGGCCGTCTACCATAGTGTAGAAGGAGATGAACACCGTCATGGCAATGGTGGGTACGGCAAATTTCAGAATATTTTTCAAAGTGACCGGTTTGTTGTATACATGTTGGTTCTCCATGATTTCTCTTTTCCCCCTTTATCGTTCCTGCGTTTTCTTCTGTATCTCACAGGACAAACCATACAGTAACTGTACGGTCAAGAGGGAAAAGAAAAATTTTCAAAAAACTTACCGTTGTTCTTCTCTGACATTTCCAACAACCAGAAATTCATACGGTTCCATCGTCCAGGTTCCTTCTTCCGAACCTGTGAACGGGCCTTCCTTTTCGAAAGGTACGCCGGGATTCATGTTCCTGCAGGACGGACTGTTTTCGGCCGTCCTGCTGCCATTTTCCAACAGCACCGGTAAACCGCGCCACGCTTCGTCCGCTTTGATGCGCTGCCGCTTTCCGTCCAGATTGCAGAGCACCACAATCTGCTGATCCCCCAGTACTCTTTTGTATGCCATCACCATATCGTTTTCGGTCTCCAGAAAGGCGATCTCTCCTTTGGCAATGATCGGATACGTTTTTCTCATGGCGATCAGTTTCTTATAAAAGGCAAGAATGGAATCTCCGTCTTTCTGCTGCGCTTCCACGGTGATCTCATCCCGGAATCCGGCGGACATGGGAAGCCACGGCTCGGCTTCGGAAAATCCGCCGCATGTCTCCCGGCTCCACTGCATGGGCGTCCGGCTGTTGTCCCGGGACCTGGCCGCCAGGGTCGCCAGCGCCTCTTCTTTCGTCTTCCCTTTTTCCAGCAGGATCTGATAATAGTTCAGGCTTTCCACGTCCCGATACTGCTCGATGGAAGGGTAGTGGGCGTTCAGCATTCCGATCTCTTCCCCCTGATAGATATACGGAGTTCCCCGCATCAGATGGATCATCCCCGCCAGCATTTTTGCCGACGCTTTCCAGTATACGCCCTCATCGCCCATTCTGCTCACAATCCGGGGCTGGTCGTGGTTGCACCAGAACAGCGCGTTCCACCCGCCGCCTTCCTGCATGCCCGTCTGCCATTTGACAAAAAGTTCCTTTAATTTCCGGTAATCAGGAGCCGCCAGCGCCCATTTGTCCCCGTCTTTGTAATCCACTTTCAGGTGATGAAAATGAAAACACATGGAAAGTTCTTTCTCCTTCGGGGAGGAATAGCGGATGCAGTGTTCCAGCGTTGTGGAGGACATTTCCCCCACGGTGATGAAGTCTTCGATCCCTGCGTCCCTGACCAGTTCTTTCAGATATTCGTGGATATGCGGGCCGTCGCTGTAGAATCTCCGCCCGTCTCCCTCAAAATCATCGAGCATCTGTTCCGGCTTGGACACCAGATTGATCACATCGAACCGGAACGCCCGAATGCCCTTTTTCTTCCAGAACCGGAGAATCTCCTTTAATTCTTCCCGGACCTCCGGGTTGTCCCAGTTCAAATCCGCCTGCGTCACATCGTACAGCCGCAGATACCATTTTTTCAGGCCGGGGACATATTCCCAGGCTGTTCCGCCGAATTTGGACTGCCAGTTGGTGGGCGCCTGATCCGGCATCCCCTCCCTGAAGATATAATAGTTCTGATATTTCTCCTCTCCTGCCAGCGCTTTCTGGAACCACTCATGCCGGGTGGACGTATGGTTAAATACCATATCCAGCATGATGCCCATGCCCCGCGTTTCGCTTTGGCGGATCAGCTTCTCCAGATCCGCCATCGTCCCGAAGAGAGGATTGATCTCCCGGTAATCTGCCACATCGTATCCGTTGTCTCTCTGGGGAGAGGGAAACACCGGGGTCAGCCACAGGTAATCTACGCCCAGTTCCTGAAGGTAATCTAATTTTTCGATGATTCCGGGAATGTCTCCAAAACCGTCCCCGTTGGTATCCCGAAATGACTTCGGGTAGATCTGATACACGACTTTATCGCTGAAATCTGCCATTTTACGCCTCCTGTCTGAAAACTGCCACCGCTCTTCCATTCATCTGACGTTTCGGTCAGATGCTTTAAGAATCGCTTGTTTAAACATGTTTTTTTCTATGTTATATCATACTTGTTTGAACATGTCAATTCTTTTTTGCAATAAAAATTCGGACAAATAAAAGCAGTGAACGAAGGGCAAGTCCGCCGTTGCCGCCGCCGCTTACCGGGCGGGAGAAAAAATCACAAATGAGTTTGACGGAATGACCCACGACTACACCCACAAGGGCGGTGTCCTTGCCGGGGAAACCATAGCCAGCATAGCAAAGGAACTCCGCGCCGAGAAAATCCCTATCCCGTCCGAACATTGGAAGCGGGCGGGCGAGGGCAACGCCACGGGCAAGATACCCGACAGGCATTTTACCCGGCTTCTTGCCGAGTATGACGAGGAACAGACCGGGCTGGAAACGTCCATAGCGGAATGGCAAAGGCAGATTGAAAGCTGGAACGCCGACAAGCTGAAAACAGACCAGTTTATCCAGCTTGTGAAACGCTACACTGATTTCTCTGAATTGACAACGCCCATGCTCAACGAGTTTATCGAGAAAGTGATTGTGCATGAGGGCGAGGGGCGGGGGAATGACCGCCGCCAGCGGATAGACATTTATTTAAACTTTATCGGCGCATTTGAAGTACCCGCCCATATCGTCACCCCGGCAGAGGTGGAGGAACAACGCCGCCAGCAGGAGGAATAGGCGGCAAAGGATGTACCGCCGTTTGTCTATCCCTGCGGCCGTTCAGAGGATAGATTGGATCTGCAGGAAGATGAGTGGGAGCGGTAAGATGAAGGTGTGTATGAAAGTGGTTTTGATTGGAGTGCTGGCAGTTGTGGGGATTGCTGTGCTTATGGTGTTTGCCCTTGCCCCGGGGAGAGGGTGTGCAGGGAAATCAACGGCTTCCTGGAACAGTTTTAAAACATTTAAAACACGGATGTCTGCAAATATTGAAAAGCGGAAATGGGGATGATATAATGGGATTGAAAAGCAATTCCATTATCAAAATTCTATAATCGAAATGGATAGTAAAATCTACAGGGAGGTCCGGCTATGGAAAAAATATATGCCATGAATGAGATACAGGCGATCATCCGCCCGATCCTGCAGGATTACGGCGTAAGCCGGGCGTATCTTTTCGGCTCTTATGCCCGTGGGGAGGCTACGGGGCAGAGCGATATCGACCTGCGGATTGACGGGGGCAGGATCCGGTCCATGTTCGGCCTGGGCGCCCTTTACCATGAACTGACGCAGGCGTTAAAGAAACCGGTGGATCTGGTGACGACAGAAGCCCTGTCCCATGACGCAAACGCAGCAAGGACGGAGGGGTTCCGTGTCCGCATGAAGGAGGATGAAAAGCTGATTTATGAAGAAGAACATTGACATCCTTGAGCATATCCTGACGTATTGTGAAGATATCGAGGCGGCTCTGGAACGCTTCGGGAGGGAGAAGGATATTTTTGACATGGACAGAGATTACCGCAATTCGGTCTGTATGAGCCTTCTTCAGATTGGAGAGCTGACGGGGCATCTGACAGAGGATTTCCGCGAGGGGACAAAAGACTCCATCTACTGGCCGGCGATTAAGGGGATGAGGAACCTGTTTGCCCATAATTACGGCGCTGTGGACGTGGGGCTGGTATGGGAGACGGCAGTATCGGACATACCGGTCCTCCATGAGTTCTGTGAGCGGACAATACGGATGTTCCGTTTTCTGGAGCAGGAGGAAGCGCAGGACGGCGGCATGGAGCGCTGACAGAAGCTATGAATTAAGGAGAGATTTTGGAAGCAAAATACCATATGACAAGGGAAGAGACGCTCTTTGTTGTAAGACGGAATATCGTGGACTATATCTGGAAGAGCGCACGGCTGGAGGGTCCGGCCGTGACCTACCCGGACACAGAGGCCATCTATAACGGTATGGGTGTCCAGGGGGTGAAGGTATCCGACATTGTGGCGGTGAACAATCTGAAACACGCATGGCAGTTTGTGCTGGATACGTTGGACGGGCCGGCCGATTATCCCTTTGTCTGCAAGGTGAACCAGTGTGTGGGTGGAGACAGCCTGATTCCCCGGGCGGGGTATCTGCGGAACGTGGCAGTGAGCATGGTTGGTACAACATGGAAGCCGGACATGCCCATAGAATCCCAGATTAAAGAGGAAATGGCGGAAATAGGACAGATAGAGAACCCGACAGACCGGGCGCTGACCATGATGCTCTACTTTATGCGGAAGCAGATGTTTCTGGACGGCAACAAGAGGACATCCATGCTGGCAGGCAACCATGTGATGATTGGGGGCGGGTGCGGCATTATTTCCGTTCCCATTGAACTGCAGCCAGCTTTTACGGGGCTGTTGATACAGTTTTATGAATCCAATGACATGACGGAGATCAAGCAGTTTTTGTATAAGAACTGCATTGATGGCATTGAGTTTACCCCTTTGCCGGAGCAGGAAGCAGAGCGCGGGCGGGAGAACCTGCAGGGGTGGGAGCGGTAAAACAGAACAACGGAAAGATTTCAGGGGAAGTATCGTGGGAGACCATGGTACTTCCTTTTTTCGCTTTTCGGGAGCGGAGCGACCTCTGCCCCGCCGCCAGCGGTGGGGACATACGCTCAAAACCGGAGGTTTTGAAGCCAATCAAAGATTGGCTTTGTTAAGGCAGGAATAGGTTTGTGAAACAAACCGGGGAAACACCGTACAGGCAAAGCCTGTACCCTTGTTAAACTTCAAATGGTGCTGTTAAAAATTGACTAAAGAGGATAGAAGGCAGGGGGCAGGCGGCAGTGGATATCCGCCGCCCGCCGCAGATTCAGGTGCTGCCTTTGGAGGACAAAAGCTGTTCGGCCAGAGGCCGGTACTCCGGCAGCTTTATAAGGAATGGTTCCAGACGCCGTTTAAGTTCTGCAATCTCCAGGGGATTGGCGCCTGGCAGGCCATCCTCATTTCCGGTCAGTTCAAAAACATCCAGGGAGATTTCAGAGAAGAGCATTTCAAACAGTTCCTCGCCGGTCTCCATGAGATAAGCATCCGGATCTTGGCCTGTTTCAAAAGGAGTAAGATCAAGATAGATATATCCGGCTTTTTCTGACCATACGATATCCAGGTGTGTACTGGCATGGGTGTAATTTTGGAATACGGCTATGATACGTTCCAGTTCTTTTCTTGTTTCTTTTCTGCTCATATTTTTTTCCTTTCTGTGTCCCTGCAGTCTTTGGTTTTGGGATACAGAGATATGATACCGCAGGATTGGAAAAAAAGGAATGTACCGGGAAGTGCGTGCAGGACACAAAATAATTCACAGACAAGGAGGCAGGCTATGGCAAAACGGGACGACCGCATCATCACTTCGGTCTATCTGACAAAGGAGATGTGCAGCCAGATTGACAGGATGCCCCATTGGGTCCGAGAAACCCGTAGATCTCTCCTTTTTTGATATGCAGGCTGACGTCGTTCACCAGATCTTTTCCGCTGATGGTCTTCGTAAGGTGGTTTGTCTGTAATATATATGGCATGTTCTCCTGCCCCCTTTCTTACGAACCATTGTAGCGGATCAACTTTTCAAAACTCTTGCTGAAATCTTACAAATTTCTTTCGCCGGCAAATCAGTACCGCATCTTTTTCAGCCTGAGGGTAAAGGTCGTCCTGACATGAGGGATGCTGTCCAGCGTGATATCCCCACCCATCTGCAGCGCCAGATTTTTCGCGATCTTCAGCCCCAGGCCGTTGCCCTGGATGCTGCGGCTGCGGGAATCTTCCATGGTAAAAAGACGGTCAAAGATGCGGCCGGCAAAGGACTTCTCGATGCCCTGCCCATGATCGACCACATCCACATAGACATATGTTTCGTCAGAATGCAGAATGACGCCCAGATATTTCCCGGCGGAACCGTAACGCACCGCGTTGGAAACCAGGTTGAACAGGATGCGCTGCAGCGCTTCCCGGTCTCCCTGCACGAAGACCGCCTGCTTTGGCAGGTCGATCTCTACCTGAACGTCGGATTTTGACAGAATTTCATAAAAATCCAGAATGCTTTCCCGGCACAGCTCGCTCAGATCAATTCTGGAAAGCTTCAGGTCCATATCGCCCGCCTCGATCTTCGCCAGCGTAAAGAACTGGTTGATCAGCTCCATCACGCTCTGGGCCTTCTGTTCGGTCCTTGCCAGCATCCCGGGGTCGGCTTCCCCATGAAGCCTCATGATCTCCAGATAGCCCAGCACCACGGTCATGGGCGTTTTAATATCATGGGAAATATTGGACAGCATTTTTTTGGACGCCATCTCAAAACGGCGGTAGTCCGCCTTTACCCTGGAACGCTCTTCCAGCAGGCGGTTGATCTGCGCCGCCAGCTCCATCAGTTCTCTGTTATCCGTAAAAACCATGAGCCATTCCCCGCTGTCCGTGTCTGCGATCTCCTTCAGCTTTTCGTGGATCTGTTTCAGCTTTGCCTGGGTGCCGACCCGGAAGGCAAACTGCTGCCAGAAAACCACAAGCAGCAGAACAAGGATACAAAGGCATAGAAAAAGCGGGAGTAATGCGCCGTTCATCTACATTTCCCCCAGTTTATAGCCGATGCCCCAGACCGTGACTACATAACAGGGTTTCCGGGAATCGTCCTCAATCTTATTGCGCAGGCGGCTCATATGTACGTTGACGGCGTTCTCGTCCCCGTAGTAAGCATCTTTCCAGACAAGAGAGTAGATCTGTTCTTTTGTATAGACCTTCTTTGGATTTTTCAAAAGAAGCTTTAGAATCTCGAATTCTTTCGCCGTCAGATCCACTGTCTCTCCCCTTTTGGTTAAGGTGTGGTCCGACAGGTTCATGACCAGATCTCCGGCCGTCAGGACGGACACGCCCGAATCCGCCGCCTGGTCATACTGGTTCGTCCTGCGCAGAGCCGCCCGGATCCGCGCCAGAACCTCCGCCACCGAGAAGGGCTTTGTAATGTAATCGTCCGCCCCCAGCCCCAGGCCCAGCGTCTTGTCGCTCTCCGTATCCTTTGCGGAGAGGATGATGAGCGGAACAACGCTGCTCTTCCGGATATGCTGCATGACGTCCATCCCGCTGATCTTCGGGATCATCAGATCCAGAAGGACCAGATGAACCGGGAAGGCGTCAAACTTCGCGCATGCTTCCTGTCCGTCAAAGGCGCAGATTACCTCATAATTTTCCGCCTTCAGGCAGCTTTTCAGCATTTCACTGATCTCCGCGTCGTCTTCCACAAGCAGAATCTGATACTGGTTCATGGATGTCGGTTCTCCTTTCCGATCAGCACCTTTTTCCCGCAGAAAGCAAACCCGTACTTCCGTATCCGCTCTCCGGGAACTCCCTGATCCATAAGTATCGTTTCATATTTTCTGTCTTCAATCTGCTGCAGCGCCGCCTTTACCGTATCTGACAGCTCCTTTTCCTCTTCCAGGTCCTGAACCTTGAATTCCAGAATGATTCCGTCGTCCCCTTTCTCAGGTTTCAGCAGCACATCATAGAGGCCAAATCCGCTTTCTCTGTTGGACGTTACAAGATAACGTCCGGACAGCTCCGTCAAAAGCCCCGGAACAAATCCGTGGTAAAAACGCTCCGGCTCCGCTTCCGAAGGCCGGGTTCCGGTATCAAAGCTGCTGAACATGGACAGCGTCACCTTGTTCATATTGCGGATTTGTCTTAAACGTGGAGTTGAACAGACTTCTGTTAAAGGACACCATTTCTTCCCAGTATCCGTTTACATAAGCCTCCTGCATGGGGGTATCATATACAGTGTCTTGCCAAATCTACGCGGCCTTGTAATCCGTCACACAGTCTCCGCCCTCCCACCATTCGGAAAGAAACACAGTTTTATCAATATAGAAGTAGCCTTCTCTTCGTATCATCTCGAAATCCTGACACCCAATGCTGATCGTCCTCGCCATACGCCGCACCTCCTCTGCTTCTGATTTTTTCTTATCACAGTTCCTGTATGGTATCCAGAGTTTTGAAGGGAGCAGCTCTTCTTTTTGTGGTTCTCCCTGAGCTTTACGGCGAACGGTGCGGGATAGACACGGCAGGAACCGCCTTTTGACTTGATATAATTGTTTATGACTGTGTGTAATTCGCCGAGTATTGTCTGATGGATTCTGGACGGCGCCGCCTGGTTATAAATCAGTTTTCCAAATTCACTAAATCAAATTCTTATATTCCCGCCTTCCATCTACAACAGCATAGAGAATGACTTCTTTTTTATCTTCATTTACTTTATAAAATATCAGATGCCTTTCTACTATAAGAACTCGATAGCTCTGTTTTCTCAGAATCGAATATCGTGGGATGCTTCCAGACATGGGGAAATCTTCCAAACGCTTAATAGCTTTCTCTATTTTATTAAGATAATTTAATGCTATGTCTATGCTGCCAGAATCATCCGCAATATAAAAGATAATCTCCCGTAGTTGTTCTTCTAATTTATCAGTCCTGATTATATTATACGTCATCTGATCCCCTCTCTAACAGGGATTTTCTAATATTATCAAATGTATTTTGTATTGGAGCCACTCTCTCATTTACAACATCATTTTCCGCTTCTGAAAGTGCTCGTAACAATTCCAGTTCTGATTTCATCTGGTAATAATCCTGTAAGCCCAAAACCGCAGTGTCACCTCTGCCATTTACCGTAATAATAACTGGTATTCTTTCTTCATGGCATTGCCTGGATATTTCACTATAGTGATTCCTGAGATCTGAAGATGGTCTGATTGCTTCCATAATGATTCCTTTCTTCGAATAGTTGATTTTCTATAGTCATATTATATCCTGATTTGTATATATATTCAATGCGATTTTAAGAAAAACCAGCCCATATCGTAATGGACCGGCACTGTATGCTTCCCATTCACCTGCGCCAGTGAAAACAGGCCGTAAAAAGGCCCGGCTCCGCCGTTTCCCTCCTGCGGCAGAAAGTTACGGTAGCCGTCCGGAAGTGAAATGACCGTTTCCTGCTCAAATTCTTCAATCTCTTTGAGGAATGCTTTCTTCTATCTATCCACTTCCCCAAATCCGTTCTGCTGTTTCCATTCCTTCCATCTGCCCCCATCCATCAGAAGCTTAAAACCACCTGGGTAATCCAGGCCAAAATAATCAAACTGCCGCATCAGGTTGCTTGTAAGCTGTCCCTCCGGTCTGCTGGCTCCAAAACAGGCGCCGCCCTTTAAAACCATCTGACTGCCTTTATAGTCAAATTTCGTATTTTCATGGGTTCTGTACTTATCCATCAGCCGTACATAGAGCTCCTGCAGCTTCCGGTCCTTCACGCCCTCCGTACACCAGACGGCATAAATCAGCAGAGTGGGATTCCCTTCTGTGGACAGATAATCCAGAAAATAATCCAGCACCTCTTCTTTTCCCTTCAGCTTCTGGATACAGTGGAACAGCGAAATCCTGTCATTCCTGTCCAGATCGTTCCGGTTCAGGGCTTCTCTCAGCCTTCCTGCATGGACATTGGGATAATCCTTCACGGCGCTGATGGTATGACAGGCATCCCGGAAGCCCTCCCCCCGGAGCCTGGGCAGTATCTCAAAGACCCTCTCATACCACGCTTCCTTCACCTCCCAGGTGCCTTCATAGGTAATAATAGAGACTGCTTCTGCATAAGCCCCATATTCCCACAGCTTTTCAAGCTCCTTCGCCATCCCTGACACATGGAAACGGACCAGCATCTTGATCAGCTTCATCCGTACTTCCATGTTGGATTCCTGGTTGCAGGCTTTTTTGAAATACGTTTTCTGTTTTCCCGGCAAAGTCTCAAATTTATAGAAGCTGTCAATGATCTCTATTTTTTCCTCCGGATCTTCGGTCTGTTCGTACAGCTCCATCAGCTGACTGGGGGTTCCATCTATATTTAGCCCAAATCCAACCTCTTCGTCATTATAGCCTGCGATCACTTCCCGGAGCCATCTCTCATACCACTTAAGGAATCCCTGTTCCCGCACAAAAAACGGCTGGCCGCAGAAATCCTCGTCATAATAGACCACCTGCCCCCGATACGGCCCCGCAAGCATGATCCCTGTCATAAAGGTACAGCCCTGGCTCCCGACAGGCAGAACTCCCACATAGGGATGTACCTCCTCCCCTTTTCGCCTGCCCTCCGGATCGGCCACCCTGTTCCAATCCTCAACACTCATCTTCGGATAGATCACCGGCTCTTCCTGAACGCGGTAGAGGCGGGAACCATGGGAATCGTGAAGTTCCTTTTCCTGTGTCTTCATCCCATAAAGCCCATAATAAGGGCCTGCGCCGCCGTTTCCCACAAAAAGCAGGAAATCCCGGTATTCTTCCGGCAGCCGTATTCCCTCCTGCTCCTCAAATTTTTGTATCGTATCCTCACTGGCAGGCGGTGACAGCTTATACTTGTGGCTATAGGCGCCAAACCGCACTAGGTCCGGATCTTTCGCCTTTGCCTGCTCCAGCAATTTTAAAATGCGCTTTGCCCATGCGGGCTGTCCTGTCTTTCCCGTTGTCCCTGTTTTTCCCATTTTTCTCCTCCTGTAAGCCGGTCAGACTCTGCGTTCTGCCCATGCATCCCAATCCTGCAGGGAATCCATTCCACTGGTTCCCCTTTTCCCTGTATCTGACGCGTAAAGCCCTCTACTTCCGAAAATACATTGCCCAGCAGTCCCACATCATTGAATCTTATAACCGGCAATTCTTTCTGCAGAGAATTACACAGAAAAGAATGAAAACCTGCAATCCACATCCAGCTTTTGGGCATCGAAAAGGCAGTTTGCAGTTTCTGAAAACTCTCTGTACTGTTCTCCGTCAAGCCGCAGCTTCTCCTGATATTCCCGCGCCTCCCCTTTAAGCCATCCGCCACGAATATTTCTCCGATTGACATAAGCACTGTTTTCTCCATTGTATTTCTTTGTAAATTGCGCCTGCGTCAGGGAAAGAAACGGCTCTATTATCTCCTCCAATATGGAAATGATTTTTTCATCAATCCAATCGTTAAAATAAAAAACGACGCCTTTTCTGAGACCCATCTTTTCTGTTTCTTCAAAACCAAAAATATTACCCATGTTCATTTACCTACTCAATTTTTCCTTGTATTCTGTAAATCGTCAGCCATTTCAAAAAACTTACATTTGCACTCCGGGCAGACAGACGGAATGATCAGCGGACAAAATTTCAGTTTCACATATTTGATATGCCGCCACTCTATATTCCGCAAGCACTCCTTTTCTTTCAGGTTATCCCCTCTTTTCGGAACATAATATGGAAATGGATGCCCGCAGCAAGGACAACGCCAAAAAAGTTTTGGGGTAAATCCAAACGGAACAGCCGCAAAAAAAATCGGAAGTGATATAGCAGCCACCACAATGAAAAATGCTAAAAACGGTTTGTTTTCTATCATGGCACTCATTCCCATGTCCTTGCCCCAAATAACCACGGGAATAAACAGCACCATACTGCAAACACCAAAAGCGGCAAAGCATCCCCATTGAATCAGAAATACTGCTTTCGCAAAGGCACAGCACCACCGGAAGCGGGGCGGCATCTGCGGGAAAACATATGGGAATGGTTTTGATGTATTCTCCTGCTG
>CAJUAA010000034.1 GCA_910584205.1 uncultured Lachnospiraceae bacterium
TTCAATGCATAAGATAAAGCTCAGAGGCAAATTCTTCAAAAGCCTGAATTTCCGGATTATGGTGATTATCTTTCTGGCGGGTACCATACCGGCAGTGCTTTTGTCTTTTCTGGCGCTGGCTTCCTACACGGAACAGTCCATGATCCGGCTTGGGAACGACGTGAGCAACCAGTGTCAGATACTGGCTGCTCAGATCAGCAGCGCCAATTATCTGGATAATCCCAATAATGAGACGCTGGCGGGCGAACTGACCCAGCTGGCGACGCTGTACGACGGGCGGATCCTCATCATCGATCAGAATTTCCGCATTATGGAAGATACCTATCAGCTGGAAGTGGGACGGACCATGCTGGCGGAGGAGGTCATCCGATGTTTTAAGGGAGAGAATGTGGGCCATCATGTGAGCGGGCGTTTTGTGGAGATGCCGGTTCCCATCGTCAGCGGCGAGGAGGACAGCCGGACGATTATCGGCGTGATTCTGGCAAGCGCGTCTACGGACAGTCTGAACGCGAGGATCGATGACCTGAGAAATTATACGGAAATCTGGATTGCGGTGGGGAGCATCTGCATCCTTGCCCTGGCCGTTTTTCTGTCCAACTGGCTGGTGAAGCCGCTGCGGGATATGAACAAGTTTGTCGGCGACCTGGTGGAAGGAACTCTGGACGGCGATCTGGATATCCATGACTGTACGGAGACGGAGAACATCTCCAATACGTTCAACAATCTGCTGGCAAAGCTGCGTCTGATGGAAGAATCCAGGCAGGAGTTTGTATCCAACGTGTCTCATGAACTGAAGACGCCTCTGGCGTCCATGAAGGTGCTGGCGGATTCCCTTCTGGTGCAGGAGGAGGCTCCGGTGGAGCTGTATCAGGAATTCATGCAGGATATTGCAGAGGAGATCGACCGGGAGAATACGATCATCTCGGATCTTCTGACGCTGGTCAAGACGGACCGGAAGGTGACGGAGCTGAACGTCAGCGTGACGAATGTGAACGAGTTTCTGGAACAGATCCTGAAGAGGCTGCGTCCCATCGCCGAGACGGCTAACATCGAAGTGGTGTTTGAGAGCAACCGGAGCGTCAGTGCGGAGATCGACGTGACCAGGCTGTCTCTGGCATTTTCCAATCTGGTGGAAAACGCCATCAAATACAACCGGGAAAACGGATGGGTGCATGTGACGCTGGATGCAGATCACAAGTTTTTCTATGTAAAGGTCAGCGATTCCGGTATGGGAATCCCGCAGGAATCACTGGACTATATATTCGAAAGGTTTTACCGGGTCGACAAATCCCATTCCAGAGAAATCGGAGGGACCGGCCTTGGCCTTGCCATCACAAGGAGCGCGGTAGTGGCGCATCGGGGTGCGATCCGGGTACAGAGTGAGCTGGATACAGGAACTACCTTTACGGTACGTATTCCGCTTCGGTATATTACGTAAGCAGGCCGGGGAACCGGAGAAAGGCATCTGCCGGGTATGTTCCGGCGGCTGCAAAACGGCCAGGAGGAGCAGGTATGAGAAAAATTGCAGGATATGTTCTGCTTCTGGCGTTTGTATGTCTGTGGACGGCAGGCTGCGGGGGCCAGGGAGAAGAGGAGGAGAGCGGATATCAGATCTGGTATATGAACCAGGAGGAGACCAGGCTTGACTATGAATACAGGGAGCTGCAGGCGAAGAACACGGAAGGGCTTCTGAAGGAAGCGCTGGAGCTTCTGAGGGAAAAGCCGATGGAAGGCGGCGACAAGCCGGTCCTGCCGGAAAATGTCCGGATTGAGAGTTATACAATTGAGCATAACCAGCTTTATCTGAACTTTTCCACGGAATATATGGATATGCCGAAATTTTATGAGGTTCTGTGCAGGGCGGCGCTTGTGCGGACGCTGTGCCAGATTCCGGAGATCGACTACGTGGGGTTCCGCATCATGGACCAGCCGCTGATGGATCTGCGGGGCAAGGCTGTGGGCCTGATGAACGAGGAGCAGTTTATCGAGAATGCGGGAGAGGAGATCAACGCGTATCGGACCGCGGATCTGACGCTCTATTATACCAATGAGACCGGGGACCGGCTGGTGGCGCAGAGAGTCCCCCTGGAGTACAACAGCAACATCTCCCTGGAGCGGCTGGTGGTGGAGCGGCTCATCGCAGGGCCGCCCTACGAGGATGCGTATCCCACCATACCGGAGACGACCAAGCTGCTCAGTGTGGCCGTGCGGGACGGCATCTGTTATGTGAATCTGGACGAAGGATTTCTGGAGACGGGGTACAATGTGACGGAGGGCATTCCAGTCTACTCCATCGTCAATTCCCTGATCCGGAATACGGATGCCCAGAAGGTGCAGATCAGCATCAACGGGGAGACGAACCGGATCTTCCGGGAAAGCATCAGTTTTGACACCGTCTTTGAAAGAAATGAGGATTTAATCGAATGAAACAGCGTCCAGCGGCATGCCTGGCGCTGCTGGTGTTCCTGTTCCTCCGGCTGCTGCCGGCGGGGTTTTTCTATGAAACCCTGCCTATATCGGCCAAATGCGAGGCACAGGTCACCGGGCGCGTCAGCAGAAGAACAGAGAAGGACGACAGGATGCAGGTTTATCTGACAGACTGTCAGGTCCAATGCGGCAGTGAAGCATTTGAAACAGGACAGATACTTGCCTATCTGCCGGACAGCACATCGTATCCGATCGGAACGGATCTATCCCTGTCGGGAACCGTTTATCCATTAGAAGAACCAACCAATCCGGGACAGTTTGACAGCAGGCTTTATTATCAGGGGAAAGGGATCGCCTGTACCTTTTTTGCGGAGCGCGCAGAGGTGCTGGCGGTGCATCCCTGTCATATCCGGGAAGGCCTTCTTGTCTTTCGCGAAAAAGTCATGAATGTATATGAACATGTGTTTGATGAAAAAGACAGCGGACTTCTGCAGGCCATGGTGCTTGGAGCGAAGGAAGGGCTGGAGGAAGAGACGAAGCAGTTTTATCAGAGAAACGGCATCTCGCATCTGCTGGCCATTTCCGGGCTCCATATTTCCCTGGTGGGCATGGGATTCTATCAGCTTTTGAAACGCACTACCGGTTCCTGCGTATGGGCGGGGATTCCGTCGGTTCTCTTCCTGTGTGCGTACGGATGGATGACGGGCGCCTCGGTATCCGCCGTACGGGCGGCCTTCATGTGTACGATGGCGATTGCGGCGGATGCGGCGGGCAGGACCTATGATCTGCTGACGGCAGCCGGAGCGGCGGCCCTGCTTCTGATGTTCATAAACCCGCTGTATGCTTTTCAGAGCGCGTTTCTGCTGTCCTTTGGCTCTGTGACGGCTGTGGGACTGCTGCAGCCCCTGTGGAGCCTGTACAAAGCAAAGCCGGGAAAGATCGCCCAGGCACTGTTTATGAGCGTGTCCATCCAGCTTTTGACCTTTCCGCTTCTGCTCTGTTTCTTTTACGAATACCCTCTGTATTCCACATTTCTGAATCTGCTGGCCATTCCCCTGATGAGCGTTTTGATGGTGTGCGGTATCCTGTGCGGCCTGTGCGGCCTTGTATACTTTCCGGCGGCCCGGTTCTTTGCGGTGCCCTGCCGCCTGATCCTGTCCGTCTACGAATGGAGCGGGAGCCGCTGCCTTGCCCTGCAAGGATCGGTGCTGATGACCGGAAGCCCTGCGGGATGGAAGCTGTTTTTCTACTATGGAATGTTTGTCACGGGACTTTTTCTGCTCTATCAGGAGAGACGGAGGAAAAAATACTGGAGAGGGAAAGAGCCGTTTCATCCCCGGCGGCGTGTGCTGGCCGGTGTGCTCGGCGGGATGGCGGCCTGCGTCTTTGGCCTGTGTATCCAGGTACATACGGGGATTCAAATCACTATGCTGGATGTGGGACAGGGAGATTCCGTCTGTCTGAAAAGCCCCGGCGGGATCACCTGCCTGTATGACGGCGGGAGCAGCAATGTGAAGAAGGCCGGCACCTACCGGATCCTTCCGTTTCTGAAATGGTCCGGGAACGGCACCATTGACTATATTTTGATTTCCCATATGGATCAGGATCACATCAATGGCCTGGAAGAGCTGATTGCTGACAGCATGACACCCGGGGGAATCCGGATCGGCCATGCGGTGCTGCCGAGGCTGGCCTGTCCGGATGAGGCGTATGAACAGATGGAAGCGCGTTTCCGGGACGCGGGGATCCCGGTGCTCCGTATGGGGACGGGGGACCGTCTGTCGGACGGCGGCTTTTCCCTGACCTGCCTCTGGCCGGAAGAAGAGGCCCGGTCGGACGACAGAAATGATCTGTCCATGGTCCTTCTGGCGGAATACGGGGAGTTTCAGATGCTGCTGACCGGGGACATCGGAAAGGAGACGGAGAACCGTCTGGCCGCGTCGGGGCGCCTGACGGATGTGGAGATTCTGAAGACGGCGCACCATGGTTCCAGACATTCGTCCACGGAAGCATTTCTGAATGCGGTTCGGCCGGAGGTCAGTCTGATCTCCTGCAGCGCTGCCAACCGTTACGGGCACCCCGGAGAAGAGACGCTGCAGAGAATCAGGGAAGCGGGAAGCCGGATCTATATCACGAAGGACTGCGGTGCCATCCGTATATGGACGGACGGGAAAAAGGTGCGGGTAAAAAGCTTCCGGGATTTGTAATTCTAAGCAAATTACGTTATAATGAAGAGAAGTTGAGGAGATATGCGGTATGAAGACGTTGATGGAAGATATAAAAAACAGGACGTTTAAGCGGGTCTATCTGCTGACCGGAGAGGAGACCTGGCTGCGGGACCAGTACAGGAAGCGCCTGAAGGATGCGCTTCTGGCCCCGGAAGATACAATGAATGCGGCGCTTTTTGAAGGAAAGGGGACGAACCCGAAGGAAATCATCGACCTGGCGGAGACCATGCCCTTTTTTGCGGAGCACAGGGTGATCGAGCTTCGGGACAGCGGATTTACGAAACATGCCTGTCCGGAGCTGGCGGACTACATTCCGGAGATCCCGGAGAGTACCTGCCTGATTCTGTCCGAAGCGGAAGTGGATAAGCGGGGTCGGGTGTACAAGGCCATAAAAAATACCGGCAGGATCGTGGAATTCAAGCGTCAGGATGAGCGGACGCTTATGCGCTGGGTGCTTGGAACGCTGAAAAAGGAAGGGAAGAATATTTCCGAGGAGACCATGCACCTGTTTCTTGGACGAACCGGCACGGACATGGAGAATATCGACCGGGAACTGGAGAAGCTGCTCTGCTATACCATGGGGAGAGATGTGATTGCCGCGGAAGACGTGGAAGCGGTCTGTACGGAGCAGACGGAGAACCGGATCTTTGAGATGGTGCAGGCGATCACGGACCAGAACCAGAGAAAGGCGCTTGACCTGTACGCGGACCTGCTTGCCATGAAAGAGCCGCCCATGCGGATTCTGTATCTGATTACGCGGCAGTTCCATCAGCTGCTGCATATGAAGGCCATGTCCGGACAGGGGATGGGGAAGAGCGAGATGGCGAAGGCGGCGGGAGTCCCGCCCTTTGCCGTGGGAAAGTATCTGGCCCAGTGCCGGCGCTATACGGAGGAACAGCTCCGCCGGGCGGTGGAGGACTGTGTGGACGCGGAGGAACGGGTCAAGACCGGACGTATGGGGGATCAGGTCAGCGTGGAACTGCTGATTGTGAAATACAGCGGTATGGGAACGAGAATGGAGAACTGACACGGCGTCAGAAAGGACAGGCAGATGTGCGTTGCCTTCCTGTCCGCAGGGCAGCAAAAAAACGGCTGGCATGACGGGACCAGCCGTTTTTTCAGTCTTTTTCAATTCAGTCTTTTTTGATCTGATATGTTTTAAGCCATTGCGTTTACAGCCTTCTGAAGACGGGAGATCTTTCTGGAAGTAGTATTTTTATGATACACGCCCTTGGAAGTCGCCTTGTCCATGGTGGAAATGGCATCCTTTAAAGCAGCCTTTGCTGCTTCCTGATCCTTGGATTCGATGGCAGTGTAAACTTTCTTTACCATTGTCTTTACTTCGGATTTGATTGCTTTGTTCCTGGCAGTTCTTGTCTCCGTTACCAGGATTCTTTTCTTTGCAGATTTGATGTTAGCCAATCTGTGCACCTCCATTTTGTATTCTGTGATCGATCTTTTTTCATTGACAGGTGCTTCATGAAAGCGAGACACGGTAGTGCTTTGCATGGAAACACACGAATATATTCTAGTCGAAAGACCGGTCAGTGTCAATACATAAATTCATATTTTTCGGAAATATTATTGTCAGACAGATGGACGCGGCCGGATGATACAGAAGGGAGCGTCCATGAAGATACCATGTTGATCCGAGGAGTGCGAAAAATGGAACGGATGAGAGTACGGACAGACCTGGCCCTGGAGGCAAAGGAGAGCTTTGAAGGAAGCGATACAGAGGTTCACGGGGTCGTGGTGGAAGAGGATTATGACGAGGAAAAGGATATCCGGCTGACAAGAGTACGGATCGAATCGGAACGGGGAGCCAGGGAGATGGGAAAAGCCATGGGAAACTACCTGACGCTGGAGGCGCCGGGGATGGCGTCGCCGGATGAAGATTATCACCGGGAGATCTCGGAGACGCTGGCCTTTTACCTGAAAGAACTGATGGGAGAAGAAAAGGAGCGGTCCATTCTGGTGGCGGGACTGGGCAACAGGGATGTGACGCCGGATGCGCTGGGGCCGAAGACCGTGTCCAATCTTCTGATTACCAGACATTTGATCCGGGAATACGGCGCGGGTGTCATGGGAGCGGAGAAATGCTGCCAGATCAGCGGTATCGTACCGGGAGTCATGGCGCAGACAGGAATGGAGACGTCGGAGATCATCCGGGGGATCATAGACCAGACCAGTCCCGATCTGCTGATCGTCATCGATGCGCTGGCGGCCCGGAGCACCAGACGGCTGAGCCGCACGATCCAGCTGACGGATACGGGAATCCAGCCGGGGTCCGGCGTGGGAAACCACAGAAACTGCCTGACAAAGGAGAGCCTTGGGATCCCGGTGATCGCCATCGGAGTGCCTACCGTGGTGGAGGCGGCAGCGATCATATACGATGCGCAGGGCAGCTGTGAGCAGATGCCGCCGCACCTGAACGGGATGTTCGTGACGCCGAAAAACATCGACGAAACGATCAAACAGCTGAGTTTTACGCTGTCAGAAGCGCTGAATATGGCGTTCCAGCTGTCAGATGAGGCATAGAACCGGTGCTTTTCCCATATATATAATAAATGGGTGAGGCTTCTGATGGAACGATTTTCAAGGTTGTGGAACTGGATATTGTGGGCGGCTTTTTTTGCGGCGGGCTTTTATATTGTCCTGACGGGAGGGCAGAGGCTCTGGAAGGGAGACCTGTCCGGCCTCATCCGCGACGGGAAAGCCGCCATACAGCGCGTGTGCCAGCGGGAGTTCGCGCGCTGTCTGTATCCGGGGCTTCTCTGGGAATACGCAAAGGAGGAGGACGCGGCTTCCCTGGCGGACTGGTACATAGAGACTGTGATGCAGATGCATCCTTTGAGCAGGCTGGCCTGCGGGTCGGAGCAGCGGGGCGGCACGGAAAACGCGTCCACTTATGAGATGCTGGTCACCGGAGGGGTCCATGATGAAAATGAGCTGGATGAGACTGGGCAGGAGTATGATATGGAAGCCCTCGCGCAGGCGGAGAACGAGAAGGCGGCTGAGAAAAAGCTGGAGGAGGAACAGCAGGAGGAAGCGGCCAGGGAGGAGCCGCCGTCGGAAGAAGCAGGGGCGGTGACCGCCGGGACTATCTACAATCTGGAAGAACTTTCGGATTTTGACTTTCTGTTCGGAAGCTTTTACACGCTGGATAAGACGACGACGATCTCTCCGGAGGAGCTGGATGCGGAGACGCTGCTGGCAAAAGACATGAGCATCGACAAGACGGTGGAGGGGCCGCAGATTCTGATCTATCATACTCACTCCCAGGAGGGGTTTGTGGATTCCGTGCCCGGCGATAATTCGACTACGATTGTAGGCGTCGGGGAATATCTGGCAGAGCTTCTGCGGGAGAAAGGCTATGATGTGATGCATGTGACCAGCGTCTACGATCTGGTGGACGGGAAGCTGGACCGCAATGAAGCGTACAGTAAGGCATATAAGGAGATCAGCGGGATTCTGGAGGAGTATCCGTCCATCCAGTCGGTCATCGACCTGCACAGGGACGGAGTGGCAGAGGGTACAAGGCTGGTGACGGAGATCGACGGGAAGACCATGGCGCGTTTCATGTTTTTTAACGGCTTGAGCAGAACGAAGAAAAACGGCCCCATCGACTATCTGTACAATCCGTATATACAGGACAATCTGGCGCTGACGCTCCAGCTGAAGCTTCAATGCGAACAGTATTATCCGGGACTGTCCAGAAATATTTATCTGAGAAGCCTCCGGTACAATCTGCACCTGTCGGACAAGGCGCTGCTCATCGAGGCGGGGGCGCAGACCAATACGCTTCAGGAGATGCTCAATACCATGGAACCGCTGTCAGACATACTTGATAAGGTATTTGATCCATGATATATTATAGAAAATGAGCAGTGCGGAATCGAGCGCGCTGCGGGGCAGGGACAGGAAAGCGCTGCACCTGCCTGTATACAGTGATGGAAAACGGAGGACATAAGATGGCAGCAGTGGATCAAAGCAAAATCCGCAATTTCTGTATTGTAGCACATATAGATCATGGAAAATCCACCCTGGCGGACCGGATCATCGAGAAGACAGGGCTTCTGACCAGCAGGGAGATGCAGTCCCAGGTACTGGACAACATGGATCTGGAACGGGAACGGGGGATTACCATCAAGGCGCAGACCGTCCGGACCGTGTACCGGGCCCAGGACGGAGAGGAGTATATCTTTAACCTGATCGATACGCCCGGGCATGTGGACTTTAACTATGAGGTGTCCAGAAGCCTGGCGGCATGCGACGGCGCGATTCTGGTAGTGGACGCGGCTCAGGGGATCGAGGCGCAGACGCTGGCCAACGTCTATCTGGCGCTGGACCACAATCTGGATGTGATGCCGGTCATCAACAAGATCGACCTGCCCAGCGCGGAGCCCCAGAGAGTCATTGACGAGATCGAGGATGTGATCGGGATCGAGGCGCAGGACGCGCCCCTGATCTCCGCTAAGACCGGACAGAACGTGGACGAGGTGCTGGAACAGATCGTCAGCCGGATACCGGCGCCGGGAGGAAGCCCGGACGCGCCGCTTCAGGCGCTGATCTTTGACTCGGTCTATGATCCCTACAAGGGCGTGATCATATTCTGCAGGATTAAGGAAGGCACCGTAAAAAAAGGCACCGGGATCCGGATGATGGCCACTGGGGCGGAAGCGGACGTGGTGGAGGTCGGATATTTCGGAGCCGGCCAGTTCATCCCCTGCGAAGAGCTGAGTGCAGGCATGGTGGGCTATATTACCGGAAGCATCAAAAACGTGAAGGATACGAGAGTGGGAGACACGGTGACTGACCGGATGAATCCGTGCAGCGAGCCCCTTCCCGGTTATAAAAAAGTACAGTCCATGGTATACTGCGGGCTCTATCCGGCAGACGGCGCCAAATATCCGGATCTGAGGGACGCGCTGGAGAAGCTCCAGCTGAACGACGCGGCCCTTCAGTTTGAGCCGGAGACATCCATTGCCCTGGGATTCGGATTTCGCTGCGGGTTTCTCGGTCTCCTGCATCTGGAGATCATCCAGGAACGTCTGGAGCGGGAATACAATCTGGATTTGGTGACAACGGCGCCGGGCGTGATCTACCGGGTGCACAAGTCCAGCGGGGAGATGATCGAGCTGACAAACCCGTCCAATCTTCCGGATCCTTCCGAGATCGAATATATGGAAGAACCGATGGTCAGCGCCGAGATCATGGTGACGACGGAATTTATCGGTCCCATCATGGAGTTGTGTCAGGAACGCCGGGGCGTCTACCTGGGCATGGAATATATGGAAGAGACCCGCGCCCTTCTGAAGTACGAGCTTCCGCTCAATGAGATCATCTACGATTTCTTCGACGCTTTGAAATCCCGGTCCAGAGGCTACGCTTCCTTTGACTATGATTTTAAAGGCTATGTCCAGTCGGAACTGGTGAAGCTGGACATCCTGATCAACCGGGAGGAAGTGGATGCCCTTTCCTTCATCGTGCATGGAGCTTCCGCCTACGACCGGGGCCGGAAGATGTGTGAGAAACTGAAGGACGAGATCCCAAGGCATCTGTTCGAGATCCCGATCCAGGCGGCGGTGGGCGGCAAGATCATCGCCCGGGAGACCGTGAAGGCCATGAGAAAGGACGTGCTTGCCAAGTGCTACGGCGGCGATATTACCCGTAAGAGAAAGCTTCTGGAAAAGCAGAAGGAAGGTAAGAAGCGGATGCGGCAGATCGGAAATGTGGAGATCCCTCAGAAGGCCTTCATGAGCGTGCTGAAGCTGGATGACAGGAAATGACAGGCCAGGGTTCTGTCAAAAAGCCGCTGGAGCTGTACGTCCACATCCCGTTCTGTGTCCGCAAGTGCGGATACTGTGATTTCCTGTCCGCCCCGGCGGGACAGGAGGTGAGGAGGGCGTATGTGGAGCAGCTGCTCCGGGAAATACAGAATGCGGAAGCGCTTTCCGGGCGGTACGAGGCGGCGACGGTCTTCTTCGGAGGCGGGACTCCCAGCATTCTGGAGCCGGAGCTGCTTCTGCGGATTCTGGCGGAGCTGAGGAGGCGGTTTTCCTTCCGGCCGGATGCGGAAATCACCCTCGAGGCGAATCCCGGCACCGTGGACCGGGATTCGCTGTTCCGGTACCGGGAGGCGGGCGTGAACCGGCTGAGCTTCGGGCTTCAGTCGGCGGATAACAGGGAGCTTGAGCTGCTGGGCAGAATCCATACGTGGGAAACGTTTCTGGAAAGCTGGCATCTGGCAGGAGAGGCCGGATTTGACAATTTGAATGTGGATCTGATGTCCGCCCTGCCCGGACAGACGGTGGAAGGATACCGGGAGACGGTCAAAAAAGTACAAAAACTCTCGCCGGAGCATATTTCCGCCTACAGCCTGATTCTGGAGGAAGGGACGCCTTTTTATGAACGATACGCCGGACAGAGCGGGCTTTTGCCGTCGGAGGACGAAGAGCGGCAGATGTATTACGATACGAAGGAGCTTCTGGAAGCGGCGGGGTACGAGCGGTATGAGATATCCAACTATGCGAAGCCCGGATATGCCTGCCGCCATAATATGGGCTACTGGGAGCGGACGGATTATAAAGGATTCGGACTTGGCGCGGCGTCGCTTCTGGAAAACGTAAGGTACGCCAACCAGAGGTCGCTTTCGGAATATCTGAAGGGAAATACAGCGGATACAGCGGAGGCGCTGACTCCGCAGGCAGTGCGGGAGGAATATTTTTTCCTGGGGCTTCGGATGATGAAAGGAGTGGACCCGGGAGCATATGAGGCACATTACGGGCCGCTGCTGCAGAAGCTGCAGGAGCAGAAACTCCTACAGAGGAAAGCGGGCAGGGTCTGTCTGACGGACCGGGGAATCGACGTGAGCAACTATGTGCTGGCACAGTTTCTGGACTGAGAGGATGGGAGGAGAAAGATGCAGGGAGAATTACAGTTTCTGGATGAGCAGGGGGTGGACAACCTTCTGATCTGCCGGGTGGAGGAATTCCGGAGGAGTTATCCGGTTGGAGAAAAGGCAAAGGGCCGGGTGGCCTGCCCATCCATTCCTTTTTACGGAAAGGAGATTCTGGAGATGGCCATGGCGGCGCTTCTCGAGGGTTCCAATCTGCTGCTCAGCGGGGCGAAGGCCACCGGGAAAAACATTCTGGCGGAAAATCTGGCGTGGATGTTCGGAAGGCCGGTCTACAATATATCCTTCAATGTAAATACGGACAGCAGTTCGCTCATCGGGACGGACACCTTCCGGGACAATGAAGTCCGGCTCCGGAAGGGAAGCGTCTACTGCTGCGCGGAGGAAGGGGGTTTTGGCATCCTGGATGAGATCAATATGGCCAAAAACGACGCGGCTTCCGTGCTGCACGCCACGCTGGACCACAGGAGGATCATCGACGTGCCGGGGTATGACAAGATCGATCTGCATCCGGCCGCCCGTTTTATCGGGACCATGAATTACGGCTACGCGGGGACGAAGGAGCTGAACGAAGCGCTTGTTTCGAGATTTCTGGTTATCGACATGCCGGCGCTTACGGAGGAAAACCTGCGCCGGATTATCCGCCATGATTTTCCGGACATCCGGGAAGAAGCGCTGCAGGCGTTCTGCGGACTGTTCCTGGATCTGCAAATCAAGGCGCAGAACAGTGAGATTTCCACGAAAGCCATGGATCTTCGGGGGCTTCTGTCGGCGCTTGGAACGGTCCGGGTGGGTTTAAGCCCGTGGCAGGCGGTACAGATGGGAATCACCAACAAGGCATTCGATAATTTTGAGCGGGAGATTGTGTCGGATATGGTTATGACGCGGATTCCGGAGGAATGGACGAAGGAGCAGGTATTTTGATGGAAGAGCAGGTACTGGACCATGCCGCGGAGGAATATCGGTACGAGCTGGAAAACCGTATGAAAAACCTTCTGTGGACGGTGAGCGGGGACTATGAACTGGATGTGGAGCTGGACATCGGGTCCTTTCAGCGTTCCAGATATATTTCCCTGTACGACGCGGTGAAGCAGGGCGCCTTTGCACGGTACTTTTCTAAAGATGAGCTGGGGCTGTATCTGGTGAAAAAACTGTATCTCGGAGCGGAGGAAGGGCCGCTGTCAGCCCTTGCCCAGATGTGCGTGGACCAGGCGGTGGCGGATAAAGTGGCCGGGGAGCGCAAAGGCGTGGCGTCGCTTCGCCGGAAAGCGTTTGCGGACATTCTGGAACGGGATTTTCCGCAGCTGTCCAGGCCGGGCAATCTGGTGGGACGGATGAAGATCGCCATGCTGCAGGAGGGCATCGACGGCTCCTGGACGGCGGAAAAGCGGGTCAGGGACCAGGCGGAAGCGCTGTTTGATCTGCGGACGGCAGCGGATACGATGGAGGTAATCCGATATATTGACCGTTTTTACAACCGTCTGGTGGACCCGAAGTTCGAGGAGCAGCAGGGAAGCCTGCGGGACGTGCTGGCGGTCAGTACGGAGGAGCTTCAGAAATTTGACTGGAAGGACTTTCTGGACGAGACGGCGGCGGAGGCGTCCCTGGAAGAGATCATGCGGCAGGCGAGCTGCGATATTCCGCAGGAGGATGAGGAGGGACGGCGCACACGGGCCGGCCGGGTGCTGATTACGGAAGAGGCGGCGCAGAAGATGTACTCCTATATCGAGCTGCATTTTGGAAGCTCTTATATGGGGGAGATGGAGCAGGCGCGCCTGAACCGGCGGATCTGCCGTGGTGTCCATGCAGACTGTAAGCTGTATTTTACAGACGGCATCCTCCATAACTGCGTGCGGGAGAACAATACGTATGTGCTGGCAAAAAGGACCTGGGAGATGAACCAGCGGTTTTACCGGCAGAACGCCAGAGTGTCCAGGCAGAACATCCTGGCGCTGGGCGACATTCTGAAACGCTCCCTGCAGGCCAGAAGCGAGGAGGAGCAGTACGCGGCCTCTTATGGGACGGTGGTTCCGGGCCGGCTCTGGAAAGTGGGCCGTACGGACGATACGAAGCTCTTTGTCCGCCAGACAAAGCGGAACCAGTCTGATTTTGTGGTGGATGTGCTGATCGACGCCAGCGGTTCCCAGAGAAGCCGCCAGCAGATCGTGGGGCTTCAGGGATATATTCTGTCGGCTGCGCTTTCCCGGGCGGGGATTCCGCACCGGGTACTGGGCTTCTGCACCTTCTGGAGCTACACGGTGCTCCGCAGGTTCCGGGAGTATGACGAGGACCGGGAGGCGGACTGGAGACTGATGGAATTCACTTCCTCCTCCAACAACCGCGACGGACTGGCCATCCGGGCGGCGGCGGACAGCCTTCTGGAACGGCCGGAGGAAAACAAGGTGCTGATCGTGCTGAGCGACGGGCGTCCCAATGATCTGGTGGTAAACCGTCCGAACGTGAAGAATCCGGCGGTCTACACCGGGGAATATGCAGTGAAGGATACGGCGGCAGAGGTGCGCAGGCTCCGCAGCCAGGGGATCGCGGTGCTGGGGGTGTTTGCAGGAGAGGAGCAGGATCTTCCGGCGGAACGGAGGATCTTCGGCAAGGATTTCGCATATATCCGCGATTTGTCTACCTTTGCCCATGTGGTGGGCAGGTATTTGAAAAAACAGGTGGATGACCGGGAATAAAAGGAGAGCAGAATGAAAGAATATGAAGTAGTACATGAGATTTTTAATGAATGTGCCAACAATCAGATGCGGGATGTGTTTTTTGAAGAGGTGATGCTGGAGGACCCGGAGGCCTATATTCGGGGAAAGCATAAGGACCATGACCTGAAGCTGGAGCGCGAGGAGCTGGCTGACGGAACGATTCTCTATCATGTGAATGCGTCGGGAATCCTGCAGCGTTATACCTTCACCGAAATCTGACGGCGTCTGCGGATGCGGAAGCGGAACTCGAATCAGGAGGAACAATATGGCAAAAGTAACCGTAACGGACGGGAAGATCCGGTACAAAAAATTTCTGGCAACCTGCGAGCTTCCGGTGACGGATCTGGTATGGGCGTATCTGCAGCAGGAGGATGTCTCTGCCAAGATGTGCTGCGGCAGCTTCAATGCAGAGATTGGCAGAGTCATTGTACTGGAACGGGACGGGAAGAAAGAGATCTTCCAGTTTGAGAGCATGCAGGAGGCGAGGGAACTGCTGGAAAGGATACAAAAAGCCAATCCGGATCTTCCGGTAGGATACACAGAAGAAAACCGGAAACGGTTTGAAATAAACAGTATGTAGGAAAGAAAACATGTTTGAAACACTGAGGAAAAGGGCGAGAAAGACCTATATGTGGCGGGCAGGACTGGCGCTGGTGGGAATCATCATCATTCTCGCGGCAACAAAGGGAGCGATTTTCCATCTGGCGGCCAATATGGGCGGTATGGATATTACGGCCAGTCCGGAGACGTATGAAGGTCAGGCAGTAATATTGGATGCGGAGTATTTTGTGACTGATTATGTGTCGCACACAACAACGACAGTCTACGAATCCGGCAACAAGTCTACATCCACGGACGGAAACAGCTACATCGCATTTCAGTCTGTCCACCAGGCGGGCGAGGAGTACTCTACGTGGTATTTCTACAGCATCTACATGAGAAACGGCAAAACCGACATGCTCTATGAGAAGATGGACGAAACGTGGGAATATTTAAATGATGAATCCGGAGCGGTCCTGCCGCCTGAGCCCATAAAAGCAATAGGTACATGGAGCAGGATGGAGCCTGCCATGGAGCGCTATTATACGGAAACGCTGCGCGAGATCGGCATCGAGGAAGGCGACTATGATAAGATTTATCTCTATACGCTGGACACCGGCAGCCTTGGAGGAGTCAATACCTATTTGTTCTGGGCATTGATGGCAGGCTGTGTCCTGCTGATTTTCTGGTTTGTGGCAAGCGTCATCGGCTGTTTCCGGAAAACCTATGAGAAAGAGATTCATAAATATCTGCAGAAGAATCCGGCTTACTCACTCGGTGAGGTCGAGGGAGACTTTACAACGGCGCATCAAATCGGAAAGGATGTGTGGATCGGCAGAAAGTGGACGATCTATATGAGCGGTACGTCAGCACAGATCGTGCAGAACCATGATCTGGCGTGGGGATACTATTTCAAGCGGACCGGGAAAAATTCTGTGAGCCAGATGCAGCTCTATACGGCGGATAAGAAATCCATCTACATAAATCTTTCCGAGGTTCAGACGAGAGAAGCGCTTCAGTATTACGGGCAAGAGCAGCCGCAGATGATCGTGGGATATGACGCGGAGCTGGAACGGATGTATCAGAAAAATTTCCCGGCATTTCTGGAACTGAAATACAATCCGGCCATGAAAGAGGCGCCGGAAGGGTCGTTTTTGAAAATATAGGAAACATCGGGCCGGAATGCACGGCAGGCGGGCGGGTGCTTCTTTCTTCTGGAAACGATGATGAATTGTCGTAAAAGCGCCGTTAATTCCAAAAATAAAAGGCTTCCGCTGAAACGGGAGCCTTGATTCTTCGAGGGAGTGGAGGGCTTTTTACGGCCCTCCAAGTGTTATGAATGAAATACGGATATGTCTTTCTTACAGTATTTATCTTATCAGGGAAATGTGTCCAAATTATGTCACTCTTCTAAAAGAATTCTAAAAAGGATAAATAAACCCGGAAAAAAGAAGAAAAAGTAATAGGATACAGGCAGCCGGTCATATGGTGTAATAAGGCAGTTAAGGCAATTGGAGCATGCGGGATGGAGGAAAAAGGGAACTGGTATCGGCGTGTCCTGATGCCGGCAGGAATTCTGGGAATCTGCGCAGTCCTGGGTGCTGCGGCATGGAAGCTTTCGGACAGAGAAGGAGGCATCACGGAGCTTTCTCCGGCAGGCGTGGTTTCAGACCGTACAGAGGAGAACCAGGAAGAGAACCAGCCGCAGGAACAGGAACTTTTGGAATCCAGAAAGATCGCGCTGACTTTTGACGACGGGCCGCATCCGGTCTACACGGAGGAAATGCTGGAAGTGCTGGAGGAACATCAGGTTCCGGCGACCTTTTTTCTTTTAGGGCAGAATATAGAAGGGCACGAGGAAGTTGTCCGCAGGATTGCGGAGAAAGGGCACCTGATCGGAAATCACACGTTTCATCATGTGCAGGTCACCGGTCTGTCCCGGGAACAGGCCTGTGCGGAGATTGATGAAACAAGCCGGCTGATCGAATCCGTTACCGGAAAAGGAACGGAATATGTCCGTCCGCCGTTTGGCACCTGGAACGAGGGGCTGGAGGAGGACCTGGATCTGATTCCAGTCATGTGGACCATCGACACAAAGGACTGGATGACAGAGAACGTGGACGCCATTGTGGAGCATGTGGTACAGAATGCGGGAGAAAATGATATCATACTGATGCATGACTGTTATGAGAGTACAGTACAGGCAACGGAACGGATTATTGCGCTTCTGCAGGCCAGAGGGTTTGAATTTGTGACGGTGGATGAAGTCCTGTTTGACTGAGACGCCGTATATGGGGCGGCTCACGGGAAGCGTTTTTTCTCCGGTTTTCGGATGGATACTTGACATTGTTAAAACCCTAACATATAATCAGTAAAAAATGCTGTCAGGTGGTTGAAATGTACAGTTATCATTTTCGGGAATGGTTGTCCTTTTTTTACTTTTACTGCATCTTCGGCTGGTGTTTTGAATCGACCTATGTGTCGGTGAAGGACCGGCATCTGACCAATCGGGGATTTTTAAGAGGCCCCTGGCTTCCGCTCTATGGGAGCGGTGCGATCCTGGTGCTGTGGCTGACGCTTCCTTTTCAGGAGACGCCGGCGCTGGTCTATGTGGTGGGAGCCATTGGAGCGACCGTGCTGGAATATGTGACCGGCGAGGCCATGGTCCGGCTGTTCAAGGTCCGGTACTGGGATTACAGCAGTCAGAAGTTCCAGTACAGGGGGCATATCTGCCTGAGTTCTACCATCGCCTGGGGATTTCTAAGCCTTTTGATGGTCTATGCGGTACATAAGCCGGTGGAACAGTTTATCTTCTGGATGCATGAGGAAGTGGTGTCGGTGCTGACTTTCGGGATCACCGTCTGTATCGTGTACGATTTCAGCAACGCGTTCCGGAAGGCCATGGATCTTCGGGAACTGCTGATCCAGGCGGAGCTGCTCTGCGGGGAGCTTGAAAAACGGGCGGCGGAGAAAAGGCGGCTTCTGGAAGCGACGGTGACGTTTGCAAAGGCGGCGGTGGAGGAACGCCTGGAGGAACAGAAAGAACGTGCGGAACAGTCGAAGGAGCAGATTCTGCAGAAGCTGGAAGAGGAGATTAGCCAGCTTCAGGAGAGGCAGGAGCAGCTGAGGGAAAAGATGATCCGAAAGGCGGACAGGCTGCTGGCAGGGAACCCGGGCTTCCGTTTTATGGCGGACCTTCCGGATGCGGCGGAGCTTCGGGAGCGGATGCACCGGTTCCGGCGGCGGTAAAAAACAGTGGAGAAAGGATGGGGTGTCGTCTATGCCGGATATTTTGATCGTTGAAGATGAAAAGGCTATGCAGGACATTATCGCGGACTATATGCGGAAGGGCGGACACACCTGCTTTACGGCCGACGATGGGATAGACGCCCTTGTCACGCTGAAAAATCATCCTGTGGATCTGATGATCCTGGATGTGATGATGCCCCATCTGGACGGTTTCTCCGTCTGCAGGATGGCGCGGGAAATGGGCGATATGCCCATTATCATGCTGACTGCCAGAAGCGCGGAGGATGATGAACTGAAAGGCTATGATTACGGCGCGGACGACTATATGACCAAGCCGTTCAGCCCCAGGGTGCTGCTGGCAAAGGTGAACGCCCTCCTGCGCCGGTCTTTCCCCGTCTCTGCCGGAGCGGTCACCGCCGGAAAAATCATGCTCCAGCCCAACGCACACAAGGTCTGTCTGGACGGGCAGGAGCTCACCCTGACTCATAAGGAGTATGAACTGCTCGCCTTTCTGATGGCAAATCCCGGGCAGATATTCAATCGGGAGCAGCTTCTGAACCGTGTCTGGGGCTATGACTTCGAGGGAACGACCCGAACCGTGGACACCCATATCAAAACCCTGCGGCAAAAGCTGGGGGACGAGGGCAGGCATATCGTCACGCTGATCCGTTCCGGTTATAAATTTGAGGTGACGGTATGAAAGAACTGTTTTCCCTCCGTACTGTTCGGAAAAAGATTTTGATGCTCTCCAAGCTGGCGGGAATCGCACTGATTTTTTCCTACGTTCTCTCCACCGGCCTGCCAGTCGGCGAGGACGTTTCTTTTCTGCTCTGGCTGGGATTCGTCCTGCTGCTGGTTCTGGGCATCGACTTTTTTATGGGCTGCTTTATCACGAAACCGATTGACAGGCTGAACGCCTCCGCGAAACGCATGGCGGGACTGGACTTTTCCGTTCCCTGCAACCTTGCCTCCGCCGATGAATTTGGGGAGTTGTCCGCCAGCCTGAACACGATGGCTGAAAATCTGCAGCGGGCCCTTGCCTGCCTGGAGGACGCAAACACCCGGCTTGAAAAGGATGTGGAAAAGGAACGGCTCCTTCTGGCCGAGCGAAAAGATTTGGTGGACAGCCTGTCCCATGAGATGAAAACCCCGCTGGGTATCATCCGGGCCTATGCCGAGGGACTGCTGGATGAAACAGAGGAAGCCAAAAAGCTGAAATACGCCCGGGTGATCGTCTCCGAAGCGGAGCGCATGAACGACCTGATCGTGACCCTGCTGGATTTGTCGGCACTGGAGAGCGGGGCCGCCAGCCTGAACATTTCCCGGTTCGACTTTGTAGAGCTGGTGGAAACGGTAGCCGGGCGGCTTCTGATCGACGCCCCGGACACCGATTTTGAACTGCGGTATGAGCTGCCGGAGCAAACCGTTTTTGTGCGGACAGACCGGCGGCGCATGGAGCAGGTTTTGGACAATCTGATCGTCAATGCCAGAAAAAATGTAGTTCCCGGCGGCGTTCTGCGGCTGGTACTGACAGTGGACAAGGGAACGCTGCATTTCTCTGTCTTCAATCAGGGCCGGCCCATTTCGGAAGACGGCCTGTCCAGAATATGGACAAAATTCTATCGGGACAGCGGCGCGGAATACAGCGGCTCCGGGCTGGGCCTGTCCATTGTGGCGCAAATCCTGTCCATGCAGCAGCTGCCCTATGGCGCGGAAAACCGAAAGGACGGGGTGCGGTTCTATTTTTCCATCCCTGTCACCGAATAATTTCACACGGATTTCACGGCGGCCTCACATCAACTTCACACCGCATATCTAAACTCTCCTTATCACAAATAAGGAGGTTTTTTTATGTTCTTTGGGTTGGCATGGTACTGGTGGCTGGTGATCATGGCGGTACTGATGGCCTACATTCCCTTCAAGATCAAATGTATGAAGTGGTGGAGGAAACGACAGCAGGAGAAGGACGGCCGGCGGGGAAAGTGGGGTGACGACGAGTGATCGAGGTCAAAAGCATGACATTTTCCTACGGCAAAGACAGGCAGGCCCTCCACGGCCTGGACTTTGCCGTGGAGGACGGAGAGATCTTCGGCTTTCTGGGGCCCAACGGCTCCGGAAAGTCCACGACTCAAAAAATTCTGACCGGGATTTTGAAGGGTCACGGCGGAAAAGTCTCTGTGTTTGGGCAGGACATTTCCTCCGCCCGCGACCGGGAATTTTTCCGGAAGATCGGCGTCCTGTTTGAATTTCCCTACTTGTACGCCAATTTGAGCGCCGTGGACAATCTGAACTACTTCGCTTCCTTCTATCCCAGGGAGCAGCGGCGGGATGTGGGGGAGCTGCTGGACGCGCTGGAATTGAAACCGGAATTTTGGAAAAAGCCGGTGTCCTCCTGCTCCAAGGGGATGCGCCAGCGGGTGAGCATGGCGCGGGCGCTGGTGAGTAACCCCCGGCTGCTGTTTCTGGACGAACCTACCAGCGGCCTTGATCCCTCCGGCGCAGTGCTGTTCCGAAAGATCATTGAGCAGGAACGCCAGAAGGGAACGACGGTGTTTGTCACTACCCATAATATGGTGGACGCCGATTTGCTGTGCGACCGGGTGGCGTTCATCGCGGGCGGAAACATCGTCGCCCTGGACACGCCCGGGCGTCTGAAAGAGAAAAACAGCCGCCGCCGGGTGGCGATCGATTACCTGTATCAAGGCAGGCGGGAAACAAAAACCATAGAGGCGCCGGATCTGGAAGCAGGCATTCCCTTTGCCCATGACGAGATCATCAGCATCCACTCTCAGGAGCCGACTTTGGAGGATATGTTCATCCAATACACAGGAAGGGGGCTGTCCTGATGGGAAAAGACTTTTGCGCCCTGTTCAAAAAGGACTTACGGATGCTGGTGTCAGGCAGGTTTTTCCTGATGGCAGCCGGCTTTCTCGTCCTTTATACAGCGTATGTGAATCTGGGTTATGTCCGCTTTATGCAGATGCCGCCCTACCATGTGTATCTGTACGATCCTGCCGGGACACAGACGGAAACATCCTCTCTGGTGCAGAATGTTCCGTCCTTGAAGGCCATGGACGCCGCCCTGCTCTCCGACGCCAACGGCGTGGGGCTGGACGCCGGCAGCGGGGACGTGCGGGTGGTGCTTTATGCGGGAGCGGAGCACATCGATCACCACCGGTCGGATTACGCCCTGTCGCTGCTGCAGCCCTCGGCCGGATCTGCTCCGGAGATACTCGGCACAAATACGCCGGAGCAGAAAGCGAGGAAAGAGATCACCTGCGAGCTGCTGTTTTTCGAGCTGGCCGCTGTGGGATTTTTGGGAATCGCCGCCGTGCTGTTCAAGGAAAAGGACATGGGGGTCATCCGCGTCCACGCCGTTCTCCCGGTGCACAAAGAACTGTTTCTTCTGTCCAAGCTGGCGATATTCCTGCTCTCCGATCTGGCCTTTGCGCTACTGCTTACCCTGCTGAATCTGGGGGTTGGGGACGGAGCGGCGGTACTGCCGGCTGTACTGCTCCAGACGGCGATCCTGTCGTTGATCATGGCTCTGGCAGGTTTGCTCTGCGCCCTGCTGCTGAAGGATTTCCGGCAGTTTACGCTGGCCTATCTGGTGATCGCCATCTTTGCCGCGACGCCGGTCTTTCTGTCCGCCAACACATCGGTCAAGTTTGACTGGATCGGCCTGCACCCGTTCTATCACGTCTATATGGGCCTGAAAAACGCTTACTTTGGAATGGCAGTTTCGCCGGTCTATGATATCGGTGCTGCCGGTGCGATCGTGCTGCTGTTCCTGATGGTGCGGCCTGCATTCTACCGGGAAATCGGAAAGGAGGGGTGAGGCGTGAAAGGTTTGCAATATCAGTTGAAAAGCGTTCTGCGGGATAAATTCTGCCTGATGACGTTCCTGCTGCCCATCCTGGCGGCTGCGGCGCTGAATTTTATGGGTTCCATTGACCTGTCCACCCTGGGGGAGCTGCATTTTGGCGTACTGGAAAACGACCTGCCCCCACAGACGGTCACATGGCTGGAGCGGTACGGCCCGGTGACTGCCTATGGGACACAGGAAGAACTGGCCGACGCTGTTAACGAGCCGTCTACCAATGTGATTGGCGTAAAAGCGGATGGCGAAAGCCTGAAAACGGCGGTCAGCGGGGACGAGCTGGACATTTTTCAGCAGGCGGCGGCAACCCTCCCGGTCCTCTATGAACAGCGGAAGGACGCGGAACAGGCAGAAGTCCAGGTGCTGGAGCGGCCCGATATTCTGGAAAACTTTCAAGGCATTTTCATTCCTGCCGTGCTGATTGTCGCCATGTTCATGGGCTGTACGTTCAACGCCGTGAACATCATCTCCGAAAAAGATGACGGCGTGGCTTTTATCAACGAAATCCTGCCCATGACGCCAGGCCGGTACATTTTTCAGAAAGTCGTGACAGGGTTTCTCTTTGGCAGTTTATCGTCTGTCATAACGGCATGTATTTGTTTTCGGCTGTCCTGGCAGAATTTGTGGATCATGCTGGTGCTGATCGTTCTGTCGTCCTTTGTGGCGGCGCTGATGGGCCTGTTCATCGGCAGGTTCTCCGAGGGGCTGATGACCGGCGTGGTCTATATCAAGATCGTTATGCTTGTGTTCATCGCAGTCCCCATTGTATGCGCTCTGCTCGGAGTGAACGGGCTGCCGGCGGCCATTTGCAGCATCGTTCCGTCCCGGCCTGCCTTTGACGGCATTATGGCTCTGTCTGACGGGAACATGGGGACGGCGGTAAAAGATGCCGGTATTCTCGCAGTTCACTGTGTTTCGTGGTTTGCGCTGTATGTTCTGATTTCTGCTCCGCATAAAAGGCTGTGAGAATAAGGCGTTTGATCAAAAACAGAATTATTTTTTAAGACAGGAAGCTGGGGACAGCTTCCTTCTCTGCGTTCTATATGGCAACATGTTTTTCACAAAATGTTCGCAGAATTTTCACAGATTCCCACTTGACATTGTTAGAAGTCTAACTTATAATCAGTTAGACTTCTAACAAACAGGAGAGGAGGAAAAGCTGTGAAGGATGAAGGCTATCCGATGCGTGAGATGGTGAATCTGAACTGTATCTGGCATCGGATGATCGAGAAGAGGATGTCGGATCTGGGGCTGACTTCGATCCAGAGCCGGATGCTGGGATATGTCTATTTTCAGCGCCGTCAGGAGAAAAAGGTGTTCCAGAGGGAACTGGAGGAGGAGTTTAAGATACGGAAATCCTCCGTCACCAGCGTGATCCAGATCCTGGAGAAAAAAGGGCTGGTCCGCAGGATCGGCGTCCCCGGAGACGCCCGGAAAAAGGAACTGGTGCTGACAGAACAGGGAATCGCAGTTCAGGAAACCGTGCTGGAACGGCTGAACCGCCTGGAGGACATGGCAAACCAGGCGCTTGGCGAAGAGGAACGAAAACTCTGGTTTTCATGTATCCGTAAAATAGAGGCAAGACTTGAGGAGGCAGAATATGATTAGAAGACTGACCGCGCACATCGGGGAATTTAAAAGAGATACGCTGATGGCTCCGGTGAGCGTGATCCTGGAGGTAATCCTGGAGGTCCTGCTGCCGGTTCTGATGGCTTCGGTCATCGACCGGGGCGTGGAAGCAGGAAATATGAATTATGTGGTGAAGATGGGAGTTGTCATGCTGGCGGTCGCCATGCTCTCCCTTCTGGCGGGGACCATGTCGGGCGTCTTTGCGGCAAGGGCGTCCATGGGATTTGGCCGGAATTTAAGAAAAGCAATGTATGACAATATACAGGATTTTTCGTTCCGGAATATTGACCGTTTTTCCACGGCAGGGCTGGTGACCCGTATGACCACGGATGTGACCAACGTGCAGAACGCGTTTCAGATGATTATAAGAATGTTCGTGCGGGCGCCCATCATGATGATCTCGGCGCTGTTCATGTGCGTATCCATCAGTCCCAGGCTGTCGCTGATCTTTCTGGCGGCGCTGATTTTTCTGGGCTGCGTACTGGCGTTTGTCATTACCCGGGCGTTTCCCATCTTTGATGAGATGTTCAAGGGATATGACCGGCTCAACGCCAGCGTGCAGGAGAACCTGACCGGGATCAGGGTGGTGAAGGCCTATGTGAGGGAAGATTATGAAAAGGAGAAATTCCGCGGAGCCACCGGAAACCTGAAGGATCTGAGCGTTCACGCAGAGCGTCTGGTGGTCATGAACCAGCCGGTCATGCAGTTTACGGTCTATAGCTGTATCATGCTGGTATCCTGGTTCGGGGCAAAGCTGATCGTCGTGGACGGGACCATGACCACCGGGCAGCTCATGAGCCTTTTCACGTATACCATGCAGATTCTGATGAGCCTGATGATGATCTCCATGATCTTTGTCATGACGACCATGGCGCGTTCCTCCGCGGAACGTATCGTGGAGGTGCTGGACGAGAAGAGCAGCCTTCAGGACCCGGAGCATCCCGTGCCTGAAGTGGAGGACGGTTCCATCCGGTTTGACCATGTGAATTTTTCCTACAGCGACGATCAGGAGAAATGCGTGCTCCGGGATATCGACCTTACGATTCATTCCGGGGAGACCATCGGCATCATCGGCGGGACCGGAAGTTCCAAATCCACGCTGGTGCAGCTGATTCCCAGACTTTATGACGTGCTGGACGGTTCCGTTATGGTGGGAGGACACGATGTGAGGGAATACCGGATCGAGACGCTCCGGAACGCAGTGTCCATGGTCCTGCAGAAAAATGTCCTCTTTTCCGGCACGATTCTGGAGAACCTCCGGTGGGGCGACAAAGAGGCCACGGAGGAACAGTGCCGCCATGCCTGCGAGCTGGCTCAGGCCCATGAATTCATTGAGAAAATGCCGGACGGTTATCAGACCTATATCGAGCAGGGCGGGACCAACGTATCCGGCGGCCAGAAGCAGAGGCTCTGTATCGCCAGAGCGCTTCTGAAAAAACCGAAGATCCTGATTCTGGATGACTCCACCAGTGCAGTGGACACGAAGACAGATTCCCTGATCCGGAAAGCATTTGCGGAAGAAATACCGGATACGACGAAACTGATCATTGCTCAGAGGATCTCATCCGTTCAGGATGCGGACCGGATCCTGGTGCTGGATCAGGGAGCGGTCGTGGGCTTTGGAACTCACGAAGAGCTGTTGAAAGACAACGACATTTATCGCGATATCTATGAACTGCAGCAGAAAGGAGCGGATTTTGATGAGTAATCCAAGGATGATGAAAGGACCAGGCGCCCGGGGCATGCGCGGCGGGCAGGGAAGCCGGAATCCTGGAAAGACCCTGAAACGCCTTCTTGCCTATATATGGAAGGATTATAAGCTTCACTGCGTCGTGGTGGCCGTCAGCATCGCGGTCAGCTCTCTGACGGCGGTTATGGGCAATCTGTTTCTCCAAAAACTGATCGACGACTATATTCTGCCGTTTCTGGGGGCGAAGGACCCCAGCTTTACTCCGCTGCTCCATGCGATGATGGTAATGGCCTGCATCTATTATGCCGGTACCATCGCCACGTTTCTTTACGCAAGAATTATGATTGTCATCACCCAGGGGACGCTGAAAGACATCCGGGATGAGATGTTCACCCACATGGAACGCCTGCCCATCAAATATTTTGATACCCATGCCCATGGAGATATCATGAGCTGTTACACCAACGATACGGATACGCTGCGCCAGATGATCAGCCAGAGCATCCCGCAGATGCTCAGTTCCTCCATCACCATTGTCAGCACGTTTGTGTCCATGCTGATTTTAAGCGTGCCTCTGACGGCGCTGATCGTTCTCATGGTGGTGGTTATGGTGAAGGCGGTTCGGTTTATCGGAGGAAAGAGCGGCATGTATTTTCTGCGTCAGCAGAAATCCCTCGGCGCTCTGAACGGCTATATCGAGGAAATGATGGAGGGCCAGAAGGTAGTCAAGGTTTTCTGCCATGAGTCGGAATCCAGGGAAAAGTTCAATCAGTTGAACGGCGAGCTGTTTGACAGCGCCAGAAATGCCAATACCTTCGCCAATATCCTCATGCCGGTCATGGCCAACCTGGGAAACATCAACTATGTACTGACGCTTGGGGTGGGGGCCGTCTTTGCCATAAACGGCGTCGGAGGGCTGACGCTGGGAGCGCTGGCGTCGTTTCTGCAGCTTACCAGAAGTTTTAACATGCCCATTACCCAGGTGTCCCAGCAGTTCAACTCCATCATCATGGCGCTGGCGGGAGCAGAGCGGATCTTTGATCTTCTGGATGAGAAGGAGGAAGTGGACAATGGCTATGTGACGCTGGTCAATGTGACGGAGGAGCCGGACGGTACATTAAAGGAATCAAAGGAACGGACCGGGATCTGGGCGTGGAAGCATCCCCATAAGGCGGAGGGGACCATCACGTACAAGAAGCTGGAAGGCGATGTGGTGCTGGACGGCGTGGATTTTGGGTATACGGACGACAAAATCGTACTGCATGACATTAAGATGTACGCCAATCCGGGAGAGAAAGTTGCGTTTGTGGGCGCCACCGGAGCGGGAAAGACGACGATCACCAACCTGATCAACCGGTTCTACGATATTCAGGACGGAAAGGTCCGGTACGACGGCATCAACATCAACAAGATCAAAAAGCCGGATCTTCGCCGGTCTCTGGGAATGGTGCTGCAGGATACCCATCTGTTCACCGGTACCATTGCGGACAATATCCGGTACGGGAAGCTGAACGCCACGGACGAAGAGGTCGTGGCGGCGGCAAAGCTTGCCAACGCCCATTACTTTATCACAAAGCTTCCGGACGGTTATGATACCATGCTGAGCGGAGACGGAACCAGCCTGTCTCAGGGAGAACGGCAGCTTCTTGCCATCGCCCGGGCAGCCATCGCGGACCCGCCGGTGCTGATTCTGGATGAGGCGACTTCCAGTATTGACACCCGGACAGAGACCATCGTCCAGAGCGGCATGGACCAGCTGATGAAAGGCAGGACGGTATTCGTCATCGCCCACCGGCTGTCCACCATCAAGAATTCCGACGTGATCATGGTTCTGGAGCAGGGACGCATCATTGAGCGCGGAAACCATGAGTCTCTTCTGGAAGAGAAGGGAAAATACTATCAGTTGTATACAGGAGCATTTGAAGCATCATGAAAAAAGCGATTATCTTTGATATGGACGGGACGCTGCTGGACACGCTGGAGGATCTGTACCTGAGTACCAACGCAGCGCTTACGAAATACGGATTTCCGGAAAGGACGCTGGAGGAAGTACGGCAGTTTGTGGGAAACGCCGCCAGGAATCTGATGCGCCAGGCGATTCCCAGGGGCGAGGAGGACCCGCATTTTGAGGAATGCCTGCAATCCTTTAAGGAATACTACGGAGAGCATCTGAACGACCATACAGGGCCTTATGAGGGGATTCCTGAGCTGCTTGAACGGCTTTCCAATGAAGGCGTTCCCATGGCCATTGTTTCCAATAAACCGGATTTTGCGGTCCGGGATCTGAACGAACGGTATTTCGGCGGACTGATCGCCGTCGCCATCGGAGAATCGGAACGGGTCCGCAGAAAACCGGCGCCGGACACGGTGGAGCAGGCGGCAAAGCAGCTGGGAGTCCGCCTTGAGGACTGCGTCTATGTGGGGGATTCGGAGGTGGATCTAAAAACTGCAGAAAACTGCGGGATTCCCTGCGTATCCGTGACCTGGGGATTCCGCAGCCGGGAGCTGCTCTTAAGCCTGGGAGCGGTATATACGGCGGCGGATACCGGGGAACTGTATGAGGTGCTTCAGAACACTTGACATCATTTCCAAATTCCTGTAAATTCAGTAGAGGCGGGAAGGCTCCGGTTTTTTCAGGAGCCATCCTGCGCGTTTACAGAAGAAAAGAAGGGAAGAAGGAACGCTGAGATGGGTTTAAGTCCGAAAGAGCAGATGGAACGTAAAAATGATCCGCACGTTCGGTTCATTATGGAAAATATTACAACATACAGCGAAGGAAAAGACTACGTATTCATCAGCTATAAGAGCGATGACTGGAAACTGGTGCTTCATGATCTGGTATATAAACTGATGACAGAATATGGATTGAGAATCTATTTTGACGGAAGTTTTGACGATCACAATGAGACGTGGATCGAGCAGTTTCCGGAAAACATGGAGGATCCAGGATGCAAGGCGGTGCTGATGTTTCTGGACGATAAATATGCAAGGAGCTATGCCACGCTGCTGGAATTCATGTACAGCCAGACGGATCTGGCTTCCATAGGCGGAAAGCAGGAACGAAAGGGGCTTCCCGTTGTGCCGGTCAACTTGTACGGGCCTTTGAAAAACCCCGATAACAGTGAGGGAAGACAGGATACGGGGCTGGGAACAGACCAGTTTGAGGATGGGAGCAGAAATGCAATGGCCGGCAAAGAAAAAGCTCTGTTCGATGAGACATTTGAGGAGCTGACAGATGAAAAAAGGAAGGGGTTTCGGGAGCTTAAGAGCTGGTACAAGGGAAAACGGCTGAACAAAAGGATGTGCCATGAGATGACCCTGAAGCTGCTGGAACGTGTGGGAGTCAGTGAGAATCATTATTATCCTGGGGAGACGGATCAGGACGGCTATCTTCGGTCCATTGTAAATATCATCAGGGACGTGGCGGGAGAGAGCGTGTTCGCAGATCCTGCAGAATATGGTTTTCGTGAAGAGAAGGCGTCTGCACGGAAGAAAAAGGAATATTCTGCTGAAGATCTGACTCCGGGGCAGAAGCGGCTGTATGAAAGTCTGAGAACATTCAGGAATGAGGCGGCAAAAGCGGAAAAGATACGTCCTTTCCGGGTATTTCAGAATGAGACGTTAATGGAACTGTGTATCCGGCAGCCGAGAAACCAGGCGGAGCTTTTGAAAATACGGGGAATTGCAGAAGTGAAGTGTGCAAAGTACGGGGAGCAGCTTCTGAAGATTTTAAATGAGGGCAGCTGTTGAAAAAATGTACGAGGAGGCATGATGAGATGAAACAGATAAAAAACAACCTTCTGCTGCTGTTGACGGCGCTGATCTGGGGCTGCGCGTTTGTGGCGCAGAGCGTAGGCATGGATTACGTAGGGCCCTTTACCTTTAACTCGGTCCGGTGCATGGTGGGGAGCGTTGTTCTGCTGCCGGTGATCTTTCTGATGGACAGTTGGAAGAGGAAGAGCGGCATGAGCGAAGAAGAGATGAAAAAAGAGCGGGGAGACAAAAAGACGCTCCTGACCGGGGGCATCTGCTGCGGCGTGGTTCTGGCAGCGGCCAGCAGCCTGCAGCAGTTCGGCATCCTGTTTACCACGGTGGGGAAGGCAGGGTTCATCACGGCCATGTATATTGTCCTGGTTCCGATTCTGGGGATTTTCCTTGGGAAAAAGATCCGGCCGCTGATTCTCCTGTGTGTTTTTATGGCGGTCCTCGGGTTGTATTTTCTGTGTATGACCGAGAAGCTTTCGCTGGGTATCGGGGATTTTCTGGTACTGCTCTGCGCGCTGGTTTTCTCCGTACATATTCTGGTCATCGATCATTTCTCTCCGCTGGTGGACGGCGTCCGCATGTCGGCGATCCAGTTTCTGACGGCGGGAATCGTCTGTGCGGTGCCCATGTTTGTCTGGGAGGATCCCCATATGGCGGATCTTCTGGCGGCATGGATGCCGGTGCTGTATGCGGGCGTCATGTCCTGCGGAGTGGCGTATACGCTCCAGATCCTGGGCCAGAAGAATGCGGACCCCACGGTGGCTTCCCTGCTTCTGAGCCTGGAGTCCGTCTTTTCCGTGCTGGCCGGCTGGGTGATCCTGGGGCAGAAGCTGAGCGGAAAAGAGCTGTTCGGATGCGTGCTGATGTTCGGGGCGATTATTCTGGCGCAGCTGCCGGAAAAAAACAGAAGGCAGTCATAGACAGGCTATGCGGGCGCATGTTCCCGCAGCATGACGATCTCTTCCTTATAAGGAGCCCGTGTATTTTTGGGATCACCGTCTATGGGGACCCATGGAGTTTCCAGGATCTTCGGAACATCCGCGAAATCAGGATGATGTACGATGCGGTTCAGGGCGTCAAAGCCGATGCATCCCTTTCCAAGATTCTCATGCCGGTCTTTGGCGGCGCCGCAGGGATTTTTACTGTCGTTGATATGGAAGACGGCGATCTGATCTTTTCCCAGAATCCGGTCGAACTGCTTAAGGACGCCTTCGGGATCGTTTACGATATCGTAGCCGCTGTCGTGAGTATGGCAGGTATCAAAGCAGACCCGCAGGCGGTCTTTTTTTGTCACGCCGTCATAGATCCGGGCCAGTTCTTCGAAGGTCCGTCCGATCTCAGAGCCTTTTCCGGCCATGGTCTCCAGAGCGATCAGGCAGTCGCTGTCGTCAGCCAGTACTTCATTGAGCCCTTTGACGATGGATGCGATGCCGGCTTCCGCGCCCGCGCCCACATGCGCGCCCGGGTGAACGACCAGAACCCGGCTTCCCATGGCGGAGGCGCGGGCCAGTTCCAGCTTCAGAAAACGGACCGCAAGCTCGTAGGTCTCCGGCTTTACCGTATTGGCCAGGTTGATGATGTAGGGAGCGTGTACGATGAATTCCGTTATGCCGTGTTCTTTCATCAGCGCCTGGGCCGCTTCGATGTTCAGTTCGCCGATCTCCCTGCGTCTTGTGTTCTGAGGCGCTCCGGTATAGAGCATAAAGGTGTTGGCTTCGTAGGAAAGCGCTTCCTCCACGGAGCCCAGCATCATTTTTTTCCCGTTCATTCCCACATGAGAACCGATTTTTAACATGACAGTCATCTCCTTTATAGTTCAGGCGTTTTTTGAACCCCTGTTTTTTTATCTGCGCGTTTTCTCTAGTATACCCGTTTGAACGCGGATCTGGCAAGAAAATTCACAGGATTTCAGATGAGCGGTTTCAGACAGGTTTCTTTTTGCGTAACGGTGCGTTTTGTGAACGCTTTTCAAAGGGAGCCTCGACACGGAAGCACATAATCTGACTTTGCACATATCCATAAAGAGAAAAAACAAAGACTTTTTGTCATATACCGGCGGGCCACGCCGGAGAAAGGAGCAGGTGAAGATTATGAGTATGTACGGGATCGACGTATCCAGTTACCAGAAAAAACCGGACTGGGGAGTGGTAAAGGAACATGGAGTACGCTTTGCCATCCTGCGGATTATGAACAGCAGAGGAAAAGACGCCTCTTTTGAGTATAATTATGACAGGTGCAGGGAGGCAGGTATCTTAAGGGGCGTATACCGTTTCAGCTATGCGCTGACCGAAGCCCAGGCACGGGCGGAAGCAAAAGGGGTTCTGACAGAGCTTTCAGGACGGAAGCTGGAGATGGGTGTCTGGCTGGATCTGGAGTGGAAAAGGCAGCGGGCGCTTGGAAAAGAGAAGGTAAAGAGGCTGGCGAATGTATGGATGAAGACCGTCAGGGAGGGCGGATATGAGTGCGGCATCTACTGCAATATGGACTGGTACAAAAATGTCTGCGGCGGACTGGATACGATGTACTGGATTTCGCGGTATCCGAATCCCGATGACGGGACGCTGAAGGAAAACCGGCGGCCTCATGTGGGAGAGTCCGGCTGGCAGTATTCCAGCAAAGGAAAAATTCCGGGAATTGCAGGAAACGTGGATCTTGATATCTGGTATGCAGATTCGGCGGTAAAAAAGGGAAATCCTTACAGGGAACCGGTGAAATCCCTCCGGTATCAGCGTCTTCAGGCGGGAGTCGTAAGGGAAGATGTGAAATGGCTTCAGTGGGAACTGAGAGAAGCAGGGTATGATATTATGGTTGACGGAAAATTTGGTCCGGCCACGGACCTTTCGCTGAGGGCGTTTCAGAAAGATCATCCCAAAACCTATTCCGGTAGCGAGCCGGACGGAATCTGCGGTGCGAGAACACGGGCGGCGCTGAAACAGGCGGGATGATTCAGAGGTGACGGTTATTTTGTGAACTTGACAAACGCTTCCATTTTTTCTATACTGAATTTTCAAAGGAGACGGTCATGAACATACAGTTGATCATAGAGGTTCTGGGGACTGTTGCGTTTGCCATATCCGGCGCCATGCTTGCCATTGACCGGAAGATGGATCTGTTCGGCGTCCTGTTTCTGGGGCTTGTGACGGCGTCAGGCGGCGGTTTTATACGGGATGTGGTGCTTGGGGATTGTGCCTCCGTCCATGTTCGAAAGCCCCATGCTGATTCCGGTGGGACTGCTGGCATCCTTTTATACCTTTCTCGCCGTTCGCTGGAACCGTCATATGATTCCGTATCTTCCGGAGGGAAGGTTTCAGTGGATTCTGAATTTTACGGATGCAGTGGGGCTTGGGCTTTTCACGGTGCTGGGCGTGAATGTGGCGATTGAGGCAGGTTACGGAGAGTGCCACAGGTTCGTCCTGTTTCTCGGGATGCTGACTGGTGTGGGCGGCGGAATGCTCCGGGACATTCTGGCGGGGCTTATGCCTGCCATATTGAGAAAACATATCTATGCGTGCGCATCCCTTCTGGGCGCCGCATGCTATGATTATCTGCTTTTATGGATCAAAAAGGAATATGCCATGTTTGCAGGGGCTGTCATTGTGATGACGGTACGCATGATGGCGTATCATTTTAAATGGAATATGCCAAAGGCGGCGTAATGTCTCCGGACGGTATGTGAAGGAGGAAGACGATTTGAAAAAGATACTGGAACTAATCTCGGAAGAAATGGAAAAAGCGTTTCGGAAAGCGGGATATGATGAGAAATATGCGAAGGTGACCCTGTCCAACCGCCCGGATCTGTGCGAGTATCAGTGCAACGGCGCCATGGCGGCGGCAAAGGAATACCATAAGGCGCCCGTCCTGATCGCGGAAGGCGTGGTGGACGCGCTTCAGGGTTCTTCGCTGTTTGAGGAGATACAGGCGGTGAAGCCGGGGTTTATCAACCTGAAGCTCTGTGCGGAGTTTCTGAGCGGCTATCTGAACGGGATGAAGGAGGACAGCCGCCTGGGCTGTGAGAAGGCGGCGCAGCCGAAGACGATCATGATCGACTACGGCGGGCCAAATGTGGCGAAGCCGCTGCATGTGGGGCATCTTCGTTCCGCGATCATAGGAGAGAGCATCAAGAGGATCGCCCGTTTTGCCGGACATAAAGTGATCGGAGACGTGCATCTGGGCGACTGGGGTCTGCAGATGGGACTGATCATCATGGAACTTAAGAACCGGAAACCGGAGCTGCCGTATTTTGACGCGGCTTATGAAGGAGAATATCCCAAGGAGCCGCCCTTTACCATCGCGGAACTGGAGGAGATCTATCCCACGGCCAGCGCAAGATCCAAGGAGGACGCCGCTTACAAAGAGGCGGCCATGCAGGCGACCTTTGAGCTGCAGCAGGGGCGGAAAGGCTATCAGGCGCTTCTGCGGCACATCCTGAACGTGTCCGTGACGGATTTGAAGCGTAATTATGAGAATCTGAAGGTGGAGTTTGACCTGTGGAAAGGCGAATCGGACGCCCAGCCCTATATTCCGGATATGGTACAGAGGATGAAGGAGCAGGGGTTTGCCCATATGAGCGACGGCGCTCTGGTGGTTGACATCAAAGAGGAGACGGACACTAAGGAGGTTCCGCCCTGCATGCTCCTGAAGTCGGACGGGGCGTCGCTCTATACGACCACGGATCTGGCTACCATTGTGGAACGGATGAAGCTTTATGCGCCGGACGAGATCATCTATGTGGTGGACAAACGACAGGAGATGCATTTTATCCAGGTGTTCCGCTGTGCGAAAAAATGCGGCCTGGCGGGAGAGGATACCGTTTTTAAGTTCCTGGGCTTCGGCACCATGAACGGGAAGGACGGAAAGCCGTTCAAGACCCGTGAGGGCGGCGTCATGCGCCTGGAGTATCTTCTGTCCGACATCAATGAAGAGATGCTGAAGAAGATCCGGGAGAGCCGTCCCATGAGCGAGGAGGAGGCCTGTGAGATTGCGAAGGTGGTGGGACTGTCCGCGGTAAAATACGGAGACCTGTCCAATCAGGCGTCCAAGGATTATATTTTCGACGTGGACCGTTTTACTTCTTCCGAAGGAAATACCGGGCCCTATATTCTGTATACGATCGTCAGGATCAAGTCTATTTTGAAAAAATATGAGGAGCAGGGCGGATGCGCGGACGACGCGGTGATCACAGCGTACGGCAATGAAAGCGAGAAGGCGCTGATGCTGGAGCTGACGCGGCTGAACGGTGTTCTTTATAATGCGTATGAGGAGCTGGCGCCCCATAAGGTCTGCGCATATATTTATGATCTTGCCAATGCGTTCAATAAATTTTACCATGAGACCAGTATCCTGGGAACAGAGGATGAGGCGCAGAAGAGCGGCAGGATACAGCTTCTTTCGCTGACCAGGCGCGTGCTGGAGACCTGTATCGACCTGCTGGGCTTTGAAGCGCCGGAGAGGATGTAGGACGGGATGGAGATCAGGAGGAAAGTGTCGCCCGGCGGCCTGTGGCGCAGCCTGTATCCGGTGCTGGTATATCCGCTTGCGCAGTTTCTGGCACAGATTTTCTATGCGCTGGTGATTCTGGCGCCCGCTTTAATCCGGGAACAGGGCCTGGGACCGGGAGATCTGGAGATACAGATTGCGGAGCGTCTTCTGGAGGGGACCATGGTCATCATCATCTTTGCGGCGGCATGTACGATCCCGCTGTTTGGATGGCTGTATTACCGGGATATACAGAAGAAAAAAGCCATGGGCTGGAGAGACGAGTGGTTCCCGCTGACAGAGGGAAGACTTCTGTGGGCGGTGCTGGGAAGCGCTGCGCTGGCATTGTTCTGCAACCAGCTGGTCAGCCTGATGCCGCTGTCCATGTGGACGGAGGACTATGAGGAGGTCAGTGAAGCGCTGAATACAGGAGGTATCTGGCTGCAGATCATCGGCGCCGGTTTTCTGGCCCCGGCTGTGGAAGAGCTGATGATGCGGGGGCTGGTGTACCAGAGATTCCGCCAGATGATGCGGCCCGGGCCGGCCATGTTCTGGAGCGCGCTGGCGTTCGGTATTTTTCACGGAAATGTGATACAGGGAATCTACGCGTTTCTGGTAGGGCTGTTTTTTGCCTGGCTTATGGAACGGTTTCAGCGGATCCTTGTACCGATGGTAGCGCATATGTCGGCAAATCTGTTTGTGATCCTTCTGGAGGACATGGGAGGGATGGAACTGATTTATGGATCGCTGACCGGTTTTTTCCTTTCGCTGTTTCTAAGCGGTATGATCGCCCTGGCCGTGATCCGGATTTTGAGAGCTCCGGACTGTCCGTGACCTGCGGACAGCAAAGAGATAAAAAAGCTGCGGGAAGTTCCGCAGCTTTTTCTGAATCAGAAGGCCTTTCCGGCCAGTATTGCCTTGTAATCTTCGTAATTTTTCTTCAGAAGCTCCGGGGTATCCAGCCCGTAGGGGCATTTTTTCTTACAGGCGCCGCAGTGTACGCATTCCTCGATCTTCTTCATCTTTTCCTGCCATTCAGGAGTCAGATAACCGGCAGAGGGGGCGCGGCGGAGAAGCAGCGACATGCGCGCGCAGTTGTTGATTTCAATGCCGGCGGAGCAGGGCATGCAGTAGCCGCAGCCGCGGCAGAAATCTCCCAGCAGCTCCGAACGGTCCTTTTCGATGACGGCGGAAAACTCCTCGTTCATGACGGGCGGGTTGTTTACGAAGGACAGGAATTCGTCCAGTTCCCGCTCTCTTTGGATACCCCACAGGGGAAGTGTTTCCGGATACTGCGCCTGGAAGGCGTAGGCGGCAGCGGCGTTGGTTATGAGCCCGCCGGACAGGGCCTTCATGGACAGGAAACCCATATCCTGCCGCCGGCAGCCCTCCAGCAGCTGAAACTCCGCCTCTCCGGACAGGTAGCAGAAGGGAAACTGCAGCGTCTCGTACAGCCCGCTGTCGATGGCTTCCTGCGCCACGTTCAGCCGGTGGTTGGTGATGCCGATGTGCAGGATCATCCCTTTTTTCTTCGCTTCCAGAGCGGCGTCATAGATGCCGCTGTCGTCGTCCGGTTTCGGACAGAAGGCCGGGTTGTGGAACTGGTACAGATCCAGATAATCGGTTTTCAGATTGCGCAGCGTGGTTTCCAGGTCTTTCCAGAAGCCTTCTGCCGTAGCCGCTCCGGTCTTGGATGAGATGGTGACCCGGCGCCGGCGGTCCGAGAAGGCGGCGCCCAGTTTTTCCTCGCTGTCCGTATACATGCGGGCAGTGTCATAGAAATCGATGCCCCCGTCAAACGCTTTGTGCAGCAGGCGGACTGCTTCTTCTTTCTCCGTCCTCTGGATGGGAAGGGCGCCGAAGCCGTTTTTATTCACAGTGATGCCGGTCTTTCCGAGACGAACAGTTACCATAATATACCACTCCTTTTCTCTGAAGGTTTTCTCTTACTATTAGTAACACAGAATGCGTCCGTCTGACAATGGTTTTTGGTAAAAATTCACTTTTCATATGAAATAAACTGTACTATAATAAAAACAAACGGAGCCGCGCGGGCAGTCCCGTGCGCTTACATTCCGGCCAAAAGACAGTCAAAGGGCTGGAAAATCTGATACGGGAGCGGAGCTGGTTTCATGAAGGAAAACTGGAAGAATTATTATCATAAAGGACTTGCGGCGTTTTTTACGGTGGCCATGTGTATCCTGTTTTATTTCGTGGTCTTTCGTTTCTACGAGGTCAAACGATATGCGAACATGATTATGGGCATTCTGCGGCCGTTTGCGTTCGGGGCGGTGATCGCCTATCTGCTCTGTCCGGTGTGCAACTGGTTTGAGCGCCAGCTGGGGGAGCTGTCCGGACTGGAGAAGCGGCCGGAGAAGACGGCGGCGCAGCTTCGGCGGATGTTCGCGGGCGTGAGCATCCTGCTCAGCCTGTCTTTGTTCTGCCTGATCATCTACGCGCTCGCGACCATGCTCATCTCTCAGGTGGCCAGCAGCGTCCAGACGCTGATTGAGGCGCTGCCGGGCTATTTCCAGAAAGCCGGCATATGGCTGAACAGGCTGGCGGCGGACAATGCGATCCCCATGAACTTTCTGGAGACCTACTGGAAGGAAATCATGACGGAAGTCCAGGATTTTGCAAAGACGCATCTGCTTCCGAATGTCAGCAGTATCATCAGCGGAGGGTCCGTGGGACTTCGGACCATGGTCCTGTTTCTGAAGGATCTGATCATCGGCCTGATCGTGGCGGTGTACCTGATGAACAGCCGGAAGCTCTTTGCCAGGCAGGCGGAGAAGGTGGTAAGGGCGCTGTTTCCGCCAAAGGAATATGAGGACCCGGACAGAGAGCAGACGGCGGACTGGATTCTGCGGGAGACCCATATCATCAACGATTATCTGGGAGGATTTATCAAGGGAAAGCTTTTGGATTCTCTCATCATCGGCCTGATCTGCATGTTTTTTACCGGCATCATGAAGATGCCCTATGCCGTGCTGGTCAGCGTCGTCATCGGCGTGACCAATATTATCCCTTTTTTCGGGCCGTTTATCGGGGCTGTTCCCACTGCCATCCTGATTCTCATGGTCAGCCCGGTGAAATGCGTCTACTTCATCATCTTCATCCTGGTGCTGCAGCAGTTTGACGGCAACATCCTGGGGCCGAAGATCCTGGGAGATACGACGCATCTGAGCAGCTTCTGGGTGCTGTTTGCCATTCTTTTGTTCGGCGGCCTGTTCGGAGTGCCCGGCATGGTGCTGGGCGTGCCGGTGTTCGCGTTTTTCTATCAGCTGGCAAGGGAATGGATTCTGAAAAGGCTGAAAAAACAGGAGGACAGTCATGGACCTGTTTGATTATATGAGAAGCAATGCCATGAAGACCGAGGCGCCGCTGGCATCCAGGATGCGTCCGTCCCGGCTGGACGAGATCGTGGGCCAGCAGCATATCCTGGGCAGGGACAAGCTGCTGTACCGGGCGATCCGGGCGGACAAGCTGGGTTCGGTGATCTTTTACGGGCCTCCGGGAACCGGGAAGACGACCATCGCCAGGGTGATCGCCAATACGACCAGTGCGGAATTTGTACAGATCAACGCCACGGCGGCGGGCAAGAAGGATATGGAAGAGGTGGTCCGCCAGGCAAAGGACAGCCTCGGGATGTACGGAAAACGGACGATTCTTTTTGTGGACGAGATCCACCGGTTCAACAAGGGCCAGCAGGATTACCTGCTGCCGTTTGTGGAGGACGGCACGCTGATCCTCATCGGGGCCACCACGGAAAATCCATATTTTGAAGTGAACGGGGCGCTGATCTCCCGTTCCATTATCTTCGAACTGAAGGCGCTGGAGAAAGAGGAAGTCAAAGAGCTTCTGGTCCGTGCGCTGACCGATGTGGAAAAGGGCATGGGAGCCTATGATGCGCAGGCGGATGAGGAAGCGCTGGATTTTCTGGCGGACATCGCAGGCGGCGACGCAAGAAACGCGCTGAATGCGCTGGAGCTGGGGATTCTGACTACGGAGCGCAGCGGGGACGGGAAGATCCACATTACACTGGAAGTGGCTTCCGAATGCATCCAGAAAAAGACGGTTCGCTATGACAAAGGGGGCGACAACCATTATGATACGATTTCGGCCTTCATCAAGAGCATGCGGGGATCGGACCCGGACGCGGCGGTGTTCTATCTGGCGAAGATGCTGTATGCGGGGGAAGATATCCGGTTTATCGCCCGCCGGATTATGATCTGTGCCTCGGAGGATGTGGGGAATGCGGATCCCCAGGCGCTGTCCGTGGCTGTGGCGGCTGCCCAGGCGGTGGAGCGCATCGGCATGCCGGAATCTCAGATCATTCTGGCTCATGCGGCGTCCTATGTGGCGTCCGCGCCCAAGAGCAATGCGGCGAGTACGGCCATCTTCGAAGCCATGGAGACGGTGAAGACCACTACGACCACAGTGCCTGTCCATCTGCAGGATCATCACTACGGCGGGGCACAGAAGCTGGGACACGGGATCGGTTATCTGTACGCCCATGATTTTCCGGAGCATTACGTGAAACAGCAGTATCTGCCGGATGAAATTGCCGGCAGAACCTTCTACCGCCCCGGAGAGCTCGGACAGGAGAAGGAGATCGCAGAGCGGCTGAAGCGGCTGAGAGAACGGGACGGGTAGCAGATGAAAAAGAGAACCAAAAGAGCCGCGGGCTGCGGCTCTTTTCCCATCACACGGTAACGATCCACGTATTGTAGCCAAGGCGTTTCAGTTCCTGTTCCAGTTCGACCGCGTTCTGAAGATTGCGGAAGGCGCCTACCTGGACCCGGTACAGGGGACGGCCTTTTTGATCCTCCAGCGTATCCATGATACCGTCGGCGATGGCTTCGGCCACATCGTCGAACCGTTCGTCAAAAAGCTGGTTGTCTTTCTGGCTGTCCAGAAAACCGGCTTCCACCAGAAGCGCCGGCATCTTTGTACGGCGCAGCACCGCCAGATCCGGACGGACATCTACGTTGATGTTGCGGAATCCGACCTCCTCCAGTTCTTCGTTGATTTTCTCCGCCATGGGAAGTTTGATGCCGGAACGGTCGTAGATCAGCGTCTGTACGCCGTTGTACTGCTCCGGATAATTGCCCATGTTCCGGTGGATGGAGACGAAGAGATCCGCATCTTCGTCATTTGCCAGCTGTGCTTTCTGGACCACTGACTGGTTGATGTCGCCGGTTCTTGTATACACGACGTCGTATCCGCTGCGGGACAGGATCTTTCCGACGGCGTTGGCCAGACGGAGCGTGTCGTCGCTCTCCCGCCTTCCGTTGTAGACGGCTCCGGGGTCCGTCAGCCCGTTGTGGCCGGCATCGATCACGATTTTATATGCCATAGAATTTCCTGCTTGCTTTTTGATAACAGTATATGCAGCGGGCAGGGGGATGTGCGCCTGTACAAATGGTGGATTTTTTTGGAGGGATGGGGTATGATAGAAACAGACAGAAAGGAGCATGCGGCTATGGACGAACAGACCAGATTCAGGACGGCGCTGGCGGCGCTCTGTGCAGCCGGGGAGCAGAAGGACCAGAGGCTGGCCCGGGAGGAAGTACAGGAATTTTTTCAGGATATGGACCTGAAGGAAGAGCAGTATGAGATGGTATACGCCTATCTGGCATCCAGACGGATCCGGGTGGAGGGCGTGGAGCTTTCGGCCCCTCAGGCAGAGGAGCAGCCGTATACCGAAGAGGAGGAGGCGTTTCTGCGTCAGTATCGGAAGGACCTGCGGATCGTCAGAAAGCAGCCGGAAGAGAAGCTGGCGGATCTGGTTTCCCGGGCGGCGGACGGGGATCAGGAGGCAAAAAAGCTTCTCATCGAGCACTGTATGGACCGGGTCCTTCCCATAGCGGAGAACTATGCCCACCGGGGGCTTCTGCTGCAGGATCTGGTACAGGAGGGGAGCGTCGGGCTGATGACCGGCGTTGACCTGCTGGGGCTGAAGGAAGAAGAGACGGACTGGGAGGAATGGCTGGAGCATGAGATCCACCGGGCGGTCCGGGCGGCGCTGGATGAACAGACCGGATCGGAGGACATGAACGGACAGATCGTGGAGAAGCTGAACCGTCTGGCGGATTCGATCCGGGAACTGACGGAGGAGACGGGCAGGCAGCTGACGCCGGAGGAGGTGTCCCTGTATCTGGATATGTCCATGGAAGAGCTGGAGGAGCTGTTAAGGATCGCGGGAGAATCCGTGGAGCTGGCGGAAAGCGGCAGCCGGGAGCCGCAAAGCGGCCCCCGCTGAATCAGAAAAAATAAAAGACGAAAGATTAGAATCCCAGGTCTTCGTTGACCAGAATGATCTGAATGCGTCCGGGGATGCCGCTTCTCCGGGTGACGACGGTCTGGCTGCAGATGCAGTCCGGTGAAAAGCAGTCGCCGCAGACGCCGGTTCTGGCGCAGGGCGTATCCTTATTCAGACGCGTCGTATTGGGCGGAGCCGCCTTGGTCCGGATGCGCTCGATACCGGCTTCGACGCTGTTCACCACCTTGTTCATGCCGGCGATAATGATAACATGCTCAGGGCCGGAACAAAGACAGGCCACGCGGTTTCCGAAGCCGTCGATGTTGACCAGCTCGCCGTTCATGGTGATGGCATTGGTGCTCATCAGGTAGTAATCCGCCATAACGGTTCTGGCAAAGCTTTCCCGTTTTTCCTGGGGAGTCACTGCAAGGGCCCGGTCCACCAGCGTATAATTCCGTTCCCGGACAGCGTCCATCAGCCCGCATTCGCTGATGCTCATGGAGCCGCCCCAGGAGATGACGGAGCCTTCCGGCATGAGCTCCAGCGCTTTTGCGACCGCTTCCTGGCGGGTCTCGCAGAACCAGCCTTCCATGTTCCTCTTCGGCAGCCGGCTAAGGATCGTGGCGGCGGCTTTTGCATTCGACTGTTTTACAAATGACATATATAACATCCTCCTCTCTGGAATCCAGTATAACAGATATGGGGGAGATGCACCAGAATGAATTCAGACATGGAGGAAAGGAAGACGGATATGGGAGAGAAAAAGCTGCGGACGAGAGAGGAAGCCGACTGGAAGGACACCTGGGCGGTGGAGGACCTGTACCGGGACGACGGGGAATGGGAGAAGGATGCCGGAAGGCTGGAGAACAGGATCGGAGAACTGGCAGTGTACAGAGGGCGGCTGGGAGAGAGTGCGGAAGTGCTCCTTGCCATGCAGAGGACCGGCGACGAGCTGAACATGCTGGCGGAGAAGGTGTATGTCTACGCCAATCAGCGGCTTCATGAGAACACGGATAACGGGACGTATCAGAGACTGGCGGACCGGGCGCAGAACCTGCTGGTGAAGCTTTCGGAGGCGGGCGCCTATATCGAGCCGGAGCTTCTGGCCCTGCCGGACGGACAGATCCGGGCATTTCTGGAAGAAAATACAGAGCTTCAGGTATATCGCCAGTATTTTGAAAATATGATAAGACAGAAGGAACATGTCCTTGGAAGAGAGCAGGAAGAGCTGCTGGCGGCGGTTTCGGAGATTTCGGAAGGACCGAAGGATATTTTCACCATGTTCAACAATGCGGATATCCGTTTTCCGGAGATCACGGGAGAGGACGGGAAGCCGGTGGAGGTGACGCACGGAAGGTTTCTGACCTTTCTGCAGAGCAGGGACCGGCGGGTCCGGCGCGACGCATTCCATGCGCTTTACGGCGTCTATGGGACATACCGCAACACGCTGGCGGCCATGTACCGTGCCAATGTCAGGCAGGAGGCGTTTCATGCAAAAGTCCGGAGATACCATTCGGATCTGGAAGCGGCTCTGGACCGGAGCCATATCCCGGTATCCGTCTATGACAATCTGATTCAGGCGGTACATGAATTTCTTCCGCAGATGCACCGGTATGTGGAACTGAGGCGGAAGCTGCTCCATGTGGACGAACTGCATATGTACGATCTGTATGTGCCCATGGTAAAGGACAGCGGACAGCCGATCCCTTTTGAACAGGCAAAGGAGATGGTGCTGGAAGGCCTGCGTCCCATGGGGGAAGAGTACCTGGGGCTTCTGCGGGAGGGCTTTTCCTCCCGGTGGATCGACGTATATGAGAATCAGGGAAAGAAAAGCGGCGCCTACTCCTGGGGGGCGTACGGAACCCATCCGTATGTCCTGCTGAACTATCAGGAGAACCTGAACCATGTCTTTACTCTGGCCCATGAGATGGGGCACGCGCTGCATTCCTGGTATTCCGACGCGCACCAGCCGTATATTTACGCGGGCTACAAAATCTTTGTGGCGGAGGTGGCGTCCACCTGCAACGAGGCGCTTTTGATCCGCCACCTGATCGAGACCACGAAAGAGCCGGGCCAGAAAGCATATCTTGTCAATTATTTTCTGGAACAGTTCCGCACCACGCTGTTTCGGCAGACCATGTTTGCGGAATTTGAGAAAATCACCCACGGGCTCCAGGAGCAGGGAGAGACGCTGACGGCGGACCGGCTCTGTGAGATTTATTATGGTTTGAACCGGGAATATTTTGGGAAAGATATCTGTATTGACAGGGAGATCGGACTGGAATGGGCGCGGATCCCGCATTTTTACACGCCCTTTTATGTATATCAGTATTCCACGGGGTTTTCGGCCGCCGTGGCGCTGTCGAAGAAGATCCTGGAGGAAGGAGAACCGGCAGTGGAAGCATACAAACGTTTTCTGAAGGGGGGAAGCTCCAGGTATCCGCTGGACCTGCTTCGGATGGCGGGAGTGGATATGGAACAGAAGAAACCGGTGGAAGACGCACTGAACGTATTTACGCAATATCTGGATGAAATGGAGAGACTGGCAGGAAATGACGAGATATGAGGCAATATTCAAAAGAAGATCGATCCGGAAATACAGGGAGGACGCTGTGGAGGAGCAGATCCTGGAGAAGATCCGGGGCTTTGGAAAGGATGCGCTGGGAGTCCGGCAGGGGCTACCGGTAAAATGGAAGATCTATCAGGCGTCGGACCATAAGGTAAAGGGAATGTTCCAGGTAAAGGCGCCTTATTATGCCGCTCTTTATTCTGAAAAACACGAGGAGGCTTATCTGCAGGCAGGCTGTCTGATGGAACAGCTGGTCCTGTATCTGCATACCCAGGGGATCGGAAGCTGTTATCAGGGCGGAGCCCGCCTGAAGAAGGACGAAGAGGAGGACATGGAGCTGATCATGATCCTTGCTTTCGGCTACCCGGCGGAACCCCTGGAACGCAGCCGCGTCGCTTTTAAAAGGGCGCCGCTGGAGAAGCTGGTGAAGGTGAACGCAGCACCGGGAAAAGAACAGAAAAAGCTGCTGGAATGCGCAAGGCTGGCGCCGTCGGCCCTGAACCAGCAGCCCTGGCGGTTTGTGGTCACAGAAAACCGGATCCACCTCTTCATCAAACGGCCGGGCCGGGCGGGATATCAGAGGCAGCTGAACCGCAATCTGTTCCATGCCGGCATCGTGCTGGCCCATATGCTGATCGCCGGAGAGGAATACTGGTATGACCTGTCGTACAGGAAGGTGGACAGCATCATGGAAAAAGCCATACAGAATTATCTCTACGCCGGCAGCGTCTTTCTGGAGCGGTGATTTTGGCGGAGGGCAGAAGAAGATTGATTTATGAGCAGACAGAGCATGAACGGAGGGTATCCTTGTTCATGCCCTGTTCCTTTCTGCGTTTTCGGCAAAAAACAAGCGGAAACGCTGTAAAATCAACGTTTCCGCCACTTTATAGAGAGCACGAGACGGGATTCGAACCCGCGACCCTCGCCTTGGCAAGGCGATACTCCAC
>CAJUAA010000035.1 GCA_910584205.1 uncultured Lachnospiraceae bacterium
GATGGACACCCTTGCTGTTCAGCTATGTGCTTCGTCGTTGCCTACGTGCACTCGGAACTTTCACCCGTTAGAGCGCGCCCATGGCGCGCAAACCAAAAAGGAGCACTATAAAACAGTGCTCCTTTTACGTTCATTCAGATTATGCCAGTTCTTTTACCAGTTTCTCCAGTGCGGCAAGCGCCTCATCCGGAAGCTTGTCATAACCGCCCTTCGCGGTAGCGAACTTCGCCACTGCGTCCACACGGTTCTGCATTGCGTTCTTCAGTGCAGCCGCATACTCCGGATCCTGCAGGTTCGGAGTGAAGTCGCCGGTCTTGCCGGACCAGTCGTTCATGATCTCGATATCCTCGAACGGTCCCCACTTCTCAAAGTTTGCTCTGTGCTCAACGATCGTCTCCAGGATGCCAAGGGTATCAGCCGGTTTTACCTTCTGGCCCATGAAATCGCCGGTATTTACGATGTAGCAGTCCACGTTCTTCTCTTCCACGAGCTTTTTGAATTTCTCATAGTCATGTACCAGCGGATAGGTACGGAACGGGTTTGCATACGGCACGATACGAAGCGCGTTCAGGTCGGTACCTGCAGCCACACGCTCTGCAGTAGAGGTCTTGGTAGCCAGCGTAGCGCCCATAACAGATGCCAGTGCAGCGCCTTTCAGCTTCACAACCGGCGGAATGGTCGGGTCTTTCATGATCCAGAAGATCGCATTGACCGGAGCGTCGATCTTATCCACGCGGTTCGGGGACCACAGTTTGGATTTGATTGCACGGCCGTTGCCGTTTCTGATATCCTCGGTCACAAGCTGGATCTTGCCGTCCTCATCCATGGTAGCGGAACAGTTCTGAGCCGTCAGCAGATACTTGTTATCCGGGCATCCGGTGGGATAATCCGCGGTCTTGTCAAAATAGGTCGGCTCAATGGCAACAGAAGAACAGGTCTCCGTATTGATGATAAACGCATCGTCATGCAGAACGGTAATCGGATATTTTCCGCCGTGCTTTGCATGGGTCAGAGTGGATTTTCCGGACCCGGACAGGCCGAATACGGAAGCCACATATTTGCTTCCATCCGGAAGCGTGTACTCCTTCTGTCCGCCGTGGCAGCTTGCATAGCCGTTTCTGTTGGCCAGCGCCCATACCATAGTCAGAGTACCCTTCTTGTGCTCTCCGAAATACTTCATGCCAAGGATCGCCGCGCAGTTCTGGTTGGTGTCAAAATAGCACAGAGTCAGCGGATCGCTCAGGCAGCTGAAGTCAAGGTCCGGACGCTCTACCGGTACCCACTGAGGATCGGAGAAGATATAGATATCCGGCTCTTTTCCGTCGCCTACCGGTTTGGACTTTTTATACATCTTTACATACTCGTCGGACATGTACTGGAAGTTGATCATCCAGTTGTACAGAAGGTTCTCCTCTCCTTCCGGAATCAGAAGATGAACCTTTACCATGAACTCCGGATCAAGCCCTGCAAAGCAGGTTGCGTGATACATGGTTTTCCAACGGGTCTCATATACGGCATCCATAACGATCTTGTCGAGTTTTTCCTCGTCAACACCCGGCTCGCCCTTGATGCGGCGCGCCTGTGCATAACGTCCGGTCACGGCACCGTCGTTGAACAGAAGAACCTTTGCATCCTCCTCAAGACCGAATTCCTCACCCTTATATACAGGCATGTCGGTCACGATGGTACCCGGAGAATTCTTTGCCAGATCATATGCTTCCTTCAGGGTGTTCACCTTTACTACATTATTCCCGTAGAAAGCTGCTTCAATAATGGAACGTGTTTTTGAGAAACCTGGTTTCCCTTTGCCAATTTCACTGAGCGGGTAATACGCTTTTGTTGACATGATCGTGTCCTCCTCATCATTTTTACCGGGGATCTGTCCCCTCAATCGATAACCTAACAGCATAGTTCCCTACGCCGTCATTTTCCATTATACCGATTGTGAAAAAAAAGTCAAGTTAAAAGTATATTGTCAGAAATATTTTTTCATCGCCTTCTTTACTTCATACCCGTACCAGAACAGCACTGCAAAAAATACCGCCATCATCACCCAGAACAGTGTCTCGATGGAAACTACATACGTGTTCAGAAGGGAGACTCCTCCATATGCCGCCATCACTCCTCCCAGCGTCCACAGCTTGGGCGACATGCAGTTGGCAAAGCCCTGAAGGTCCTTACAGGAATCCACGTCCGTCTCCTTGAACACCAGAAAAGTGCGGACGATCTTTCCCTCTCTCTGAAGGATCCATGCACTGTACATGGCATAAAAGCCGCAGCCCAGCACCAGCAGGTCAAGCATATTGTATATACTGTCCAATCCCATACTCTTCTCCTATTCTACGCCCAGAAATGTCCGGACCACCTGCTTCATCTCATGAGTTTCGCACACGGTCTTATGCCGTACCGGCGCCGTCCGGATCTCCTCGATGGCATTGGGAATTTTTGTCCCCGAGATACGGGACAGCTCATCGATCAGTTCAAAGTCCGACATGCCGCCGCAGGCTTCCCCGTCAATGACCTCCATCACGCTCCGCGTGAATTTATACGGACTCGCGGTGGAAGCAATAACGGTCCTGGTATCGTCCGCTGTATCCGCCCTGTATTTTTCAAAGGCGCAGGCGGCCACTGCCGTATGGGTATCCATCACATAACCGCTGTCCTCATATATCCTGCCGATCACTTCCTCCGTCTCCTTCTCCGTCGCATAATATCCGCAGAAATCCGCCAGCCGGTCCCTCATGTCGCCTGTGATCTCATAAACCCCTTCGGTGCCAAGAAGGCCCATAAGCTCCGCCGTCTTCCCTGCATCCTCTCCTGCGATCCTGTACAGAAGCCGTTCCAGGTTACTGGAAATCAGGATATCCATGGAGGGCGACGCGGTAAGGATAAACGGGCGGTTCCGGTCATACGTCCCGGTCCGGAAGAAATCATACAGCACCTTGTTGTCGTTGGAAGCGCAGATCAGCTTCCCTACCGGCAGTCCCATCTGCTTTGCATAATATGCTGCCAGAATGTTCCCGAAATTGCCCGTGGGAACGACGACGTTCATCTTCTCCCCTTCCTTCAGTTCGCCGTTTTCCAGAAGCCTTGCGTATGCATGGACATAATAGACGATCTGCGGCACCAGCCGTCCGATGTTGATGGAATTGGCGCTGGAGAACTGGAAGCCGGCACGCGAAAGCTCCTCCGCCAGCTCCTGGTCGCCAAAGAGCTTCTTGACCCCGCTCTGGGCGTCGTCAAAATTGCCGCGGATACCAACCACCAGGGTGTTGTCCCCCTTCTGGGTCACCATCTGCTTCTCCTGGACGGGGCTCACGCCGTCCTTCGGATAGAATACGATGATCCTGGTGCTCGGCACATCCGCAAATCCCGCCAGCGCCGCCTTTCCCGTATCTCCGGAGGTCGCCGTCAGGATCACGATCTCGTTGCTGATCTGATTCTTCTTCGCCGCCGTGGTCATCAGGTAGGGCAGGATCGAAAGCGCCATATCCTTGAAGGCGATGGTCGCGCCGTGAAACAGCTCTAAATAGTAAGCGCCGCCCACCTTCGCCAGAGGCGCGATCACTTCCGTATCAAATTTCTCATCATAAGCGCTTCGGATGCAGTGCTTCAGTTCCTCCTCGGTAAAATCGGTCAGAAAAAGCTTCATCACCTCATAGGCCGTCTCCTGATATGACATGCCGGACAGTTCCCGGAAGCCGGCCGTAAGCTTCGGAATCCGCTCCGGCACAAACAGCCCTCCGTCCCCGGCAAGCCCCTGAAGGATCGCTCTGGACGCCGTCACCTGTGATTCCCCGCCTCTCGTACTCTTATATAACAATTCCATATTCTTCTCATTCCTTTACTTTTGTTTTATTCGTCTGCAGTCCGCTGCTTTGTGTATTCTATCATATCGCACCAAAAAAAGAAAGAGGCATCCTGCCTCTTTCTTCGCTTACATGGTATAAAAGATATGGTTTCCGTACTCCACCACACGGTTCAGCGTCCGGTCAAACCAGCCGCTGCTGCTGTGCACGGACCGGAAGTACAGGGCTCCAAGAGAGGCATCCTCTCCGTTCATGGCCCTGGCAACCGCCTCCACCGTTTCCGGCGATACGTTCACCCGGTCGATCCGTCCGTCTGAGACAGGGGAAAACTGTGCCCTGCCGCCGCTTCTCTGGTAGACGACCTCGGAAACCGTATCAGGAAAGCCTGCGCTCCTCACACGGTTCATGACCACGTTGGCCACCAGCATCCGTCCGGTGGTGTCTTCTCCTCCGGCTTCTGCCTCCACGATCTTTAAAAGGATCTCGTATTCCTGTCCTTCCAGGCTGAAGCTGCTTCCCGCGGCCTGTTCCGGCACGGGTTCCGTATTTGGCGGAGCCTCCTCTCCTGCTGGATTCTCTATCACTGGTTCCTCCACGGCAGGTTCTGCCGCGGGCTCCTCTTCTGGTATATCTGTTTCGACGTTTTCCCCTGTCTGGATGTCCTCCTGGAATGCTGTTGTCAGCTCCTCCGTCAGTTCGCCCTCTGCAGCGTACACGGTCAGTGAACCGAAGCTGCAGGAATTATGGGATGAAATGCCTGTCATGAGGATACCCCCAAGCGCAAGCGCAGCACCCCTGTAGCATCTACGCATACATACTCTCCTTTTCTGTTTCATTGTCCGGCATGACGCCGGTGTTCAGACATCTGGCTTTTGTCTCCGCTGTCCGGTTACAAGTTGGCATTATATCCCTGGACAACTTCAAAAGTCAATACAAATGTTACGATTTTGTTAAGTATTATGAACAACTTTTTTCATTTTTATGACAAAAATACAAAAAAAGAACGCTTCTCACAAAAAATTGTGAAAAACGTTCTGTTTTTTTGTCATAACTTACTGGACTGAATGATTGATTGCTGTCAGCAGCGCATCAATGGAAGCGCGGATAATATCCGGATCGATGGCCGCGCCCCAGTGGATCTTCCCGTCCGGAGTCTGGATGCCCACATAGGCGATGGCACTGGAGCTGGAGCTTCCGGTCAATGCGTGCTCCTGATAAGTCACCAGATTGTACTGGAATCCGTAGGCTTTCTTCAGGGCATTGCTCACCGCGTTCAGACGACCGTTTCCGGTGGCGGAGGTTACTCTCTTCTCGCCCTTATAATACGTGGTGATCTCTGTGGTAATACCGTTCACCTGTTTAAAATGAACTTCGACAATCTGGTACGGCGTCTTGATTCCGACAAATTTTGCTTCAAATACCTGATAGATCTCTGCCGGCTGCAGTTCTTTGTTCTGCTCATCGGATACGGCCTTCGCGGCGTATCCCATGGCTTCCCGCATCTTGGGCGGCATGACGATTCCGTAATTCCGCTCCAGAATATAGCCCACGCCGCCCTTGCCGGACTGGCTGTTGATCCGGATGACGTCCGCGTCGTAGCTTCTTCCCACATCCGTGGGATCGATGGGAAGATACGGCACGGTCCAGTGCTCCGGATTCTTCTCCTCCATCCATTTCATGCCCTTGGCAATGGCGTCCTGATGAGATCCGGAGAACGCCGCGAATACAAGCGCCCCGCTGTACGGATTGCGTTCGTTGACCTTCATGCCCGTATAGTGCTCATATCCGTCGCAGATTTCGTTCATATTCGTGAAATCCAGTTCCGGATCGACACCCTGCGCATACAGGTTCATGGCCAGTGTAACAATATCCACATTGCCGGTCCGCTCTCCGTTGCCGAACAGCGTTCCTTCCACCCGGTCCGCGCCTGCCAGAAGCCCCATCTCCGTATCCGCCACTCCGCATCCGCGGTCGTTGTGAGGATGCAGGGAAACCTGCACGTTTTCTCTGTATTTTAAATATCTGCACATATACTCGATCTGCTGCGCATACACATGAGGCATGGAATGCTGCACCGTCACCGGCAGATTGATGATCGCCTTTTTATCCGCCGTCGGCTTCCACACGTCCAGAACCGCGTTGCACACCTCCAGCGCATACTCCGGCTCCGTTCCGGTAAAGCTCTCCGGGCTGTACTCAAAGCGGTAATCCGCCCCGGCCTCCTCCGTCAGCTTTTTCAGAAGCTCCGCGCCTTCCACGGCAATCTGCAGGATCTCTTCCTTTGATTTATGGAACACCTGCTCCCTCTGGGCCAGGGAAGTGGAATTGTACACATGCACGATGGCGTTCTTCGCTCCCTGCAGCGCCTCAAAGGTTTTACGGATAATGTGTTCTCTGGCCTGCGTCAGCACCTGCACCGTCACATCGTCGGGTATGAGGTTCTGCTCGATCAATGCCCTTAAAAATTCATATTCCGTCTCCGACGCCGCCGGAAATCCCACTTCAATCTCCTTAAAGCCGATCTTTACAAGAAGCTGAAAGAAATCCAGTTTCTGCTGAAGGGTCATGGGAACAACCAGCGCCTGGTTGCCGTCCCGCAGATCCACGCTGCACCATATGGGCGCACGGTCCACATATTCTTTGTCCGCCCAGTCCATACACCGTTCCGGCGGCATAAAATACTGTCTTGTATACTTTTTGTGATTCATCATGTTTCCTCATTCTCCTTTTCATCAATATACTTTCCTGCCCTGCGGCACACGGTCCGGAAAACAAAAAAGCCTTCCATCCCAGGTTATATATAACCCAGAGACGAAAGACAAACTGCCCTACGCGGTACCACTCTGATTTCATGAATGACTTCACACACTCTACGGATACGGATGCGACTCTTATATCCTTCCCTTTGTAACGGCAGGGCCCCGTCTGCATCTACTTTCTCCCATCCAGTATGTTTCTTCTATATAATAGTATGGGAAATTTCGGGCAGCCGCTCCGAGGCGAGTTCCAGACATCCTCTCTGCTGTCTCGCACCGACCGGCAGCTCTCTGTATTCAAGTCCGAATGTACTATTCCTCATCAACGCATTTACGTATTTCATTGGAATTCATCATAGCAAAAACTCCCGCTCTTGTCAAGCGGGAGTTTTCGCCCCGTTCTGCGTTCCTTCACAGTTTCGTTACAGTCCTGTCATCTTTTCCTCACCGTTTCGACACAGTTCTGTCATATTCCGGCTGCCGCTTATTCCGTAACCAGCTCTACCTCTACCGGAATCTCTTTCTCAACCGTCTCTCCGGCCATCAGCTTCACTGCGGTCTCTACCGCTGTTGCGCCCATCAGATCCGGTTTCTGCGCTACGGTAGCCGCCATTCTGCCCTCTGACACTGCGGTCAGCGCATCGTCTGTAGCGTCAAAGCCTACCACGACGATCTCTTTTCCTCCAATAGCCTCCACTGCACCCAGAGCCATCTCGTCATTGTGTGCAAACACGCCCAGAATGTCCGCGTTTGCCTGAAGCATGTTTTCCATAACGGTCATGCCCTCGGAACGGTTGAAATTCGCAGTCTGGCTGGATACCACATCCAGTTTCTCATCTGCTACGTTGTGGAAGCCCTGGCCGCGGTCAATGGTTGCGCTGGCGCCGGAAACGCCCTGGAGTTCCGCTACCTTTGCGCCTTCTCCCACCAGGCTCACCAGATATTCCGTTGCTGCCTGCGCGCCGGCCACGTTATCGGAAGCAATGGCACAGTCCACATCCACGCCATTGACCACACGGTCAACCGACACGACCTTGATCCCTTTCGCCACCGCGTCTTTTACCGCAGGAGCCACCGCGTCCGAATCCACCGGATTGACGATAAGCACGCTGATGTTTCTGGACACCAGGTCCTCGATATCATTGGTCTGTTTTGCCGCGTCATCTCCTGCGTCAACGACGATCAGTTCCACATTCTGTTCCTTCGCCGCCGCCTGTGCGCCCTCGCTCAGCGTTACAAAGAACGGATTGTTCAGCGTGGACACTGCAAGCCCGATGGCTCCGCTTCCGCCGGCTCCTTCTCCGTCCTCAGAAGCCGCAGGCGCGTCTGTCTTTGTCTCTCCGTCCACGGATACCGCTCCGCATCCAGCCATGGACGCCATGAGCATACCTGCCATCAGGATACCGGTTAATTTCTTCATCTTCATAATCTTTCCTCCATTTTCTGTGTTGGTTTCCATGTTTCTATCATTATGGCCGGCCTGCCGGCCCGCTGTCCGCCTGGGACAACGGAACCTCTGCAGGAAAACCGTAATGTCCTTTATCTCTTCTGGTCTGACATCACCGCGATCAGAATAACGATTCCTTTTACCACATCCTGATAATAGGAAGAGACGCCCAGAATGTTCAGTCCGTTGTTCAGTACCGCAATGATAAGAACGCCTACAAAAGTTTTCCAGATCCGGCCCCGTCCGCCGTTCATACTGGTACCGCCCAGCGCCACCGCGGCGATGGCATCCAGCTCATAACCGTCTCCCAGCGTCGGCTGCGCAGATCCCAGACGGGACAGAAGGATCAGTCCGGACACCGCTGCCATACATCCGGATATGGCGTAAGCCGCCATTTTGGTAAGGTCAATGTTGACGCCTGCCAGCTTTGCGGATTTCCAGTTGCTTCCTGTCGCATAGATTCTGCGTCCGAAAGTCGTTTTTTCCAGAACAAATACGAAAACTGCAAATACCACCAGGAACAGAATGACCGGAATCGGAATGCCAAAAAGATTTCCCTTGCCGACCAGTTTCAGGAAAAAGCTGTCGCCCAGATTCGAAATCGGCTTTCCATCCATGAAGATCATGGTCAGTCCTCTGTACACGGTCATGGTAATCAATGTGGCGATAAACGGCTGCAGCCGTCCTTTTGTCACCAGCAGTCCGCTGACAAGGCCGAAACCGGTACCGATGAGCAGCGCCAGAAGCATGGCAAGCCCCACCGGCATTCCTCTGGATATAAAGCTGGCACAGAACGCCGTCGTCAGGGCAAGCACGGAGCCCACCGAAAGGTCGATACCGCCTGTGAGAATGACGCAGGTCATACCAAACGCAATAAATCCGTTGATGGACGACTGCCGAAGCAATGACAAAAAGTTACTGACGGTCCGGAATTCCGGACTGATGACACCGATGATCAGAACCAGCAGAATCAGTGCGATCAGCGCACCCAGTTCCTGTATGTAGTTAACCGCTTTCCTGTTATTCATTTAACTCCCCTCCTGTCGCAAGAATCATAATATTTTCCTGATTTGCTTCTTCCTTCTGAAGAATGCCCCGTACAAGGCCTTCCCTCACGACCATGATGCGGTCGGACATGCCCAGCACTTCCGGAAGCTCCGAAGATACCATGATGATCGCCACGCCTTTTTCCGCCAGGTCGTTGATGATGCTGTAGATCTCCTTTTTGGCTCCGATGTCCACGCCTCTGGTGGGCTCATCCAGGATCAGCACCTTGGGATCTGTATAGATCCATTTTGCAAATACGACTTTCTGCTGATTTCCGCCGCTCAAATTGTTGCACTCGTGCTGCGGGCCGAAGCATTTAATATGAAGTTCTTCGATCCCTTTTTTCACCAGCGCCTCTTCCGAACCTTTGTTCAGCACGCCGCTTTTCGAAATCCGCCCAAGGTTGGCGATGGAAATATTTTTCATAATGCTTTCTTCCAGCATCAGTCCCTCCACCTTCCGGTCCTCGGTGATAAATCCAATACCGTTCTTCATGGCCTCCTGAGGGTTCCGGTTCTGGATCTTCATGCCGTCCAGGAAAATCTCCCCGGTCACATGCGGCATGTTTCCGAAAATCGCCTGCATGATCTCCGTCCTGCCCGCGCCCATCAGCCCGGACACTCCCAGCACTTCGCCGGAATGCACCTGGAACGATACATTTTCAAATACACCCGGACAGGTCAGGCCTTTCACCTCAAACGCCACGCTGCCGATCTTCGCCTCCCGAACCGGATAACGTTCTCCGATCTCCCGGCCGATCATCATCTTGACCACATCGTTCATGTCCGTATCACAGATTTTCTTCGTATCAATATAGGAACCGTCCCGAAGGACCGTGATCCGGTCACACAGTTCAAAGATCTCTTCCATTCGGTGAGAAATGTAGACAATGGACACTCCCTTTTCCCGAAGAGAATTGACGACCTGGAACAGGACGGTCGTCTCGCTCTGAGTAAGCGCCGCCGTCGGCTCGTCCATGATGATGACTTTTGCGTCCACCATCAGCGCCTTGGCGATCTCGATCATCTGCTGCTGGCCCACAGACAGTTCATTCATCCGCTGTCCGGGATCAATGTTCACTCCCAGCCGGTCCAGGATCTTCTTCACTTCCTGACGCATGGCCTTCTTGTCGCATACGCCGAAGCCCTTTTTGATCTCCTTTCCCAGAAACATGTTCTCTTCCACCGTCAGGTCAAACAGTACGTTCAGCTCCTGATGGATAAAGACAATCCCCGCCTTTTCCGCCTCCTGCGGATTCTTGTAGCACACTTCCTGTCCGTCCACGATCACGGTACCGGCATCTCTTGTGTATACGCCGGTGAGAATCTTCATCAATGTGGACTTTCCCGCGCCGTTTTCGCCCATCAGCGCATGGATCTCGCCGTGATCCAGCAGAAATCCCGCGCTTTTCAGCACCGCGTTTCCTCCAAAGGATTTGTCGATTCCGCGCATCTCGATCTGCATATCCGTTCCCCCTTTCTTCTAAAAAATACAGCCGGACTGCAGGATGATGTTCGCATAAGGCGTCGTCTCTCCTGTACGGATGACCGCCCTGCATGATTTCGTCATCTCTTTCAGCTTTACATGGGATACATACTCAACCGCTACTGCCTGTTCTTTTTTCCGTTCCTTTTTGAAACCTGTTTCGCAACCGGTTTCATCAAGACCAAAAAGCTGTTGGATCTCCTGTTCCACTTCCGGGTTACAGGTACGGATTTCTTCTGCCAGAAAGATCTTTTCCACCTTCATATCCCCTGCCACTTCTTTCAGCACCTCCAGAAAGGACGGCTGGCCGAAGCGGAGCGCCAGATCGATCCGCTCGGTCTCCTCCGGAATCGGGAGGCCGCAGTCTCCGATACAGATCCGGTCCGTATGGCCCATATAACTGAGCACTCTGGAAATCTCACTGTTCAGAATTCCCTGTCTCTTCATGACGTCCGCCTCCTCATCTCCTGGCTGACTTCCTCTGCCGTCGGCATACCGGCCTGCGCCCCGAACTTCTCCGTAGACAGGCTGGCTGCGGTATTCGCATAGGCAAGCGCCGTCTTCAGGTCATCTCCCATGGCCCTGCGTACACAGAACGCACCGTTCAGCGTATCGCCTGCGCCCGTGGTGTCCTTCACCTTCGCCGGTCTCGCCGGTACGTTCAGAACCTCTCCCGACTTCAGGCATGCAGCCACGCCTCTGGAGCCCTGGGTAATAATCAGCTTTTCCGGATATTTCTTAAGAAGCTCCTCCGTAGGCTGCCCGTCTCCGAAGATCAGCACCGCCTCATGTTCGTTGGGCGTTACATACGTCACCTTCTCGATGACCTCCATGGGCACCTCCGCCGCCGGAGCCGGATTCAGCACCACCTGGATCTTTTTCTCCGCACAGAAATTCACCACATAATGTACGGTATCCAGCGGAATCTCATGCTGGAGCACCACCATGTCATAGGTCTCAAGCACCGGCTTGATCTCGTCGATATAGGCTCTGTCCACCTTTCCGTTGGCGCCGGGGACTACGATGATCGTATTGTCATTTTCCGCCACGGTAATCATGGCGATCCCGGTGGGCACCTCCCTGAGAACCTTCACATGTTCTGTCCGGACACCTGCTTTCTTCAGATTTTCCAGAAGCTTCTGTCCGTTGCCGTCTTCTCCCACACAGCCGAACATCTCCACCTGGGCTCCCAGTTTCGCCATGGCAACCGCCTGGTTGGCCCCTTTGCCGCCTGGTATGTAGCTGATGCTGTCCCCTCTCAGAGTCTCGCCTTTATGCGGGATCCTTTCCGCAGTGACGGTCATATCCATATTGATGCTCCCCACTACTGCAAGTTTCATGTTTCTTCACTCCTTTCTCTTTGTTGTCTGGCGCTCCACGAGAGAGACATCCAGTATATTTTCTTTTTGAAACGGCTGGCCCTGACCACACTTTTTGATGATCTGAACCGCCAGTGTTCCCATCTGTTCGATCGGCTGATTGACCGTCGTCAGCTCCGGCGTAAACAGCCAGCTGAACCGGATATTGTCAAAGCCGATCATCTGCACATCCTCCGGGACATGATACCCTTCTCTCATCAGGATCTTATAGGTGGCGATGGCCACCATATCGTTGCTGGCAATGATTCCGTCCACATGAGGATACCGCCTCACCAGCTCCCCGGCCGCGCGGATGCCGTCCTCATAATCATACAGGCAGTCGATGCACTGCTCTTTGATCCCGTATTTCCTGCAGATCTCCCGGTATCCCTGATACCTCTGCTGCCCGCTGGACACCTCCAGAGGGCCTCTCAAAAATACAATGTCCCTGCAGCCGCAGTCCAGCAGATGACAGATGGCCATCTTGCCGCCTTTATAGTGATCGGCTTCCACATAAGCGCTCTCTCCGCTGCCTGCCAGCTGCCGGTCCACCACAACCACCGGAAGCCCGCAGTCCGCAATCGCCTGCCCCGTCTTGCCGCTGTAGGTCAACAGGATGATCCCGTCCGCTTTCATCTGATCCAGCATCTGGATGTTCATGAGTTCCTTTTCCGTGTTGTTGTTGGAATTGCAGAGCAGCATCTTGTAACCGTTCTTGTATGCTTCCTCCTCCACTGCCTTCGCCAGTTCGTTGAAAAACGGGTTCTCAATGTTCGGAACGATCACTCCGATGATCCTGGACGACTGTTTGAACAGCGCCCTTGCCAGTTCATTTGGTCTGAAACCCGTTTCTTGAATCGCCGTGAAGACTCTCTGCTTTTTTTCCTCATCTACGTTCGCCGTACCGTTCATAACCCGCGATACGGTAGAAGGGGAAACGCCTGCTATTTTTGCCACGTCTCGGATGCTTGCCATCTGTCTCTTTCCTCCGTTTCAATATTTGAAACGCGTTTCATCACTGTCTCAAGTATATAGATTGTACGTCATTTTGTCAATATCATTTTCTTTTTTCAGCGTTCTATACAATTTCAATATTTGCATTTTGTATACTTTTCACAAAACACAGATGCATTCTGTATGCGGAACCTCTGCCGACCGCTTTTAAACGATTTGGTTTATTCAAACAACTCCTCATATGTAAATGTCACTTCATCTCTGAATTGATCGGATTCCTCTGCGGCTTCATGGTATCTTCCCGTCATGGCTTCATACTGATCTTCTGTCACTCTGAAGTAATACACCTGAAATCCTTCCGAATAATATGCATATTTTCTCATTCTTCTGCTTAAAACCGTTTCCTCATCTGCGAAAGAAGGCAGAGCTGCCATATAGACCATTTCGCCGTTGTGATCTCTTTCAAAAAACAAAACCTGACAGATCTCTTTCCCGTTTTCATCAAGTCGGCAGAAAAGATGCTGTCTCCCTTCCCGGTCCCATCGGATCGCTCCGGTTCCATGTACGGATTCCCAAAGGAAACCTGTCTGATACCATAAGGCCATCGTTTCTGTGCTTTTATCATATCGAAAATAGTATATAAAATAAACACGATCCGTCATCATGAGTTCCGGCGCGCCATCCCCGTTCATATCAAAGAAAAAATAATCGTAATTTCTGACATCATAATCTTCATTTTCTCCGGATCTTATGTATTCATAATCTTTCAGATAATACTGTTCACCTGTCTCCGGCAGTACAAACATCATTTCATTGTTTAAAAGCAAATCATATTTGTTCTTATAAAAATCGTATTCTTCCAGATTCCCTTTTTGAAATTCACTGGAAAAATCCACCTTTTCATAAGCTTCCATAAGAACCTTCACTGTCTTTTTATCTGCATATTTTACGTTCTCATATGGATAGAAAATGGAAAATTCATCTATTTTCTGCATGGGATTCTCATTAAGCGGATTCCCAATAAAGAAGAATGACCATACAATCACTCCAATATATGTAAATATTTTCATCGCTTTTTTCATATCTGTTTTTGCACGTCTCCTCATTACGATTTGGCAAACTGGATATCTATATAAACGGCACTAAATTTTTGCTCTCATAGAGCCTTGTCCCATGTGCCGTTTATCATATTTTTCTGGCAATATATAATCACAAGATATATAAATTCCATAAAGAATTTATGAATTCACGCTGAAGGTTCTTTAATTCTTTTATCCGTTCAGCAATCATACTTAAATACATTTCTTCTGTATGGTACTCAGAAATCTCTTCATCCAGACAGTGTCTAAAGCCGGATAATATATTGATAATGGATGGTATATTGGTAACAAAATACCTTACAAATGCTTTTGGATAACAATCCTCATTCTTATAGTCTTTTATTACTTCTTTGACTATCTTCTTCATTTGAAGATATGATTTCTCATTCCATCTACCGGCATTGATACGAATATACACAAATAATTCTTCGTCTGAAGCGATATAGTTATAAAAGTTTTTTAAACTTTCTCTCACAAGATATTACCCCCAATCAGCCCCTCTGCAGTGTTTATCAGTCCCGCCCATCATCCAGTACCTCTACATCTTTGAGCGTCACTGTACCGGCTTCCCTGCGGAAAGTGTGGAAGCTGGCCCAGGGGATGTCCGTCTCCGCAAAGAATTCTTCCGCTTTGTTCAGTACCGCCCGGATGTCCCAGGATATAAAGTCCACATAGCCACAGTACAGGCCGGTGGCTCCGCCAATGAGGGTGAGCACTTCCGGACCGTCTTCGGCGGTGAATGCTTCCTCCAACCTGTCCCGGAAATCGAAAATCTTCTGGCTGCCATTCTCCTCCCGCAGGGTATCCAGCGGATAGCAGAAAAAGCCCGCCACCGCGCCATCGACCTGGAGATTGTCCATGAAATCATTGTCAGCGTTCAGATAGCCGTTGACAAGAGGAGCACAGCAGGTGGAACCCACCATCACATCCAGCCGCCAGTCGGCATCCGGGTCATCACTGGGCTTCATCTGGTAGCCAATATAAGTCTCCAGAAAGGCTTCCGGGTCGGTAGAAAGGTCCAGTCCCCTTTCCTTCAGTTCGTCCGGTAAGTGAGACAGGAGAATGGACGGCTCCGCCCTGGGCTCCTCCAGCACATCGAAGCTGGCTATGTACCGCATGTGGGGAATCTCACCCAGCACCTGGTCGGTGAGGGTGGTAAACATCCACCACGCCCGGCCTTCTTCCTTCTGAAGCAGAGGCAGCAGCTTTTCGCAGTAGGCGGAAACGGCAAAACTGTTCCCTCCCTGCGCCTCCAGCCAGACCTGCACATCCTCCCCGGAAATCTCCCATCCATCCTCAGTCCGCAGGCCGATGTTCTGGATGGGCCTGCGGCCCACCAGGATGTTCCAATGCTCCAGCACCTCTTCCGGAGCGTGCTTCTGGAAGTAGACCAGTTCAAACAGCTTGACCTTGTCTCCCTCCGGAGTGAGGATCAGCTCATATTTTTCCCCATTGAAGCCCATTTCAAAGGAAATCTCGTCAAAGGCCAGGTGCAGGACTTCCTCCATCTGGGCTGCGATCTCTGCGCCGCGTCTGTGGTCCCTGTCCCCATCCATCATCCGGCGCAGCTCTGCCTCCTGCCCGGCAAAGGTTTCCCACCAGTTTTCCATCCTCTCCCGGAAGCACTCTGAAAACTGAGGCAGGGCGATACGCTCTTTGCACCAGCTGATCATCTCCCTGGTGTCCTCATCGTCAGGACGGGCCTCCAGCGCCTTTTCAAAGTACCGCAGGGCACGCCCCTCCTGATCCAGGTAGTAATAGGAATAACCCATGCGGAAGTTCCAGAAATGGTCACCCGCAAAGTATTTCTCATGTGGTTTCAGCAAAGAGATGGCCTTTTTGAGCAGTTCCGAATAATCCGGCCTGCCGGGGTCCGCCAGATTGTTGCAGGCTCTGGCCAGCTCGGAGTCCTCCTCGGGGGTGCGTTCCCCGGCGGGAATGGCTTCCAATGTGTCAATAATCTTCTGGTATTCATCGTTCTCATTCCATTTCTGGCACTGCTGTAAAATGTCCATATTACGAAACCTCCAAAACCGTGTACTCCCAATTATACATATTACATTTCTACATATTCAATGATTCGTCTAAAATTTTTCATACCATTCCATGCCCTTAAGAACTCTGTTTTCAACATCAATACCGTTCTCATTCTGACGAACAGGAAGCATCTCTATAATTTCGTTATCCTCCATACTGTGAGCATAATATCCATCGTTGGCACATTCAAACCATACATCGCCCTTAATCAAATATTGCCCATATTCGTCCCTTGATAATGCATCCTCATCAATAAGCTTCAAAAAAGGTTGATACGAATTACCGGAAAGATACAATTCGGCATATATCATAAGCATCTCATATGGTGCGTTTTCCTTGTCCGCCCAATGAATCTTTCCATATCTTCCCATTCTAAAAGCATCTGCATATTTAATATAATAATAACGCCAATCAAAGACAGATTTTTTTTCACACTCTGACAAATAGTCATCGATAATTTCCTGCAAAGCATCATTTGTGCAAAAATCAAGTTTTTCAAGTAATTTCAAAAGTATATCCTGCGTTTTATCATACCCTGAAGCAGCTCCCTTATGGAACAAATTAACCCACGCTTTCGAAATACATTTTGAACCAATCTGATACCTCCAACCATTTCTGTCAGTTTGCGTATAATCTCCTACCGAAAGCATTGCACAATCAATCAGGTCTTTATTACACTTAAACAATTCCTGAAAGGCGTTAAAATATTCCGGGTGCTCAAGTCCCAGTATGCCAATCTGTCCATAAAGCAGTTCATGATCTTCTACCGCAAACAGTTCTTCAAGCAAATTCGGATTATTTTCGCCCCATTCAAGCTTAATTCTCTCCTCTGAAAGCTGGTATAAGTTAAAATTATTTTCAATCTTACCATCAATAATTCCACAAATGATAATAGAATCAACCTGTCTCAGAATGGACGGCATACGATTTCCAGATGTACGCTGCTCACTATCGCTGATTTCGTCCTCTGAATTTCTGCATAGATTATGTACCATCCGCAGTCTTCTCGCAAAATCTTCCTCAGTGACCGCGTCTTTATTAAGCAGGTAAACAACAATCGCATACAGCAGAACAACACGGTTTAAAGGAAACGCTCTGTTTCTCGAACCATAGATATCCGCATAATTTTTCAGGCAATCACAAAAAATATCCTTTTTACTGTCAAGAATAATCTTTCCATTCTCGTGCCCGCTTGAAATAAATCGCCCCAAAAATTCTGAAGGCGTTGTATTTAGATGTGATTTACACCAAATATCAAAGCATTTTTCCATATAACTCAGATTTTTAGCAGCATTTTCATTTTTAGAGGAAAAAAAAGCATCCAGCAATTCAAACTCTGTAAGCTTTTTCCCTTGCAGCGTACCTCCACTTTTGTAGCACAGTATATCGCAGATAAAACGAAAATAGCACAAAAACTCATCATCAATTACATTATCTTCGCCGCGATATTTCCAAAGCATATCTGTCCAGTCTGTATCTATTTTCTTTAATATCCGCCTGCTGCTTTCTTCACCTATGCTCTTTAATATATGTTCCATCTCCGCTTTAAAATGTTCAAATAAGGAGAGCGGCTTCCCCCTTGAGTTCATCTTAATATACAATTCATCTGACAAACCCATATCTCTTATTGGGAGAAAATAAAAGCTGATTGCTCCATTTTCAAGTTTTTTCCATAAATTTTCTACATCTGCAAAGATGCGATGAATTTCATCAAGCATTACAAGCATAGCACTAATTGTAGAATCTTTCTTCCAGTCAAGAGGAAACCATGCCTGATCAATAATTTCCTCAGATAGGATTTTCTCAAAGGACGGAATATAATCCACAAGAAAACTGCAAAAATCCCTTGCGCTGTATCTTGTTTCATAACTAAAAAGATGCAGAAAAGCATATTTATCCCTTTCAATCTTTTCATGCTTTGCAGCATACCAATGAAGCAAAAAAAGTGTTGTTAATCGTTGCTGCCCATCTAAAGGCGTCATGATTCCCTGCTCATTTATATCTCCATAAACAAAATCAAGTGTTATCGGCTTTTCAGTTATTGCTTTATAAAGAGATTCCAAAAATCTCTTACGGACACGAGAACTTTCATTATCCACCCTTCCCTGAGCATAATCTCTTTGTATGATCGGTATCACAATCTTTTTAATCTTAACCGTTTCCTCTCCAGCCGGAAAACTCGTATTAAAAATATCAATAAATGTGTGTTGATTCGCTGCCATGCTATTCACCATCCTTTTCTATGCGTACAGGCTCAGACAAATATTCCGATAAAACCGAATTAACGGCAGTAATATATGCTGCACGGTCAGCCTGTCCCCAAAAATGCAGTTGATTCTGCTCTGATGGCGTATAATACTTCAAAAAGACCATTTTAGTACAAAAAGGAATATATCTTCCCCTTTTATCCATTTCAATAATCCTGTTTCTCTTTACGTCAAATGTAGAATTATTTAAAGCCGCATTATCGCTCATATTAAGCAGCGCCAGGTTTGATATTGTATGCAAATATTCCGTATTTCCGCCAACTGAAAGCAACTTTATGATATCCTGCTGAACATTCTCAAACTCTTTCCTGTCAAGTCTGCTTTTACCCACACATATATCTATTTTTTCTATGGTCTTCGTTACAGCAGCATTACTGTCTGACAATGTCTCGATTGAATGTCTGTGCAACCGAAGCCACTCTTTCCATTCCTCCTGTTTTTTCATTCCCTCAGACTGCTGTGCGTGGATGTGTTCCAGGCTCCATGCACCCTTTTCCTTGAATTTATCAAAAGGAAATCTCTGTGCTTCCTCATCTATCTGTCTCACCGACTCAATATTAAAGAGAAGCAGAAGTCTGCTTATTTTTACGTAGTCTCCTGGTGTGTTGTAATCCAATTCCGCATAGTTGCTGTTTATGGCGATACTCTGCTTTATCATCCTGTCAAGTTCATCAACAAATACGCTTTTCGTCTTATCCTTTGAAAACGTATAAATACTCTGTAAAGAGATTCCCGGACAATGGGCTGCTATCAAATATCCAATCTTATGATAAAGCTCATGATTTTCAAACCAATCCTTTAATATCAGAAATGTGTGCAAAATCTCACGCCAAATATCGTTCAGTTTTTCATTCCTTCCTCTTTCATCGAAATAGAAAAAAGTGTAGTATTTTTCCTTATTGCCCTGTGGCATTTGAGAAATCAAATTCAGAATCAGATCGATTCTGGTCTGATATTTCTCTGCGTTTTGATTTGTCAAAAAACACCACAAAGACTCATTATGCAGTTCTTTTTCAATATTATCCCATTGGAGCGAAATCTCCTCCTGTTTTTCTCTATCCATATCAGAATTGTTATCCCTGCTCAAAAACATGGCTTTTACAAGTTCCGCACTTGTCAACGGAATTTTTCCTATGTTCAGTCTTGCAAATAGCGCTATGGCGTCCTCCGACTCCCCAACCTCATACCAAATGATTTTTACATTTTCATCAAAGTATTTATTCAAATTAGTGAGGGTTGACTTTTTTTCTTTACATTTAAACCATTCCGAGATCGTTTCATAAGCATTACAAATAAACCAAAAGTCAACATTCTCCTCTTTTTGAGTCATATCAACTTCCATTAAAAAATCCTCTGATTTATCCCTTGTTTCATATCTCAGTTTAAACTTTGGTTCATCCAGAAAACCACCGCTCGCATTATGCATATATCTATAAATCAGATATATTGTTGTAAGTCGCTGCTGCCCATCTATAAGCTCGTAGACTTCTCCATCCTTCCGTACGACAACGGGTTGCAGGCAATAATTCTTTGTCCCATTGGAATAAATATCTTCCAAAAGTCTAAAAACCTCGTCTCTTCCCCACCTGTATCCACGCTGGTATGACGGAACAAAAAAAACACCTTTTATTGCTCCCACAAGTTTCGTATCAAGTATTATCTCTGACATAAAACACCTCCATTTATACTGTTTCCTAACTCTTCACTGGTCAATGTCTCTTCATCGATCAACCAGCATCTCCCCTCTTCGTCCACTGCGGAAAAATGACTGCCTCCGTCCGTATTGATGCTTTTTATATGCTCCGGTTCCAGCCTCTTTAGCTGGACCATTTTCAAATCGATGGTCCGGAATCTCTTTTCCGACGGATAAATCAGATTCGGAGATCTCCAGTAATATTCTACACTTTCTGTCTTCTCTGTAACATATTCGCTCACAAATATCTGACCGTCTTCTGTCAAAAACAGTATGTGCTCTTCCAAAGAACAGCTGTCGACAATTCTGATTTTATTTTCACCTTTTGATGTATCTCTCAGAATTCCTTCATAATCGAGTTTTCTCCAGCATCCATTATACTCTTCTTTTTTGGATTCGGGTCTTAAAAGCAGCTGTATATCGTCATGAAACCTGACCCGGTTGCTGTCCCAGTACCAGAGGCTGCCGTCTCTCAGGTAACAGAATACCGTATATCTGTCGGAGGCTGTCTTTTCAATATCTCCGCATTTTCCTGCTTCATACAGTATCACTTCCCCAATCTTTGATGCAGCGCCAAGCTCAGTCACAGAATCCTCCTGAAGATACTGAGCCGATACAGGATCACGAACGGACATATCTGTGGTTTCCCATTCTTCTGTTATGATCGGAAATATATATTGACTGATCTGCTGTCTTCTGTCTCCTTCCATAATGGATATTACTGTCCCGTCTTTTTTTATAAAATAGCTGTAATTGTAGTATCCGCCTCCTGCTGCCAGGATTTCTATACCCTCTACCGACTCTTTTTCTTCCTGCGGAAATCCCGGTGTTTCATCACTGATATCCTCCCGCCCCATATCCAGCCCCCACATGTAAAAAGTTCCGTCCCGATCCAGCGCAAAGACTTTTCCGCTTCCTCCATCCAGTTCTGTAATTTCGGACAGTTCTCCGATACGAACCGGTTCTTCACAGTCCCGATCCCATTCTTCCCGCGGAACGAAACCCGCTTCCGGATGAAGCAGCGTCTCATTTTTTCCCCATCCATAAATATATCCGTCCTCTGTCAACGCGTAAATTGTCTCGTGCGAAGCTCCTACATTTACGATCTTTACCACACCTTCCAGCCCCGGCAGCATTTCTGCCGTTTTCACGCCCTTCTTACGCTCCCATCTCCATACAGTTCCGTCTTCGCAAAGCGCATTGCAGTATTCGTCTGTTACGATGATATCCGTGATACGGGACATCGTTTTTTCTCTTTCTGCAGTTTTTTTACGCCTGACAACATTCTCAGTGCTTACTTCTTCATTTTTATAAATGGCAGCGTAACACTTATTGTAACAAATGATTCCTCTTCCTTTTTCCCATACAATAGTTTCATATTCTTTTCTCCCGCTCACAGTATCACCGTAACCGTGGAATATTCTCCGGTTGCCGTTTCTTTCGACATACCCATGCATACCATTTATATCTTCCATATCATCTGTTCCATCTTCATTGCAGACAATCATGCATTGCTTATACATTCCATCTCTGACCATCTGTATAGACTCTTTTTCTATGTTTCTTTCATCCTCTTCTTCCTTTGGTCCGAATATGCGGTAAACTGCATGATCCATGACATAAAAATATCCAAGACACAAGTATTCAGGACTGCTGCCGTCCCGCGACTCTTCTGCATCCGAAAGCGACATATACAGGCTGTAAAGCGTTCCCTCTTCAAACACTTTCACCCTTCTGATATTCATATACAGGTTTTGCTGTATTTCTTCAGAATCTGATGTATACAACAACGCATCGTATTGAAGTGTTTCCTGATTTCCACTGAAAAAATATGGCGTTTTATCATAATTTCCTGTTTTATACATACGAACGGAAGTGACAACCCCGAACTCATCCATCAGAAAACAGACTGCCATACCATTAGAATAATAAATTTCACAGATGCCGGCATCCGACGTGCACTCTTTTTCTCCCACTCCATATACTTTTTCCACCTCTTCCATACAGTCTCCAACAGTAACTCCCCCTGCGGTTTTATACTTTGATGTTTTTATCGTGATCTGCCAGATAAAATATTCATCAAAGGTTCTGTCTTGTATGTCAAAATGGTAGTTGGAAGTGTATAGTTCAAAGTCTTTATACTCGTGGTAATAAAGTTTATACCCTGTGTCTCCTTCGTATATTTCACCTGTATAGCTGCTGTTCCATTCCTGTTCCCCTGTTACAGAACCGTCAAAAGGCTGATCCAGACGGATCACTTCTACCGAATCTGTAATCGAAAAATCATCTGTTTCCAGAGAAAATCCATCTTTGTTACAATCCGGGACCGCACTTTCTTCACAGTTCAATTCCAGAACGATCTTTTTGACTGATTCCGCAGGGGGAGGAAACCGGTCTTCCTGCTGCTGATTTTCATCGTCTGGTGATACAATGATGAGTCTGTCTTCCATCTCATCTGCGGAAGTGTTCTTCGCTTGAAGACCATCTTTTTCTGCATGATCTCTCTGATCTGTTTTCGATACAGCATCGAGACAGGTCAGGCAGAGCATTATTATAAACAGACAGGAAATAAACAAGATCTTTTTTTCTTCCCCTTTAAGGACATTCTACAAAACCTCCAGAACCGTGTATTCCCAATTATACATATTGACAAGCATGTGTATTTTCTTTTTCCCGCTGTTATACCAGACATCTCCGATGCATCTGTTTTTTCCCATATAAAATAATTTCTGCGCACAGACCCATGTATCCCTGTTATCCGGCGCGGTGAAATACAGATAGTCTTTCAGCGCATACACGCTGCCGTCCCAGAAATTATGTTCATAGCAGCCATCCTCGCACAGGATATGGAAAGAGACATCCGGACTCTGCCCTGCCTGTCCCGAATCATACCATTTCCTGTAATCATACCAGACCAGCCGGGAATCTTCTGAGTATTGATATTTCTCGCCGGAAACCGGCAATTCGTCAATGTTCCAGTCCACCGTAACCACATAGCTTTTATTTTTTTCATCCAAAAGAAGATATAATTCCCGGTTGTTTTCGGAACTTACGAATGCATTAATACTTCCGTCCTCCATATACATACGCCTTAAAAACCATGTTTCCTGTCCCAGGCCGTTCCGCTCTGCGTAATCATTCACAGCCCAGGCCGCCAGCTGTTCATACTCCGCAGCATAATGCCATTCTCCTGCGTTATTAAAATATTCGCTTTCCGCCTCATAATCCCCGTCTAATTTCGTCCATTCTTCTTCCGGCAGTTTAAATGACGGAACCTGACTCTTCAGCCTGACGTTTAAGGAAAATTCGTTTTCCTGTCCATCAGAAGGAACTGCTTCTATCGCTGTATACTGTTTATTCCAGATATCTATGAACAGATGAACCTTTTGTACTCCATTTGTATACCATACGTCCGCAAGATACCCATTGGCCCCCACATACAGTTCATCCTCCAGCAGCTCCCAGCTTCCTCCAGGCGCATCTGCTGCTGTCAGACAGGCTTCCATGGCGCAGGCGCTCTCTTCCAGATAGACCGGATCATAAATCAAAGCATTATCACTCCATGTAAAAGAATACTGCGCCGCCCTGCCATTCTGACCCGGCTGTGTTTCGTATGTGGTCCATTCCAGTGCAGAATCATAAGAATAACGCCCGTCTCCAAGCATATAGGTCAGTCCTTCTCCTTCTTTGACATCCGCAGCCAGAAGATATTTGAATTCTTTTTCATCATTTGTATATATGTACAGTTCCCGTCCTGTATCAGATCTTACAAATGCAGCAATTTTATTCCATTCACCTCTATCGTATATCCGCCTGAGTTCCCATTTCATTTCTTCCAGGCCCGCCTTTTTTGAATGATTTACAACTGCGATTGCTGCCCAGTCAGTGAACGTGACATGAATATACTTTTGGTTTGGATCTCTGAAAAAATCATGTGCCACGGCAGGCTCTTTCCCCCAATCCACTTCCGTCCATTTGTCATCTGATATTATCAGAAAGTCCACCGGTACTTTATCTTTCACAGGATGTTTCCACAGGAACAAAAACAGAAGAAACACGAATACCGGCAAAACAACTGCCCTGTATATTTTTTTATGATGCATTTTGATCGACTGCCCCCGGTCCGCTTTTTCTTACAGTATACTTCCATGCACCGTTCAAGTAAAGAAAAATAACCGGGCAGAAGTCAGATCATCCATTGAAACAGCCGCCTTCCATACGCAAAACAGGCGCAGCGTCTTTCAAAGACTCTGCGCCCGATGCTTCTATCTGTCAATATTCCAGATAAGCGCCCTTCATGGGGCTTGCCGCGTGCTCGCTGAACAGCCGAAGCACGCCTCTTTCATAACGAAGCTTCCGCGGCTTCCAGTTCTTCTTCCGCTGCGCAAGAACCGCATCGATCTCCTCCGGTGTCTTTTTCTCTCCATGGATTCCGATGATATTCAGCTTCCGTTCCATCACGTCGATCTCGATCAGGTCCCCTTCCTCCACCAGGGCTATGGGCCCGCCGTCCGCCGCCTCCGGACTGCAGTGTCCGATGACCGGGCCGGTGGATGCGCCGGAAAAACGTCCGTCTGTAATCAGGGCGATGCTGCGTCCCAGCTCCTGATCGCTGCTGATCGCTTCGGAAGTATAGAACATCTCCGGCATGCCGCTGCCCTTTGGGCCTTCATAGCGGATGAACACCGCGTCTCCTTTCTGAACCTTATGATTCAGAACCGCGTCCAGACACTCCTCCTCGCTGTCAAAGGGACGGGCCTTCAGCACGGCGCGGAACATCTCCTTTGGGCACGCCGTATGCTTGATGACCGCGCCCTCCGGCGCCAGATTGCCCCGCAGGACGGCGATGCTTCCGTCCGTTCCCAGCGCTTTGTCATAAGGACGGATAATGTCCTCCTTCGTAAGGCTTACGCCGTAACGCTCATTGAATTCCTGAAGCCATTTGCCGCAGCGCTCATAGAATCCGTTCTCCCTTAATTCCTGTAAGTTTTCTCCCAGCGTCTTCCCGGTCACGGTCATCGCATCCAGATGCAGATGCTCTTTGATCTCCTCCATGATCGCGGGAACTCCGCCGGCGTAATAGAAGCACTCCGCCGGCCAGCGGCCTGCCGGACGTACATCCAGAAGATATCTGGCGTTTCTGTGAAGCCGGTCGAAGGTATCTCCGGTAATCTCAAGGCCCAGTTCATGGGCAACCGCCGGAATATGGAGCAGGCAGTTGGTACTTCCGGATATGGCCGCATGAACCAGAATCGCATTTTCAAAGCTGTCCATGGTCACCATCTCGCCGGGTCTCATATGTTCCATGGATGCCAGCTTCACCGCCTGGCGTCCCGCCTCTCTGGCGTACGCCAGCAGATCCGGGCTGGCGGCGGGCATGAGGGCGCTGCCCGGCAGAGTCAGGCCAAGAGCCTCGGCCATGATCTGCATGGTGGACGCCGTCCCGATGAAGGAGCAGGCGCCGCAGCCGGGGCAGGCGTTGCATTTTGCCCAGTTCAGTTTTTCCTCGTCGATCTCGCCTCTCTGAAACTTTGCGCTGTACATGCCCAGCTGCTCCAGCGTCAGCATTTCCGGCCCTGCGTTCATGGTGCCGCCGGGCACGACCACCGACGGGATATCCACCCGGAACAGTCCCATCAGGTTCGCCGGCATGCCCTTGTCGCAGCTTGCCAGATAGACGCCTGCGTCAAACGGGGTCGCATTGGCATGGATCTCGATCATATTGGCGATCATCTCCCGGCTCGCCAGGCTGTAATTGATTCCGTCCGTTCCCTGGCTTTCTCCGTCGCAGATATCCGTACAGTAATATCTGGCGCCGAAACCGCCCGCTTCCTCGATGCCTTTCCGAACCTCTTCCACCAGCGTATTCAAGTGTCCGCTGCCCGGATGGCTGTCTCCGTAGGTACTTTCTATGATAACCTGCGGTTTGGAGAGATCCTCCGGTTTCCAGCCGGTGCCGATCCGCAGGGGATCCAGTTCCGGAGCAAGCCTGCGCATTTCCTGACTTCTTAATTCACTCATATTTTGATTCCTTTCTTATTTTCAGTACTGCTTCCTTTTCCTTCATCCTGCTGTTTCTGTTATGCGAAGAAGGACAGTATCAATGCTACCACAAATCCGGTCGCCCCCACAAGCGTCTCCATGATGGTCCATGTTTTCAGTGTGGTTTTTTCGTCCATGCCGACCAAGGATTTTACCAGCCAGAAGCCGGAATCATTGAAGTGGGAACATACTGTGGCGCCTCCCGCCACCGCCGCGGTCGTGCAGGCCAGATACAGAGGGGACAGATCCCCGATTCCCGGAATCGCCGCCACGATACCTGCAGCCATGGTCATTACTACTGTCGCGGAACCAACGCAGATACGCACCAACGCCGCCACGATAAACGCCAGAACTACCAGGGGCAGAGACATGGAGGCAACCGCGTTTCCGATCACATCGCCCAGACCGGAATACTGAAGCACATAACGGAGCACGCCGCCGCATGCGGTTACCAGAAGGATCAGCCTGTGGGCTCCAGCGATTTGGTCATGATCTTCTCCAGCTCTTCCGTATTGTATCCGTGGCCGATGCCAAGGATCAGCATGGCGGCCACCGTCGCGATCAGAAGCGCCACAAACGGCTCGCCCAGGATGGTCTCATTCATCAGCATCCGGTGGGTCAGATTGGCGAAGGTCATGACCGCCGTATTGATGATGGGTACCAGCATCTCCACCACCCGGTTCCTGCTGCATCTGGCAATGCAGGTATGAAATTCAATGTCTTTCGGAATATGGTCCTCCCCGCTGCGGTACAGACGTTCCACTTCGTCCCGAAGCTGCTGCAGCTGCCGCAGGTCTTCTTCCGTGGCATATTCCGCCGCCTGCGCCGCAATCTCCGGCTCCAGCATCAGACGCACGTCAAACAGCTCCAGTGCCAGCTTGTACTTGTCCTGAAGCTTTGACAGCCCCAGAGGATCGTTGTCCGGCAGGCAGGTGCTGACCACGTAAGTGCCGGAACCGCGCCTTACCTCCAGGATTCCTTTAGACACCAGGCCTTTCACCGCCTCCCGAATGGTACTGCGCCCCACGCCAAACCGCCTGGCGAGATCAAATTCATTGGGGATCTTCTGTCCCACCTCCACCGGTTCCTCCAGAATATACCGCATGAGCCCGTCCTCGATGCGGTCACCCAGAAGCTTTTTGTCCATCTTTTCAAACTGATACATAACTGCCGGTCTCCCTTTTTTGTTCTGGTCATAGTGTAACATACGCCGTTCTTTTATTCAACATTAGACAAAAAACCAGGATTCCTTGACAAATGCATTTTTCAAGCCTATAATAAACAGGACTCGAATGATTGTGACTTGATGAAAGCAGCACATATTGATGTGTTTTATATTGAGGAGGATTGAAAAAATGCCAAGAAAAAAGAAAACAGAAGATGCGGCTGCTGTAACGACTGCTGCACCTGCAAAAGAGAAAGCAACCAAGGCAAAGGCAACCGCTGCAGAGGCAAAGCCGGCTGAGAAAAAAGCACCCGCGAAAAAAACCGCATGCAAAACGTCCGTCTGCGTAGAGATGAGCGGACTGAGCGTCTCCATCGCTGATATCCAGACTGCAGTCAAGAAGGCGGTCAAGGAGAAAGGCCTGGAGGCTTCCGAACTGAACATCTACATCAATGCCGCGGAGCAGGCTGCCTACTACACCATCAACGGCGAAGGCGGCGAAGACTTCAAAGTGGAATTGAACAATCTGTAGACCACCGAATGCACGAACGGGCTGCCGCAGCGATACGGCAGCTTTTCTGCGTTGTTTTATCTGCGGCTCTTCCGGTATTCCAGCGGCGTACAGCCCATCTTTCTCCTGAAAATCTTTGAGTAATAACCCGGATTCGCAAAGCCTGACTGTCCCGCGATCTGCGTCACGTCAAGTTCGGACTGCCGCAGAAGTTCCAGGCTCCGTTCTACCCGGTAATCCAGAAGATAGTCGAACATGGACTCATTCATGTACCGCTTAAACAGACGGCAGCTCTCGCTTCTGCACAGATGAATCTGCCCCGCCAGATCCTCCAGAGTAATTTTCTCCGCATAGTGTTTCTGTATATATTCCATGATTCTGCGGATGCGTTCCGTGTCCCGCCCGTTCTCCGAATAGCCCGTTCCGCCGGTCTCCACATGCTCAAAAATTTCCTTCCAGATCTGAAGCAGCACAATCTGGATCTGAAGTTCCTCAGACGCCGGATGCTCCCGGTCCAGAAACCGAATCTGCTCCACCAGCTCCAGCACCCGTTTCTGCCACGTTTCCTCCGGGACAAAATGAATGGACGCCAGAGCCGGGCTCTTCAAAATATGATTCATATACTTCTCCTGCATGACGCTGGAACTGTAGCCGTACAGAAGCCTTGGATGAAACGTCACGGACAGGTAGCTGCAGTCCGGCGTCCGGTCTCTGCGCCCGGAATGCAGGACATTGGTATTACAGAACAGTCCTTCTCCGGCTTTCAGATGATACAGGCTGTCATTGACCTGATAGGCAATCTCCCCCTCCATCACAAGGGTCAGCTCGATCTCCGGATGCCAGTGCCAGGGGAATTCCCCCGTATCAAAATAAGACAGTCTTTCATAGCTGACCAGCACCGGAAACCCATAGCTTCCGTGACTTTTGATCTCTTTTTGTTCTCCGTCAATCTGCAAACGCATAAAATCTCAATATCCTTTCATTTTATAAGAACATATTTATTGATTTTCCTTCTGTATCTCATTATATTGTAATTATAGGAAATGTCAACAAAACTCAGAAGGAGGAAACATTATGGCAGTAAATGTATCGGAACTGAAAAAAGAATTTGCCGGACTGTTCGGCGGCGAAGGCAGCATAAAGGCTTATTTCGCACCGGGACGCGTCAATCTCATCGGAGAGCATACGGACTATAACGGCGGCCACGTATTTCCCTGCGCCCTGACCATCGGCACCTATGGGATCATCCGTCCCCGGGAAGACCGGAAACTCCGACTCTATTCCATGAACTTCGACGGAATGGGCATTGTGGAGACGTCCCTTGACGACCTGACCCCGTCGGAAAAGGCCGGTTGGACCAATTATCCCAAGGGAATCATGTGGACCTTCGAAAAAAGAGGGTATCATCTGGAAAAAGGCGCCGACATCCTGTTCTACGGCGATATTCCCGCGGGCAGCGGCCTTTCTTCCTCCGCCTCTCTGGAAGTGCTGACCGGGCTGATGCTCCGCGACACGTTTGGATTTGACATCTCCATGGTGGACCTGGCGCTGATCGGGCAGTATTCCGAGAACAATTTCAACGGCATGAACTGCGGAATCATGGACCAGTTCGCCTCCGCCATGGGAAAAAAAGACTGCGCCATCTTCCTGGATACCAATACGCTGAACTATGAGTACGCGCCGGTGAAGCTTCCGGACGCCAAGATCGTCATCACCAACAGCAATGTGAAGCACAGCCTGGTTTCCTCCGCCTACAACGACAGGCGCAATGAGAGCGAAGCCGCATTGAAGGCGCTGCAGGCCGTTGTGGATATCCAGACGCTGGGCAACCTGACCGAAGAGCAGTTCGAGCAGCATAAAGACGCCATCAAAGACCCGGTATGCCAGAAGCGCGCAAAACATGCGGTCTATGAAAACCAGCGTACGATCCACGCGGTGGAGGCACTGAAGGCAAATGACGTCGAGACCTTCGGAAAGCTGATCAACGCTTCCCACGTATCGCTCAGGGACGACTACGAGACCTCCTGCGAGGAGACCGACATTCTGGCGGCGCTTGCCTGGGACGTTCCCGGCGTCCTTGGTTCCCGGATCACCGGCGGCGGCTTCGGCGGATGTACAGTGAGCATTGTAAAAAATGACTCCGTGGACCTGTTTATCCGGACACTGGACGAAGCCTACACGAAAAAGACCGGCATCAAGGCGGAATTTTACGTGGTGGACATCGGCGACGGCGCCCATGCGCTGGGCTGAAAGGAGGACATGATATGTTATCAGAACAGATCGCCGCACTGGTCCGGTATGGAATCGACACCGGACTGACGCCTGCATGTGAAAAAATCTATACCACAAATCTGCTTCTTGATCTCTTTCAGGAAGACGACTACGAAGAGCCCGGCCGGATTCCGGAGGAATCTCTGGAGCAGATTTTAAAAGAGCTTCTGGACGAGGCCTGCAGGCGGGAGCTGATCCCGGACAGCATTGCCTATCGGGACCTTTTCGACACCCGGATCATGAACTGCCTGGTCCCCAGGCCGGATCAGATCCGCCGGACGTTCTGGGAGAAATACCGGACGTCTCCGGTGGAGGCAACGGATTATTTCTACAAACTGAGCCAGGACAGCGATTACATCCGCCGCTACCGGGTATGCAAAGACCAGAAATGGAAGGTCCGCTGTGAATATGGGGACATCGACATCACCATCAACCTGTCCAAGCCGGAGAAGGACCCGAAGGCCATCGCCGCCGCAAGGAACGCGAAGGCAAGCTCCTATCCCAAATGCCTGCTCTGTATGGAGAACGAAGGCTATGCCGGCAGAGTCAATCATCCGGCCAGAGAAAACCACCGGATCATCCCGGTGACCATCAACGACAGCCACTGGGGATTTCAGTATTCTCCCTACGTCTACTACAACGAGCACTGTATTGTCTTCAACGGCGAACACACGCCCATGAAGATCGACCGGGCGGCTTTCATCAAGCTTTTCGACTTTGTAAAGCAGTTCCCCCACTATTTCCTGGGGTCCAACGCCGACCTGCCCATCGTGGGAGGCTCCATCTTAAGCCACGATCATTTCCAGGGCGGCAACTACACCTTCGCCATGGCAAAGGCTCCCATGGAGCTGCCTGTGACGATTCCCGGCTATGAGGACGTGGAATCCGGTATCGTAAAATGGCCTCTGTCCGTCCTGCGTATCCGCCATAAGGACGAGAAGCGGCTTATCGATCTGGCGGAGCATGTGCTGAAGGCATGGCGGGAATACACGGACGAGGACGCGTTTATCTTCGCGTATACGGACGGCGAACCCCACAATACGATCACGCCCATCGCACGGAAGGTCGACGGCACTTACGAGCTGGACCTGACGCTCCGGAATAACATCACCACCGAAGAGCATCCTCTGGGCGTCTACCATCCTCACGCGGAGCTGCATCATATCAAAAAGGAAAACATCGGCCTGATCGAGGTCATGGGACTGGCCGTCCTTCCGTCCCGGCTGAAGGACGAGATGGCGCTTCTGAAGGAATACATACTGGCCGGCAAGGATGTTGCTGCCGAGGAGTCTCTGGCAAAGCACGCGGACTGGGTCGCTTCCTTCCTGCCCCGCCACGCTTCCATTACGAAGGACAACATCGACGAAATCCTTCAGCAGGAAATCGGCAACGTCTTTGTGAAGGTGCTGGAAGACGCCGGCGTCTACAAATGCACAAAAGAAGGCCGTGAAGCCTTCCTCCGTTTCATCAATACTCTGTGATACGCTTTTTACAGCATGGCAGACCGTCGTTTCCCGTCTCGGGAAAACGGCCGTCTGCCATGTATGGTTTTGCACTTTCCTACAGTCCCGTCACAGCCACACTGTCCAAATGTCTCCCTGCAGTCCTGTCGCAGCCGCACCGTCCATATGTCTCCCGGCAGTCCCGTCGCAGCCGCACCGTCCATATGTCTCCCGGCAGTCATTCCGCGCCCGTATCGTCCAGCAGGCCGTCTCCGTCCGCAGCCGCCGTGGCCAGCTCGTCGCACCGCTCGTTCTGCGGATGCCCGTCATGGCCTTTCACCCAGATAAACGTCACCTGATGGGGTTCCTTCGCTTTCAGAAGGCGCTTCCACAGATCCGGATTTTTCACCGGTTTTTTCTGGCTGTTGATCCAGTTCTTCTTCAGCCAGGAGTCGATCCAGTGCTGGTTGAACGCGTCCACCAGATATTTGGAGTCCGAATACAGCTCCACCTGGCAGGGACGGTTCAGCGCCTCCAGTCCTGCAATCGCCGCCATCAGCTCCATGCGGTTATTGGTGGTTTTCTTATAACCCTGGGAATATTCCCGGATATGCTCCGTCCCTTTCGGATCCACATAGGACAGAATCGTACCGTATCCTCCCGGCCCGTCCGGATTTCCCCTGGCCGCTCCGTCCGTATAAATTTTCACTAACATAACTCCCACTCCTGTCCTTGATATTCCACCGGATGAACATGTTCCAGCATTCCCTGCAGATCCTTCTCTTTCCTGATTCTTCTGCACACCTCGTAATCACCCCAGAAATGCATGGGGAATACATGCTCCGCGTCCGTCTGTTCCAGAAAATACCGAAGCCCCAGGGAACAGGCGTCCGACAGCCGGGGATCCAGCGGCACAAAGGCGGCGTCAAAATACTGTCCGGACAGCCTGTCCACCTCCCGCTTATAATTGGCTGCCATATTGTTGTTCCACGCCTTATCCTCTCCTTCCCAGTGCCACCAGTTCAGGTCTCCCGCATGGTAGATCCGTTTCCCTTCTGCCTCCACCACAAAGGCCACGCCCTGGTCCGTGGAGCGAAGCGTCCGGATACGCAGGCCTTTGATCTCATATTCCTCCCGAGCCTTCACGCTGTGGATCCATTCGCCCTTCTCCTCCGGCCGCAGGCGGACGTCTCTGGAAAGGATGTATTCCGCCTCCGGGTACTGCTCCCGCAGCTTCAGGATCTCCCTTTTGAAATGATCCTGATGGCTGTGGCTGTTCAGGAAAAAGACGCTGCAGCCGGCCGGCACCTCCGGTATCCTTCCTTCGCCGTAATAATCAAACACCAGTACGCTTTTCTTCAGTTCCACGCAAAAGCTGCTGTGACAGATGAATGTTACTTTCATATCTGCCTCCTTCCATACAAAAAAGCAGTTCCTTCTGCTATAGTATAACAATCAGGAACTGCGAATTCAACCATATTTATTTTAAATGATGATGCACACCAGTCCTCCGCTGGAATCGTTCACGATCTTCTGCATGGTATCCTGCAGCTTCACCTGGCTCTCTTCTCCGATCTGGTACAGCTTGCTGCGGATCCCGTCCTCCACCAGCTCCTCTATGGTCTTTCCGAAGATGTTGATCTGCCAGATCCCTTCCTCCTGATTCCTTCCGTCCTGGATGTACTGGATCAGATCCTTTGCCTGCTCTTCATTGCCGACAATGGGCGCGATCTCTGTCTCAATATTGGCGCGGATCATATGTACGGACGGAGAGACGGAGCGGAGTTTCACCCCGTATTTGCCGCCCTGATGGATCAGTACCGGGTCATCCATGGTAATCTCATCCTTTTCCGGCAGGACCATGCCGTATCCCTTCTGGCGGACTGCGTCCATGGCTTTGATGACCTTGCCGTACTCCTTCTGCATGGCGGACAGTTCCCGAAGCTGTTCCATCAGGTCGTATTCATCCTGAAGCTCCATACCGGTCAGCTCGCTGAGCATCTGATAATAGCAGCTTTCCTCCATATCGATGGAATAGACCGCCGTCCCCGTATTCAGCGCCACCCGATCCAGCTTCATACGGCTGATAGAGGGCCCTTCGCAGCTCGTATCCGCCATTCCGATGTCCCGCAGCACATGGAATTCTTCCATCATTTCCCGGACTTTCGTGATGATCTCCTGCTTGACCGGATGAGCCACCGGCAGCATCTCCACCCAGCGGGGCATATGGTATTCCACCTCGGTCAGCGGAAATTCCAGCAGCACCTGCTCCAGGATCATGCTGATGTCTTCCTTTTTCAGCTGCTCACAGTTTACCGGGATTACCGGTATCTGGTATTTGCGGAACATCTCCTCCGACTGCTTCCGGACTGCGTCGCTGTAGGGCCTTGTGGTATTTAACAGGATGACAAAGGGCTTGCCCAGCGTCTTCAGCTCCGCGATGGTCCGCTCCTCCGACACCACATAGTTTTCCGCCGGTATATCCCCGAAGCTTCCGTCGCAGGTAACGACGATTCCAATGGTGGAATGGTCATGGATCACCTTGTGCGTTCCCAGTTCCGCCGCCTTTGTGAAGGGAACCTCCTCCCCGAACCAGGGCGTCTTCACCATGCGCTCCACGTCGTTTTCCAGATGCCCGCCGGCGCCCTCCACCATATAGCCCACGCAGTCGATCAGACGGATTTTCACCGGAATCTTTCCGCCCACATGGATCTCCACTGCTTCCTTGGGGACAAATTTCGGCTCCGTCGTCATGATCGTCCTGCCCGCCGCCGACTGGGGAAGCTCGTCGGTAGCCCGCTCCCGTTCATGGGCGTCGTCCATATTCGGAAGGACCAGAAGATCCATAAACCGCTTGATGAACGTCGACTTTCCGGTGCGGACCGGTCCTACCACGCCTATATAGATCTCTCCTCCGGTTCTTTCTCTGATATCGTTGTATAGATGAAATTCTTTCTGATTCTGAATCGTTTCCATAAGAATACCCCTCCCGTATTTGTTCTAATATATGGGAGGGGACGTCTTTTTATTCTTATAAAGTTTCTCATCCGTCTGATTCGAAGATTCCGGCGGAATTTCTGTATGTTTTTCCTGTGCTGTACGTATCACAGAAGCGCTTCCAGTTCCTTTCTGATCTCTCCTATGAACTCCCGGGAATTCAGTACCGTGACATCGGAAAGCTCCGTAATCAGCGCCAGGTCCTTTGTCATCCTGCCGCTCTCGATAGTGCGGACGGACGCCTGCTCCAGCAGGTCCGCGAACCGTACCAGTCCGGACAGCTGATCCAGATCTCCGCGCTTTCTCAGGGCGCCGGTCCACGCAAAGATCGTCGCCATGGGATTCGTGGATGTCTCCTGTCCCTTCCTATGCTGGTAATAATGTCTCTGAACCGTTCCATGGGCCGCTTCATACTCATAGTATCCCTGCGGAGACACCAGCACGGAAGTCATCATGGCAAGGGAACCAAAGGCCGTAGCCACCAGGTCGCTCATCACATCACCGTCATAGTTTTTGCATGCCCAGATAAAACCGCCCTCTGATTTCACCACGCGGGCAATGGCGTCGTCAATGAGCGTATAAAAATAGGTAAGCCCCGCCTCTTCAAACGATACCCGATACTCTTTTTCATAGATTTCTTCAAACAGATCCTTAAAATGATGGTCATATTTCTTGGAAATCGTATCTTTTGCCGCAAACCACAGATCCTGATGGGTAGCAAGCGCATACTGGAAGCAGCTTCTGGCAAAGCTTTCGATGGAGCTGTCCAGGTTGTGCATGCCCTGTACGATTCCTGCACCCTGAAACTGATGGACCAGCTCCGTGGACACCGTACCGTCCTGGGCCGTATAGACCAGTTCTACTTTCCCCGGCCCCGGAATCACCATCTCGGATCCCTTGTATACGTCTCCATATGCGTGACGCGCCAGGGTAATGGGCTTTTTCCAGGTCTTTACATAGGGCTCGATCCCCTTCACGATGATGGGCGCCCGGAACACAGTTCCGTCCAGAATGGCGCGGATGGTCCCGTTGGGGCTCTTCCACATCTCCTTTAAGCCGTATTCCTCCACCCGCGCTGCGTTGGGCGTGATGGTCGCGCATTTTACCGCCACACCGTATTTTCTGGTCGCCTCTGCGGCGTCCACAGTCACCTGATCGCCGGTCTCGTCCCTTTTCTGAAGGCCCAGGTCATAATATTCGGTCTTCAGGTCCACAAACGGCAGAATCAGCTCCTCCTTAATCATGCCCCAGAGAATCCGGGTCATCTCGTCCCCGTCCATCTCCACCAGCGGTGTGGTCATCGTTATTTTTTCCATATGCTCTCCTCTCTGTTCCGATCGCTATAATATTTTTTCCAGTCCGTATACCTGGATGCTCTCAATGGTATGCCTCACATGCTCCCGCGCCAGCTCCTCCGCCCGGTCGGCGTCCCGGGCGCGGACCGCCTCGAAGATCGCCCGGTGCTCTTCTGTGGATTTGACCGAACGGCCCTGGGACGCGATGGACGCTTTCCTCACTTTTTTTACATAATCGTGGAAGTCCGACAGTACATGGTTCAGGATCCGGCTGTTGGACGCGCTGTACAGCTGCTCGTGAAACAGGCTGTCCAGCTCGTAGAGCTTCTCATAATTTCCCTTTCTGGTATGATACTCCGATAGACAGAGCGTCTCTTCCAGATCTTCCAGCTGCTCCTCCGTGATGTACTCCGTCGCCCATCTGGCGCAGGTCCCTTCCAACATGGAACGGATCGCGTAGATGTCCTGCACATCTTTTGCCGTAATCATATTCACGTACGCGCCCCGGTTGGGAATGATCTTCACCAGCCCCTCCAGCTCCAGCTGGCGGAGCGCCTCTCTCACCGGAGTCCTGCTGACTCCCAGCTCGGCGCCGATGGCAGTCTCTTTCAGCTCCGTGTTCTGCTGATATCTGCCGTTCAGGATGTCTTCCCGGATTTTCTCATACACTTTTCCACGTAGGGAATACCGGTCCCGGCTTTCCTGAGACTCCTGTTTTCCGCTCATTGCCTCTTACGCCTCCTGTACGATCTGGACTCCTGTTTTCTCACATGCGTCCTGAATCACAACCAGAAGCTCTTCGTCGGTCAGGACCGTCACGCGTCCGCTCTCATATTCGTTGTCTACCCATGCCTTCACCATATGTATCAGCTCGGAATTCTTGTCCAGCGCGCGGTCGTCCTTCAGGCCGAAATAGGTATTGATCCAGTGAGCGATCCCTGCCAGTCCCGATGTGTTGGACACAGACACCAGCGCCGGACGCTTCAGAAATTTCTCCGTGTCGAAGATATTGTAGATCTCTTCGTTCTTCAGCAGGCCGTCGGCGTGGATGCCAGCCCGCGTCACGTTGAAGTTCTTTCCTACAAACGGAGTTCTGGAAGGTACCCGGTAACCGATCTCCTTCTCATAATATTCCGCCAGATCCGTGATGATCGTGGTATCCATACCGTCCAGCGTACCGCGGAGCTGCGCATATTCGAACACCATCGCCTCCAGCGGCGTATTGCCGGTGCGCTCGCCGATTCCGAACAGCGAACAGTTGACGCCCGACGCCCCGTACAGCCATGCCGTAGTAGAATTGCTGACCGCCTTGTAAAAATCATTGTGGCCGTGCCACTCGATCAGCTCCGACGGAAATCCCGCATGCACCTGGATGCCGTAGATGATGCCCGGCACGGAACGGGGGATCACCGCTCCCGGATAATTAACGCCGTAGCCCATCGTATCGCAGCAGCGGACCTTGATCGGAATATTATAATAGTCCATCATGTTCCGCAGCTCCAGACAGAACGGGATCACATAGCCATAGATATCGGCTCTCGTGATATCCTCCAGATGGCATCTGGGGCTGATGCCCGTCTCCAGACAGTCGCGCACAATATTCAAATAATGCTGCATAGCCTCCCGTCTGCTCTTCTTCATTTTATAAAAAATATGGTAGTCAGAACAGCTCACCAGGATTCCGGTCTCCTTCATTCCCAGATCCTTTACCAGCTGAAAATCCTCCCTGCTGGCACGGATCCAGCTGGTCACTTCCGGAAACTTATAGCCCTTCTCCATACATTGATATACGGCATCTCTGTCCTTTTTACTGTACAGGAAAAATTCCGACTGCCGGATCAGCCCTTTCGGCCCTCCCAGCCTGTGAAAATAATCATATATGGTCACGATCTGTTCCGTTGAATAAGGCGCCCTTGACTGCTGCCCGTCACGAAATGTGGTGTCGGTAATCCAGATCTCATCCGGCATATGGTGGGGCACGATCCGATCATTAAAAGCAATCTTCGGGATCTCCGTATAAGGATACAGATTCCGGAACGTGTTCGGATACTCCACGTCCACCAGCGGATACATGTGCTCTTCCAGCTGCAGCAGGTTGGTGTGTCTGTCAAAATGAACCGCTCTGTTACTATCCATCATTCTCTCCTCATTTTGTATTATTGTATACAATCAAATGTCGTATACATTTTAACACGTTTCTGATGGTTGTCAAGCGAATTTCAAAACACGGTCCGGCGTCCGGCAGTCGCTCCCGCCGCTTAGACTGAAAAAAGCATTTCGTACAGGGCCGCCATGGCCGGCATGGTCGCCAGACAGAGCAGCGTCGTCAGGATGTTGACCTGCCCGGCATATTCCGCGTCCTCACCGTAGACCTGCGACATCTGCATGACGGAGGTGGAAACCGCCGAAGTGGCGGCAATAAAACAGATGAAGAGCAGCGTCGGCGCTGCGGGCATCAGCCCTGCCGCCCCGCTCAGACGGATGCCGGACAGCACCGCCAGCGGAAACACCACGACTCTGAGGACGCTCACCAGATACACACGCTGATTCCGAAGTACCTTCCGCAGGTCCACATTGCCCATCACCATTCCGATGGAGATCATTCCCAGGGGAGCCAGCATGGAACCCACCAGCCCCATGGTATCCTTTATGGTTTCCGGAATCCTGATCCCTCCCAGGAACATGAACGTCCCCGCCAGGATCGCGGCAATATTGATATTGAACAGGATCTTTTTCCAGTCGATCCCCTGCTCCCTGCAGATCAGATGCTTTCCGTGGGTCCACAGAAAAATCAGCTGCACCGACATATTGGCGCTGGCGTACAGCACCCACTCCTCGCCGAACACCGCCAGCACCAGCGGAAGGATCATATTGCCGGCATTGGAATAGACCGCCGACGCCTTCTCCACCCCGCTCAGATTCAACACTCTTCCCAGAAACACCGCCAGCAGGATCATCAGAAGATGGTTCAGGACCGCAGCGCAAAAGACAAACAGCAGGCCCTGCACGTTCTCGGATGTCGCCTCCATCTGAAAGGAATGAAGGATCGCACAGGGCAGAATCAGATAGACCGACAGTACCGACAGGATCCGGCTGTCCTCCGCTTTCAATATGTTACGTTTTACGATCAGAAAACCTGCCAGCATCATCAGCACATATTTTATGATCTGTTTCAAAATCAGTAATCCCATTTGTTTTTTACTCCATACGCTTTTTCCCGCGTAACTGCCCTCTTATACCGGATACGCCCTGTTCAAATATCGTCTTAACAGAAACATACAGAAATACGGAAATGTATAAATCCCGTTCTCATATCCGATATTCCCTCCGGTGAATTTTATCCCGTAATGAATGTCTTCATATTTATCAGAAGCAATCAGGGTTCTCAATGATTTCGCCCTGCCGCTTTTGGCCTTTACCTCGATCGGAATCAGGTTCCGCGCGGTTCGTACAAAAAAGTCTTCCTCCAGCGTCGAGTCCTCTCTCTTATAATAATACAGGCCGTAACCGCTTTTGGTAAGCGCCTCTCCAACCACATTCTCGTAAAGCGCTCCTTTGTAAACGCCCAGATTCCGGTTTGCCCGCAGATCCTCCTGCGCCTCTTCGTCCAGCATGGCCACCAGAAGCCCGCTGTCGGCAAAATAAATCTTATATTTCGTCTCATCAAAATTGTCTTTCAGAGGAAGCTCCGGATAATTCATACAATAACAGACGTTGACCATCCTCGCGTCCGACAGCCATTCGATACAGCCCCGGTAATCTTTAAATCTGGCGCCGGACGCCACCTTTGAAATCTGAAATTTCTTATTGTCCTTCGCAAGCTGCAGCGGGATCCGGCGAAAGACATTCAGTATCCTTGCCTGATCCATCCCCTCCGCGTACTTTCTTACATCCTCTTCATAATCTGCCAGCAGCTGTCTCTGGATCTGCAGAGAGCCTTCAAAGGTCCCTTTTACAATGTACTCTCTGAGTACCGCCGGCATCCCGCCCAGAATGCAGTAATCCAGAAACAGTCCATGGCAGACGGACAGTTCCGCATCATTCAACGCGGTAAGATTTACCATATGCTCCAGCAGGTCTTCCGCAAAACCGTCCTCATATCCTTTTGCCCACAGAAATTCCTCAAAGTCAAAAGAATACATCTCGCAGTCTTCCTTATATCCAACGCTGTTGCTCTCGATCCTGCTGTAATGAATGCCCAGCATGGAACCGCTGCAGATCACATCAAACCGTCCATCCTGACAAAAAAATTTCAGCGCCGTCGCTATCTCCGGAAATTCCTGCAGTTCGTCAAAAAACAGCAGCGTCTTTCCCTCTGTAAACTGTTTTGACGGATCCATACGGGAAATATTTTTTATCAAATCAGAGGTCCTGTATCCATCCGCTGTTATCAGCCTGTATTTCGGCTCTTCTACAAAATTGATCTCAACCACATTGTCATAGTATTCGGCCCCGAATCTTCTGATGGATTCCGTCTTGCCCACCTGTCTTGGACCTTTTACCACAAGCGGCTTTCTGTCCGGGTTCTGTTTCCACTCCCTTAGAAATCCGTCAATCTTCCTTTTCAGATAAATCATGCGGACACCTCCCTCACGTTCTGTAATCAATATATGCGAAAATCTCTGAAAATACAACCGAATTACAAAAAAATGAGGGAATTATGCAAGGTTTTTACAAAAAAACGAGCGAATTATTCTGTATACACAACAAAAAAATGAGCGAATCACTGTTCGCCGGCAAACAGGATGCCTGCTTCCCTCCTGGTCCTGGCCATCAGTTCTGCAGCCTCACAGCTCAGATCCAGCATCTTCCGGCAGTTGTCAAAATCCCCCTCTTCCATCATACGGAGAAACGCGGCAAACTCATAATACATCCTGTGCTCCGTCTGTCCAAACCGGCGGATCTCCTCATGCCCGTCGTTATGCAGAATCCGGTATTCCGTCATCTGGTTGACCGGCTTCTCGATGACAATCGACGCCTGGTCTCCCTGAATCGTTGAGACAATCGGCGCCTTACAGTCCTTTGCTCCGATGCTCACCGCCTTAAACGTCCCATAATCATAGAACATCATGCCGCTGGTGTCGATCCCTCTTTCCACATTGGCATAATACCGGGCATACTCCGGGACGCCGAACAAACCCATGACCGCATGTACATTGTAGACATTGATATCCATCAACGCACCGCCGGACATGCGCGGATCGAAAACCGGGAGGACGGTCCCCTGCCGAAACGCGTCGTACCGGGAGGAATACTGGCTGTAATTCAGGCTGACCATTTTGATCCTGCCAAGCCTTCCAAGGTCCGCTTTCAGCGCCTGAAACGACGGCAGATAATGAATATTCATGGCTTCAAAAAGCATCCGGTTCTGCTTCCCTGCAAGTTCGGCAAGCTCCTGCAGCTCCTTTGCGCCGGATACCGCCGGCTTCTCAATGATGACATGCTTTTTATATTCCAGCGCCTTCCGGGCATATTCATAATGCAGATGGTTGGGAAGCGCCACATAGATCACATCCACATCTGTTTTCAGCAGCTCTTCATAATGATAAAAAGAACCTGTCAGGTGATTTCCGCTGACCAGCTGCTCAATCTTTTCCCTCGATGCCTCTCTTCCCATGATGTAGATCTTCTCAAGCTTCAGCCTGTGAATCGTATTCATCAGATCCCTGACGATCATTCCGTTTCCTAATATGCCGAGCTTCATATCGTGACGCCTCCTGTTTTCTCGAAAATAATTTCCGTATTCTTTATCATACAGATGTGGGAAAGCTTTTTCTCAGCCCTCCATATACTCGCTGATGACGGCAGAAAGTGCCGGAAGAATCTGCTGCTTTCTGGAGAGCAGGTTCTCCTGGAACGTATGTTCTTCTCCGCCGCAGTCCGGAAATGCTTCCAGCGCCCAGGAGGCGCGGTCCCCTCCCGCATAGACGACGGAGCCGTTTTCCAGAATGCTGGTAAATACCAGTACCGCCAGGTCGATCTGTTTCTTCCGGCAGAAATGTTCCAGCGCGTACGCGATCTCCTGCGCGTCCGGCCGCGTCTCCTTTGCAGACGGAACGATGACCTGTGAGATGGAGAGCCTGCAGGAATGGATATCATAGATCTTCCGGTCCTGATTGATCATATCCGAAAAGCCCGCTTTCTCCTGGCTGGCCGTAACCGTAAACAGTTCTTCCGCAAATTCTTCAATATCCAGATCCGCCAGCGCCGCCAGGATGTTGGCCGTAGACCGGTCCCTGTCCGTGGTCGTGGGGGAATGAAAATTCATGGTATCCGACAGAATCGCGCCAAGAAGCAGGCCGGCCAGCGCGGACGGGATCAGCATCTGGTTTTCCCGGAAGATCGTAGCGATAATCGTAGCCGTCGAGCCTACGATCTCATTTCGGAAGGATACCGGCTGCGAGGTTGAAAAATCGTTGATCCGGTGATGATCGATGACCTCCAGCACCTTTCCCTTATCCACCGCATTTACCGACTGGGAAAATTCGTTATGATCCACCAGAATCAGCCTGCGCTTTCTGGAATCCATAATATGGTATCTGGATATATAGCCGACCAGCCGCTCCTCCTGATCGATCACGGGATAGACGCGGTACCGGCTCCTGAGCATCTTGTTTCCCACATCCTCCGCCAGTTCATTGGAATGAAAGGAGACCAGTTTTTTCTTCATGATCCGCTCCACGGACGGCGCAAAATACAGATAGCGCGAAGTGTTCATACTTCCATATCCGGAACGGATGATGGGGCAGTGACATTCTCTTGCAGCTTCTATGACGCTTTCCTCCACCTGGTCCGCCCACACGATAATCAGCATTCCCGCACCCTGCCGGATCAGCTTGAGCTGTGCGTTTGTACTGGCCCCCACAATGACAATCCGGTCTTTCACGTTAAAGTTTTCCAGTCGGTCCAGCTCCGTCATGGCAATGATGCTGACCTGTCCGTTGATGCAGTATTGATCGTCATCGTAAACCATGGTGCCGTTGATGGTCTTTCTGATATTTTCCGCAGGCGTATGGGCAAGGATATCGATGGACATGGCGGTATCGTCCAGACCGACCACCGCAAGGTCCGATTTGGTCACCATCCCCACCAGATGCTGCCTGTCGTCCACGACCCCGCAGTAGGCATGATTATCCTTCTGCATGATCTTCAGCGTCTCATAGATCGTAGTATCCGGCGTGATGGAAACCGGGGCGTCGATGTCGATCTCGGAAAGCTTCATCCGCGCATCCTGCAGCAACACCGGTTCCGGAAAACCAAAACGGGAAAGCAGGTAACGCGTCTCCTGATTCAGCGCCCCCAGCCGGCATGGAACCGCATGCACGCCCATGGACCGTTTAAAAAAGGCGTATGCGATGGATGACGCGATGGAATCCGTATCCGGATGACGGTGTCCGGTAATGTATACAGGATCTTTTTTCTTCATGGTACCCTCCCTTAAAATGTCTCTTTCTCATTCACACAGTTCGTTTTAATCTCTTCCACCAGCGCCTGCAGGGCGTCGACCACATGAGGACGGATATCTCCCCCCACAAGAACCCGCATCATATCGTCTCCCACTTCCAGCTCTCCCTGGTTCAGCCATACTCTCACATAGTGAATTCCCGGCATCTCCCGCGCCCGTTTCACTGCCTCCGAGACCTTTGCTTCCTCATACGATAAGGTCAGGCCCGCCACCGGCGGAACATCCTTTTCCCCCTCACGGACACAGGCCCTGGCCGACTGTCTCACGACCCCTGCATGAAACAGGTACATCCCGCAGGATGCTGCCTGCGGATCCTTCTTTGCCTCCTGAAGCCACTGGTCCATGGAAGGTGCTTTTTCTTTGTTCATATGTTTTTCCCCCTTTTTCATGATCTATGGTTACGGTACCGTAAGCCATCCTCTTTCTGACTCTTTTATCTTACCAGAAAAATGGATCATTTACAATTTATTTACCCCCTTGAATTTGCATCGGAATGCCGGCAGAAAAAAGCACCGGAGAATGGTAGTTACTCATAAAACAGTATCAACCAACAAATTGAAATAGGGTAGCTGCCATACGGGGTGCAGAAAAAGGCGAGTGAGAAACAAAGCGTTTCTTGCCCGCTTTTTTCATGCTCTTTGTTACGCAGTAGGGGCTGAGAAAGCCTTGATACAAGCGGCTTTGCGGGTACGTTTTCCGCGCGGCAAGGGTTTTATACCCTTTCCCTCAAAAACGCCTTTCTACTGCGTAACAAACCTGTGGTAATTATCCGAGGGAGCATAGACCGCCTATCTTGGCTTTTCCAATGTTGGAAAAGCCTACATTGGATTATCCAACATTAGAAAAACCTACGTTGGAAAATCCAACGCAATTAAATAAAGATATAAACAACTAGTGTATTGACTTGTATATATTTAGCTAAATAATTATTCCATAAAATGCCATCCTGT
>CAJUAA010000036.1:0-15722 GCA_910584205.1 uncultured Lachnospiraceae bacterium
TCCCGGTTTTGTACATCTGGTGTGTATTCTGATCTGGCTGATGTGACTGAATATGAATAAGTGTGTAATCTATTTGCCTTAAAAAGTCAAAAAGTAGGCTTTGTTTTGGCTCTGAGCAACCCTTCAGTTCTTCAAGTGTTACCGTAGAAAGATATACATCATACCGATTGGAGCAAAACATTTCCCATAATTGTCTGGTATCTGCCATTTTTTCGGGGACATCTTCTTGAAGTAAATGGCTAATAACAGAAGTATCCAAATAAACTTTTAATTTGCCCATGGCAATCCACCTCCAATAAATCTCTTTATATTTAAAGTATACAAAAAACGCTCATAAAAACAATGGAAAATGAAAACTTTTAAAATCATCACTTGACAATATGGCAAAGAGATGATTGAAATTGCCACAAATAAAACATTTGCGGAAAACTATGCACAGAAACATAACGCGGATGCAAAATTTGGCCGGTACAGGTATGATACACGTTTTGCAATCCCGGTTTATGATGATGCAGGTGAACTGGCCAGGTACAAGGTCTTTAAATCAAGGATATTGGTGCGCCATGAAAAAGACGGGAAGCTGTACCTATATGATATTTTGAGAACAAAAAAAGAAACGAGCAGGCCGCTTGAGCAATCGCTGTACGGTTGAAAAACTCATTTCTTTTTATGAACCATATTTTATTAAGGGCATAGGGCAGTTTTGTCAAGAGCAAAACTTTATATTGACAGTCGCTGTTACTGTTCCATCTTTCCGTCCATCATTGCGGCATACAGCATCTGCATATCACGGAATTTCTGGACGGAAAGCGTTCTGGTTTTAAAGATAAGATCATGGAACAGATCAGCAGATCTCCGCTCCCGCCGGCATGGGTTTCTCCGGAGCCATCAGCGACAGGTTTCCGTCTGCGTCCTCGGCGCAGAGCAGCATGCCCTCGGATACCAGCCCGCGGATCTTCCGGGGCTCCAGGTTCACGAGAACCATGACCTTTTTGCCTACCATCTCTTCCGGGGTGTAGGCGCTGCGGATACCGGAGACGATCTGGCGCACCTGGCTTCCGATCTTCACCTGAGAGCAGAGCAGCTTGTCTGCCTTCGGCACGGCTTCGCAGGAGAGGATCTCGCCCACCTGGAACTGCAGCTTTGTGAAATCATCAAACGAAATATTTTCTTTGGGTTCGATGTCGATGACCGGGTCCTTCTCTTTCGCGGCGGCTTCTGCGGCTGCCTTTTTCTCTTCTACCTTTTCCAGCACTTCGTTCACGTCCAGACGTGCGAAGAGGATCTGCGGCTTGTCGGTCACCTTTGTGCCGGATGCATGGAGTCCGAAGACGCCCATCTCGTCCATGGTGCGGCTCTTCGCGTTTAACTGCTCCAGAATGAGCTTCGAGGTGGACGGCATGAACGCTTCCAGCAGGACCGCGCCGTAGCTGATGCTCTCCACCAGATTGTAAAGGACGGTCGCCAGACGGTCTTTTTTCGCCTCGTCCTTTGCCAGCGCCCAGGGCATGGTTTCGTCGATGTATTTATTGCAGCGTTTGAACAGGTTGAAAATCTCGGTGATGGCGTCCGCCACCCGGAGCTGGTCCATCTTTTCGGATACCTTCGGAAGCGTATCCAGTACGGTCTTCTTCAGATCCTCGTCCACATCCTCGGTGACGCCCGCGTTGGTGACGATGCCGCCGAAATACTTGTTGGACATGGAGATGGTCCGGTTCACCAGATTGCCCAGCGTATTGGCAAGCTCGGAGTTCAGGCGCTCCACCATCAGCTCCCAGGTGATGGCGCCGTCATTTTCAAAGGGCATCTCATGGAGCACGAAATAGCGCACCGCGTCCACGCCGAAGAAATCCACCAGATCGTCCGCGTAGAGCACGTTTCCTTTGGACTTGCCCATCTTGCCGTCGCCCAGCAGAAGCCAGGGATGTCCGAAGATCTGCTTCGGAAGCGGCAGGTCCAGAGACATGAGGAAGATGGGCCAGTAGATCGTATGGAAGCGGATGATGTCCTTGCCGATCAGGTGCAGGTCCGCCGGCCAGTTCTTCCTGAACAGATCGCTGCTCTCGCCGCCGCACTCGTAGCCGATACCGGTGATGTAGTTGGTCAGGGCGTCCAGCCATACGTATACCACGTGTTTCGGGTCGAAGTCCACCGGAATGCCCCATTTGAAAGAGGTTCTGGAGACGCACAGGTCCTGCAGGCCCGGCAGCAGGAAATTGTTCATCATCTCATTCTTGCGGGACACCGGCTGGATAAATTCCGGATGGTTGTTGATGTGCTCGATGAGTCGGTCCGCGTATTTGCTCATTTTGAAGAAATACGCCTCTTCCTTCGCCGGCTGCACTTCGCGCCCGCAGTCCGGACATTTGCCGTCCACCAGCTGGGACTCCGTGAAGAAGGACTCGCAGGGCGTGCAGTACATCCCCTCGTAATAGCCCTTGTAAATGTCACCCTTGTCGTACATATATTTGAAGATTTTCTGGACCATGGCTTCGTGGTCCTTGTCCGTCGTGCGGATAAATTTGTCATAGGAGGTGTCCATCAGGTCCCAGATCTCGCGAATCTGTCCTGCCACATCATCCACGAATTCCTGGGGGGTGACGCCCTGTTCCGCCGCCTTCAGTTCGATTTTCTGTCCATGCTCATCGGTTCCGGTCTGGAAAAACACATCATATCCCTGAAATCTTCTGTAACGGGCGATGCTGTCCGCCAGCACGATCTCATAGGTGTTGCCGATGTGAGGTTTGCCGGATGTATAAGCGATGGCCGTGGTCATGTAATATTTTTTCCTGTCCATCTGTTTACCTCTTTTTTTCCTTATTTTATGCGTAAATACCAGCTTTTATCAGATTAGCACATGAGAGAAAAGAAGTCAATTTTTTAATTCGTCTGCGACGTTTGAACGGCTTCCTTCGTATCTGTATTGAAAGCCTGTAAGAACAGGTTGTAAACTTAGGACAGGAGGAGGCGCTGGCGGATTCCTTCAATTATGCGGCGGTGAGCCGGTAGGGGTCACCAGATCCGGTACGACATATGCTCCGTGGAAGTAATTGATATACTGCCGTTTCTGCTTTTTTAATTCCCAGAGAGGGCAGGGGACTTCGTGTTCGACGATGAAGTAATCGGACAAAAGCGTCAGATCGTCCGCATATCCGCCCTGGACGCCGCCGTCGGATACTTCGAGCCGGAAATCCTGGATCTCCAGGAATTTACAGCACATGAGGGCATAGTACAAAAGAAGCTGCCACAGGACGCCGGCGTTGTCTTCCTGAATGAATCCGTGTCCTCTGGTGGCGTTTCTCAGCAGGCGGAGGATACGGGTAAGGCTTCCAAAATCCATGCGTCCGCCCTTGATGGCGAAAGGCAGATACTGGGTCAGGCGGTCCTGAAGCTCTGTGCAGTGAGCCGGAATCTCCACATACCGTTGATGGATGGCTTCGCAGATGGGCGCGTCTGCAGGGCAATGGGCGAGGATCAGTTCGCCCATACTCTGGAAATCCGGATTTACGAGGGACTTCTCCGGCGGGATTCCCTGAGAGCCAAGCAGGCAGTACTGCACACTGAGCATGGTAAATTCCAGAAAGTCAAAAACCGCCATGGCGGACGTCTCGATATCGTCATAGTCAAAGAGATTTTTGAAAAACCCGGAAATATAGAGGTTCGGGGACAGAAGGGGGGAGGGACAGTCCAGTTCATCTAAAAGCGTCCGGTAGAAGACCGTGCGCTGACGGAAAAGAACCCATTCCCTTCCCTGCTTTCTGGTATTTTTAGCGAGCGTTCTCCGGGAATGCTCCGCGTATGCATTGGACGCCCATCCCAGGAGCGCTTCGTAGGAGTCGAACTGCTGTATCTCGAGAGAAAGAATCCACGGATAAGGATTGCTCAGAGTGTGCGCAGGCGTGCCGAGAATGCCGATCTTGAACGGCGTGCCGGGGAGCAGTTCTCCTTCTGCTGCTTTGGTCTTGATATAGCTTCTCAGAAAAGGAATCACCTGATACTGGTAATTCAGTATCCGGTTCCAGTCAGAAGCGTCGAACAGGTGTACGATGTTGCGGGCCGCCTCCAGAAGAAAAGCGTGCCAGAGTTCGGGAGTTGGCTTCCGATGCAGGATTTTTTCCGCATAGTCATGTTCAAAATATGACTTCTTCATATAAGGACAGTTCAAGTGAAGGGGCATCGGGTCAAAAATGTGGTCGTACGAATAAAAGGTACAGACAATGGCGGGATTTGCGGACCATCTCCGCAGAAAACGGACGCGTTCCTTTTCAGCAGCCGGGTCGGGCAGAGGCACGGCCTTTTCCAGAACCGGAGACGCATGGCATGCTTTGTCCCCGCAGGCGGGTACGTCCAGAAAAACGCGTTCCAGAGGCCGGTCCCGGTGGGTGGATACATACCGCCCGGTGGAGAAATCAAGATAGCTGATGTATCCGGCCTGGTCGATGCCGGAGAAGTAATATGGCCCGGTCTCGGTTTCCAGAAAGGCGGGGATGGAAAAATCCAACAAAGAAGGCAGGATACGGGCGTCCGGCGGAAACTGCCTGGGACCGTCCAGAAATACCTGGACGAGACAGTGCACAGCGGTCGCCAGAGGCGTGAGTACCTGCTCGTCAATGGAGTAGATCATGGTTCCGTGTCCTACGAAACGATTGCGGAGCCGGACCATGACCTGACAGAGTTCGCCATAGGAAGCCCGTCTGGTTTTGATCTGGCTGGTCCCTTTTGTGCAGGAAAGCATATCCAGCCAGCGCAGGGCTCCCGCCAGCTCCGGGTCCTGAAAAGCCAGTTCCGGCTCCTCCTGCAGGCTGCAGAGCGTGCCGAAGGACGGATTGACGATTTTCCTGCAGAAACCGGGATCGGCACAGGAACCGCTGCAGAGCCTGCACAGAGCGCGGATGTGGATACAATACTCCGCCATTTTTAAAAGGGTGTAAAACTGCATCACAATGCCGCTTCCGACGCACAGGTCGTACAGCTCGTCTTCCAGGAATGGATCGCCTTCGCTGCCCAGAAGGAGCTGACGGATCTTCAGATAGACCGTTTTTGCCTGCCTGCGGGCTTCGTACTGGTTCATATGGTCCAGCGGAATCCGCATCATTGCGTCTTTGGAGGACAGGAAGGGGCTGTACAGCAGTTCCTGATTCTGAAGCTTCTTCTGCACCGTCCGGAGGTCGGGGTCGCCGCCAGCATAAGAATGCTGATAAGCGATGACGTGAAATCCCTTTTGCTCCATGGAATGCAGGAAATCCATGATTTTCTGTTCCCTTTCCGGATCCGGCTTCGGCGTGAACAGGAAATCACGAATGTAAAGGCAGACCTTGTCCTCGTAATCCTCTTCCCGCAGCTCGCCGTTAGCGTAGGGCAGGAAGCAGGTAAAATAGTCGTCTCCCTTCCGGAATGCGGACAGATTCCGGGTCAGGACGGCGTTGTTTCCGTTAAAAAACAGAAAATAAAGCCAGTACACGGAGACGGAAGGAACCCGGAGGATATCATCCGGCACCACATACAGGACCAGCCGGCGGCAGGAATCCGAGGAGATCGTCCGGTGGAACTGATCTCGTTTAAATCCGACAGATCTGCCGATCATCCAGACGGTCAGCAGGGCGACAAGTACGATGGCGAAGAAAAAGGAGACGATCAGATAAGGGAGCGAGGTGTACGACCACCAGAGAAGCGTCCGCGTGTATTCCTCCCAGTCCGACCATCCGGTCAGGAACCGGAGCATGTTGTCCAGATAGAACACGAGAAAGACATAGTGAAAGCACATGATTTCCAGATGGAACAGGGACAGCACCAGGGAGTACAGGGATTTTTTCACCTGCCGTCTTGAGGCGCATTCGACCAGCAGGACAAAACAGAACCAGACCGCAAAGATCAGCCCCATATAAGAAAGTTTCGCCTCCGCCAGATCGTAAACGGGATCAGAGAATCCCATATGCCGAACCTGCACATGGTTTACATAATTAAACGCCTGAATAAGACAGCCCAGGGCAAACGCCGCCAGGATGTGCGGAATGCCGGTATACGCCCGGTTCTGTTCCAGCATCTGATACATGGAATAGACGAACAGGCACCAGATAAACTGAAGCAGGGCCATGCCGATCAAGGCGTCGGATACCGGGTCCAGCAGAGCAGAATCGGCATGCAGCCATTTCAGCAGATAGAGGCAGTTGAAGAGAAAAGTTCCTATGTAAATGTAGATAAAATTATGGTGTCGGCGAAGCAGTTTCATCATGGTCAGATCCTTATTGCAGACGGAATATCAGTAAGCAACTCTGCGGCTTGTTTTTTCATAATAAGCCCAGTCGTCAGAATCAAAGGACAGGTCGTCAAAAAGCGAAATCTGTCCGTTCAGGTCCTGCAGATGTTTTTTCAGGTTCTGAAGCGTCTTCCTGGCTTCAGGCAGCCGGTTTTTCTTCTCAAAGGCGTACTGCTCCAGACCGATGGCAATGCCGATGCAGGCAAGCGTCAGGCTGTCCTGGTCAAAGCAGGCGGCAGATGCGCCGGCATAATATTTCTGAGCGGCCCGGGCGTTGCCGGACCAGGCGAGGCAGGAAGCGGTTTTCCACATACAGATTTCCCAGGGGTGGTTCCGGACTGTGCGCGCCTGAAGCCGGGGCAGGATGTCCGTCCGGGACAGACAGGTATACATCGTTTCCGCCTGCGGCCATCCTGCCCTCCGTCCTTCCGCCATGAGGCGGATGTACGCCGTCAGCAGATAGTCGTCCGTCTGGGGAGCGGACGCGAGGGAGGAAACCAGGGCCCTGATATCCGCGCCTTCCATTCCGGCGGCCTGCAGGAGCCGGTCAAGGGCGCGTTCAAACTGTCCGGCTTCCGTCTCCAGATGCACCCGGTACAGGTACTGGCGGCGCTTCTCATTTTCTGAATCAAACTCATCGATGGCCCGGTCGGAATCCGCGCAGGCCGACAGGTAATGGTCCGGGTGCTGCCGGAGGAGAAACGTCTTGATCTGCACCCGCGTGCCCAGGGCTTTTGCAAGCTCTGCAAACCGGATCTGATGATCGTCCTCGCAGGTCAGCTCCAGAGCTTCGCGTACCGTCTCGCAGCGCATTACCAGCCGGCTGCACTGGGTCAAGGCCTCCTGAAAATCAAACCGGTTGATGTGGGTGATCACTTTCCGGAGCAGATAACGCATCCGGTAGGCGACGCTGTCCCAGTCGTAGGGAAGCTTTGCCATCTCCTGGTCGCACAGCTTCTCGTATTCCAGAGAAGCGGCCACGTTGCCCTGATGGGTGTAGACCGTATCCATATAAAAACAGAGGTCCACGGACAGGCGGTCTGCGATCTCCCGGCTCCATTTCTGAGGGATTTTCCGAAGGACCGGAAGAAAATACTGCCGGAGATTGGTGAGCAGCTTCAGGCAGGCGCGGTAATCCCGGCTGACCCGGAGCTGGTGGTCGACGAGAGCGGAGATAAACCGGTACTGAAGATCCATATCGTAGAAGGGCATGCCCTCCAGGCGGGAAAAGACCGTGGGCATGTATTTCTCCAGAAGGGCTTTCCGGTCGCTCTGGCACAGCACCGCTACCGCTTCTCCCAGCCGGTTTTCCGTCATGGCTTTTAGAAATTCACTTTCCACGGACATCTCAAATACCGGCCACCGAAGCGTCTTTTCGGGGTTTTCGTAGATCTGGCTGATAAAGTCGGACTGGGCCGGGTTCTTCCGGAATTTTGTATTTCTGGTAAGGAAGGTATTGCAGACGATATCCGCCAGCATCAGTCGCTTATCTTTGCGGGCAGAGGCGGTCTGGAGCGTCCAGTCGGTCTCCGGGACGGATTCTTTAAGCCCGGCCATAATGATCCGTTCTTTCAGACGCTGCTCATAATGCTCCGGCGGAACCAGGTTATCGCGGCCGGAACCGTTCTTCTGCTCTCTGTGTATAATCCGGTTGGCGATGAGGATCCGCAGGCGGATCTCGCCGTATCTGCTTTTGAGGCGCCGGATGAGTTTCATAAGCCCTTCCGCCATCATGTTCTGATAGGTCAGGTTGTGGTCCAGAACCAGAATACATTCTTCATTCTGGAAAAGAACGAAGCGTGCGTCGGTTTCGGCCAGTTTTTGAAAACGGGCGAACTGCAGATCCGTATCCGTCTGTTCTGTACTGTGGAAGAAATCTTCCTGGATGATGCGTTCCACCTGAGAGAGGGGAAAGGTTCCGCTTTCGACTAAGAGGCCGCCGATATGGGACACGCTCATGCCTCTGCGGGCTTTTTGTTTATCATTATCAAATTCTCCGGACTCGTCCAGCCATAATTCAAATTGTTTCATAAGTATTTCCTGCTTTCTTCTGTGTAAGTCCTTTTGGATCATTATAGCACAGGAAACGTGGATTGACATGCGCCAAATTTCCGAAACAGGAAAAATATGACATTTTTCAGAACAGGAGGCCGTTTGCAGGACAATCGCTTTGCTATAATAAACTTAGACTGGGCGGAGAGTGCTCATATATAAGGAAAGAAATCTGTAAAAACGGGGGGTTCTTCCTTTTTTTCCGCACAGTTGATTTATGAAAGAAATGGAGGAAGGTAAATTGAGAAACAGCAGAAACAAAAAACTGCTCTGCCTGTTGTTGACGGCGGCCATGCTGGTACAGCCCATGGCGGTATCGGCGTCTGTTCCGTCCGGAGATCCGGCTGCGGATCAGACGGCGATACAGAGGCAGGAAACGCCTGCGGCTGAGACGGATATACAGACGGGAGAAGATGTCACCGGTCAGGAAGATCTGAAGGGCGATGAGACGCCTGCAGGCCAGCCCGATGTACAAACCGCAGATCCGGCTGAGGATCAGGCAGAACAGGAAGAGCCGGAGGAAACAGTGGAGACGGAGGCTTTGCCGTCCGAGGAACCGGCCGCAGAGGAAACGGACGGCGTGACGGCTGCCCCGGAGGAGGCCGGCGGGCCGGAAGCGGATCAGGAGACCGTGCAGGAAGAGAAGGCGCCGGTTCTGCAGGATGGCCAGGCCGTCATTCCGGCAGGCAGCGATCCGGCAGCGGTAAAGCTTCTTCTGGCAGATGCCCTGCTTGGCAACGGTGGGGATTTCACAGAGGAAGAGCTGCTGGCGCTGGACTGGCAGTATTACTGCGAGGGAAAGACAAAGATCGGAACCTGGGGCAACCGGAGCTGGGGCTCCGTCGAGGGTTTTCAGACAGAGACCGGAAAGCTGATCAAGACCCAGTATACACATCCGGCGCTGGCCGATAACGGAGACGGGGACTATCAGGTCCGCCTTGCGGGTACGGATGCGGAGGTGACGCTGAGCAAGAAAGCCGTACTGGATTCCAGCATCCTGCTGAAGGACGGGATCTCGGTTGGCTTCCCCTGGACAGAGGACGGCAGCGTGGATTATGAGCAGTTTCAGAGGGATGTCTTCCAGGCAGCGGTTGAGGGGACGACTCCGGAACTGATGCCGGAGGATGTGAGCATCACCTATTACGCAACTGCAAAAAGCGGCAGCGTGGGAAGTATGGGCAAAAACTGGGCGCCCTTAAGCGGCGGAAAGGTATCCGGCCTTGACTATCCCGCCATCTCCCCGGGCGAGCACCAGATTCGCGTCAGCTGGGGCGGAGACGGCACGTACGCGGCTGCACAGGCGGAGACGACCGTGACGGTGACAGACCGCGAGGAAGCGCCTTATGTGCGGAAAGATCCGACAGACCGTGTAAGACGGACCGTAAAAGAGGACCTGTCCGTGGATTATGACCTGCTGGAGGAGGCAATTTTCCATGCCGTGATCGAGGAATCCGAGGTACTGACCCTGGACAACGTAACGATCGAATATTACGCAACCGCCAAATCCGGCAGCGTAGGAAGCCTCGGCAAAGGCTGGGCGCCTTTAAGCGGCGGAAAAGTATCCGGCCTGGACTATCCGGGCATCCCTGCCGGCGTGCAGACGGTCCGGATCAGCTGGCCCGGCAGCCGGGTGTATGCGCCCACAACGATTCAGGCGGAAGTGGAGGTGCTGGACCGCGAGCAGGTACAGTTCCAGCTTCAGGAAGGACCCTATGAGGTGGGGCTTGTGTTCACGCCGGAGCAGGGCTACGACTATGACGCCACAGCAAGAGCCATCTATGACGCAGTGATCGCTTCGGTCAGCCCGGAAGTGGATTATGAGAAGGTTCAGGTGGAATATAACACGGATCTGACCGGCCTGACCCATATCAGCTACAAACCGCTGGGGGAAAAGGACGCGACAGGACTGGTCAGATTCAAGGACGGAACCTGGGAGATCCGCATCTCCTGCGGCGATACGGTGGAATACCGCGGCAATGCCGTTACGGCAGAAGTGACGGTCAGCGACAACCGGATCGTCAGCCGCGTGGTTTTGAACGACGATATTTTGTTTACCTACCATATGGACGCTGCAGTGATGAAGCAGGCGATTTACGATCGCGCCATCGACTGGGAGAATTCCGAGCTTCCCGCCGGAGAAACCGTGAACATGGAGGACTTTGAGATCCTGTATAAAGCGCAGATCGATGTTCTGGACAGCCGGTTTGACGCCGGACAGCTGGGAGGCCTGCTGGATAAGATTCCGGGCCTGGAAGGCGTCGGCGGCAGCGTGGAAGAGATTGCAGGAAGCTTAAACGACAGCACCAGGCGCTGGATGCCTCTGGAAGGCGGCGAGTATCTGGGCGTTCCCTACGCACCCATGGGCGCAGGCAGGCAGCAGATCCAGATCGTCTATAAAGGAAATGCAGAGTACCGCCCGTCCGATGCGGCGGAGGGCGCCGTCACGGTAAATAAGGCGAATGTGAAGGTCAGCGTTCATTCAGACAATATCTACGCGGACCAGCAGCTGCCGGCAGGATTTATCACGACAGATCCTGCGGACCAGTTCGATTTCTATACGATTTATGCCGGAGCGACCAGCAATGTAAGCCTTGGGCTGTATCTGGATCTGCCGGACAAATTTGACAACAACCGTCTGATCCGCATTCTGGACCCGGTGGTGGAGAAGATCACCGGCAGGAGTTTCACGAAGATGCTGCAGGACGGAGTAACGGTAGGTGAGCTGCGCAGCCTGTTCGACAGCACGGAGCTTCTGGAGCTTCTGGATAAACTGGGCGTGGATACCGGAGCCTTCGGACAGATCCTGAAGGTGATCAACGCCATGCCGTCGGCCCTGGACAGTACCAGGATCGGCTTTGGCGCGCCGGGACGCGCGGGACTGTACACGGTGACTGTCATTACGGATAATAAAAATTACAACACGGGCGTTGGAGTCGGCGCTCTGCTGGTCCGGATGCGTTCCTCAGGCGTGAAGCTGAACTGGAATGAGAATCTGGGCAGCAAAATCAGCGCGTCGGATGCCAAAAGCTTTGATTTCGGCGCGACCCTGTCCTGTAATGGAGACGTGACGGTCAGCCAGGACAACGTGCACTATCTGTATTCCGGATTTACCAGCAAATGGCGGGTATATTCCAGTACGACCACTCCGCCGACGGAACCGGGCCGTTATGTAGTGACCGTAGTCACTCTGGGAGGAAATTACCAGGCATTCCCCATCACCCGGTCGTTCCAGATCACAAAGTGATCCTGAGGGAGGAGAGTCATGGCTTCAAAAGTGTTGCAGATACGGATGCTGGGAGGATTTTCCATCTATTACGGAGGAAAACCGGTTGTCTTTAACAAAATGGGAAGTTCCAAATCCGTCCGTCTTCTGCAGATGCTTTTGCTGTCTCTGAAAAAGGGGATATCCAAAAGTGAACTGATCGACAACCTGTACGGTTGGAATGAAAAACAGGATATGGCAAACGGCAATAAGAACCTGAACAACCTGATCTACCGCCTGAAAAAGCAGCTGGTCGCCTGCGGGCTTCCGGATGACGAGTATGTGGCGATCAACGACGGCATGTGCTGCTTTCAGTGCAGCGCCGGCTTGGAGCTGGATACCCGTCGGTTTGAGGAGATGGTGGAAAAGGCGAAAAATATCTGCCGGGGGGGGGGTAGAACGGATACAGTTATTTTGCAGGGCAAATGAGATGTATACGGGTGAACTTCTTCCTGCCAACCTGTCTGATGTGTGGTTTTACCATAAGAGCAATTATTTTAAAGAGCTTTACCTGGAGACGATCCGGGAGCTGGAACAGGAATATCTGAAAGAACGAAATTATAAGAATCGTCTGTTGCTCTACTCCAGGGCGGCGGCGATCTATCCTTTCGAAAACTGGCAGACGAGCCTGATCCGGTGCAATCTGGAGATGTACCGCTATAAAGAGGCGCTGGACATCTATAATGATACGATGGAGCTGTATGCCAGAGAGATGGGAAGCCCGCCCATGGAAGAGATGCAGAAATGCTTCGAGGAGCTGCAGCTGACGGATGAGAACCACCAGATCGATGCGGTGGACCCGGGCAGCTGGAGAAAGATGGACCGGGTGTTCATGGTCCGCAAGAAGGAGATTCAGAGAGCGATCTTTCAGGAAGAAAAGAAGGAAGGGGCTTATTACTGTACCTATCCCAGCTTTGTGGACTACTGCCGTCTGGTGGCAAGGGCAAAGGATCGGAATGCGTTTCCGGCCATGCTCATGTTCCTGACGCTGAGCCAGAGAGGGAAAAAGGAGCACATGAAGCCTCTGGACCTTCAGGAACAGATGAAGATTCTGAAAACGGCCATCGGAGATTCTCTGCGGACCGGGGATGCCTATACCCGCTATGGAAACCGGCATTTTATCCTGATGCTGGTGAAAACGGAAAAGGAGTACTGCAGTTCCATCTTCCAGCGGATTGAAGAGGACTATGCCAGAAAATCCGGCAGAGGCGAGCTGTGGTATTACGCGGATATGACGCAGGAGCTGTCGGAAAGCGTTTTTTAGCGGACCGCGCCGTTACCATTGATATTCAGTAAACATTCAGATAAAGCTGTCACATTATGCAAAAAGCCATCCGGATATCAGAACGGACGGCTTTTTTGCATTTTATTAAATTCTGAAAAAGAGAGGGGACAGGAGTCAGCTTGCAGGATACCCCCTTTGCTATAATTAGGGACAGTTAAATGGAAACCCTGCCATAAAGAAAGGAAAAGTAAAGGAAGTAAGGATGAAACAGAAAAAAGTTAACGGCGTTCTGAAAGGTGCTTTCGCATTTGGAGCAGCGCTTGGCGGAGCGGGAATGATTACCGATATGGATATCGTGTACGCAGAAGAGCTTAAGAACGAATCTGAAGCGTCTCTGGATGAAGAAGAATTTGAAGAGGCAGCGACCAGCGAGGCTGCGTCCGAGGCACCGGAAGAAGAAGTAAATGCAGATTCGACTCAGGAATCGGATTCTGAGAGTCAGTTAGAAGAGTCAGGAACGGAGAGCGATTCTGCGACAGAGTCTGAAAGCGTGTCGGAGGAATCGGGAACCGAGAGTGATTCTGCGACGGATTCCGAGAGCGCGTCGGAGGAATCAGGGACCGAGAGCGATTCCGTGACAGATTCTGAGAGTCAGTCAGAAGAGTCGGGAACGGAAAGTGATTCGATCTCAGATTCTGAAAGTGTATCAGAGGAATCAGGAACCGAGAGTGATTCCGTATCGGATTCTGAAAGCGGATCGGAAGAATCCACGACAGAGTCTGCGTCCGAAAGTATGGACGATTCCCTCAACGGTTCGGAGTCTGATCTGCCCGAGGATCAGGAAGCAGAAGACGTATCGTCCGAGCAGATGCTGGAACAGCAGCTGATGTCGCTGCGCCTGTCCGAGAGCGAATCGCAGCGGCTGGATTCCGAGGATGCTTCCCTGTCCATGTCTGCAAGTCTTGTGGCGGAGTCGGAGTCGGTGAGGCTGTCGGAGGAAGCAGAACATGCAAGTCTGTTAGAATCAGAAGAAGATTCGATCATCGCTTCACAGGCAGCATCTGCAAGTGCAGTGGCAGAGTCCGTGTCCATCAGCATGGCAAACAGTACATCAATAGTTGAGAGTGAAAGACTGTCCACAAGTGAGTCGGCATCTGTGGCAGACAGCATTTTTCAGAGTACTTCACAGGCATTTGCCGAGAGCGGTTTTGAGAAGCCGTATCTTGAAGATCTGTTAGACGAGGTCGCAAAAGAGAAAGCGAACTTGGCGGCAATACAGGAAAAGAAGCAAGGTGGCAGCTCGGAATATTGGAAGGCTATAGATAATCTTGCCAATGCACTGGTCAAGTATAAACTGTATCAGGAAGATGATGTTAGAGAGATTGAGTATGGCAAGTGGAATAATGGAGATACTAAAACCAATTACGTAAAAGTAAGATATGTAGACAAAGATGGAAATTCACAGATAAAATTCTATGATTTCGTTTATGTTGATGCAAATGGTAACTATATTAATGATAAAAATGGAGTTAATTATAACAATAAAGATATAAGTATTGTTGTAACAGAACGGATAGTTGATAAATGGGAGCAAGAATGGCAAATATGGCCTCCTAAGTGGGTGGATAAGACAGATAAAGATGGTGACAGGATTCCTGAATCTTTTAAATCTGGTGAGAATGGCGATTATGGTATAAAAGGTGACAAATATTTTGCTGAAAAAGAGTTTGACGAAGGAGCCGATGACTATCATAACAAACGCAGCGATATGACCGAGGCAGAGAAAAAACAGAGCGAAGCGAACAGTACATATAAATCTTTGTCAGAATCAAATTCTGAAAGAAATAGTTCGCTCTCGGCGTCTATGTCAGAAAGTCAGAAGGCAAGTGAAGATGCAAGCAGGACAGCATCGGAAAGCCTGTCGGCAGAACGGAGTGCAAGTGCGTCTGCAAGTGCAAGCGCTTCAGAATCAAGAAGTGCATCTGCAGTTGCAAGTGCATCCGCAAGTACAAGTGCCTCTGAGAGTAAATCTGCAAGTTTGAGTGAGTCGACCAGCGAGAGCAAGAGCCTGAGTGAATCGACAAGTGAGAGCAAGAGCCTGAGCGAGTCAGCCAGTGAAAGCAAGAGTCTGAGCGAGTCAGCAAGTGAAAGCAAGAGCTTGAGTGAATCGGCCAGCGAGAGCAAGAGCCTGAGTGAGTCAGCAAGTATGAGTCTGAGTGAGTCAGCAAGCGAAAGCAAGAGCCTGAGTGAGTCAGCCAGCGAGAGCAAGAGTTTGAGCGAGTCGGCAAGCGAGAGCAAGAGCTTGAGCGAGTCGGCAAGTGAAAGCAAGAGCCTGAGCGAGTCGACCAGCGAGAGCAAGAGCCTGAGTGAGTCAGCCAGCGAAAGCAAGAGCCTGAGTGAGTCAGCAAGTACGAGTGAGAGTGAGTCAGCCAGCGAAAGCAAGAGCCTGAGTGAGTCAGCCAGCGAGAGCAAGAGTTTGAGCGAGTCGGCAAGCGAGAGCAAGAGCTTGAGCGAGTCGGCAAGTGAAAGCAAGAGCCTGAGCGAGTCGACCAGCGAGAGCAAGAGCCTGAGTGAGTCAGCCAGCGAAAGCAAGAGCCTGAGTGAGTCAGCAAGTACGAGTGAGAGTGAGTCAGCCAGCGAGAGCAAGAGCCTGAGCGAGTCGGCAAGTGAAAGCAAGAGCCTGAGCGAGTCGACCAGCGAGAGCAAGAGCCTGAGCGAATCAGCCAGCGAGAGCAAGAGCCTGAGTGAGTCAGCAAGCGAAAGCAAGAGCCTGAGTGAGTCGGCAAGTGAGAGCAAGAGTGAGAGCGAATCAGCCAGCGAGAGCAAGAGCCTGAGCGAATCGGCAAGTGAAAGCAAGAGTCTGAGCGAATCGGCCAGCGAGAGCAAGAGCCTGAGTGAGTCGGCAAGTGAAAGCAAGAGCCTGAGCG
>CAJUAA010000036.1:15822-42851 GCA_910584205.1 uncultured Lachnospiraceae bacterium
GAGTCGGCAAGTGAAAGCAAGAGCCTGAGCGAGTCAGCCAGCGAGAGCAAGAGCCTGAGTGAGTCGGCAAGTGAAAGCAAGAGCCTGAGCGAGTCGGCCAGCGAAAGCAAGAGCCTGAGTGAATCAGCCAGCGAAAGCAAGAGCCTGAGTGAGTCGGCAAGTGAGAGCAAGAGCCTGAGCGAGTCGAGCAGCGAGAGCAAGAGCCTGAGTGAATCAGCAAGTGAAAGCAAGAGCCTGAGCGAGTCGGCCAGCGAAAGCAAGAGCCTGAGCGAATCGACCAGCGAGAGTGAGAGCCTGAGTGAATCGGAAAGTGAAAGCCTGAGCGAGTCCGAGAGCGAATCCACCAGCACCAGCACTTCCGCCAGCACATCAACTTCCGCGAGTACCAGTGAATCCGCCAGCGCCAGCGCAAGTACCAGCACGAGTAATTCAACCGCTGGAGGCGGCGGTGGAACGACCGGAGGCGGAGGTGGCGGCGGAACCGACACACCGGCAGCAGATACGGCTCCTGCGGCGCCTGCAGCTACAGCTCCGGTGACAACCGTCGCTACAGCGGCAGTCGCGGCACCGGCAGCGGCACCGGCGGTAGTGGTTCCAGATGGAATCGTTCCGCTGGCAGACGGCATCGCAGATGACGGAGAAGGCCTCCAGGAAGCAGATGACGAAGAAGTTCCGCTGGCAGTCATGGAAGACGAGGAAGATACCGCCGGACTGGAAGAAGTTGGAGATGAGGATGTGCCGCTGGCAGCGCCGGCACAGGTGCAGGAAGGATCGAAATTTGCGAAGTATGCAACATGGTCCATCATCCCGATTCTTGCGGCGATTGCAGGAAAGGCAGCTTATGATAAGAAGTACAGAAAAGGTATTTTTGCAGGAAAACGTTCTTCTGACGATGAGGACGGAAACCGGTAAGATTACAAAAATGAGATAAGTAAACAGACAGATACCCCTACAGTCAGCTGTGGGGTATTTGTCGTCGGGAGAAGATCATGTCCAGGTCGGAGAAAACACACAGCCTGCTGACGCAGAAGCTTTTATTTACCGCAGTCATTGTACTGGTATATATTATGGGAAGATGCATTCCGCTGTACGGCGTGGATCGGTCCGTCTACGCAGGCAGGGAGGCGGACGCACAGGCGCTGCTGATCCGGACCATCAGCGGGGACCTCAACCGGTGTTCCCTGTTTGCGCTGGGAATATCGCCGTATATGATGGGATCGATTCTTGTCCAGATGATAAGCCTCTGCAGAAAAGCCTGGTCAAAGGACAAAGTTTCTCCCAGAAAGACCAATCAGGCGATTCTGGCAATGACGCTGGTGCTTGCGGCGCTGCAGGCGTTCTTTCAGGTACAGGCTCTCTCGTTTTGCGTTCCGGATGCACTTCTTTTGTCGGCGAGAATGGTCAGCGGACTGGAGATGGTAACGGGAGCCATGCTGATTGTATGGCTGTCAGCCCAGAATAAAAAATACGGATTCGGCAGACAGACCATACTGATCTATATTAATATTCTGGACGGCATGGCTTCTACTCTTGGCGGACACGGAATCCGGGAACTGGCGTTTCCGCTGGTTCTGGCGGCAGAACTGGTCTTTATCATGCTTATGATGGAAGGGGCGGAGTTTCGGATTCCGGTTCAGCGGATCTCCATACACAATATTTACGCGGATAAAAATTATCTGGCGGTCAAGCTGAATCCGGCAGGAGTGATGCCGGTCATGTTTTCCACCGCCTTCTTCATGCTGCCCCAGCTTCTGGTTCTGGGCCTTGGGTATCTGTTTCCATATCATGAGGGGATTGCATGGTGGCGCGAGAATCTGACGATGGCAAGGCCGCTGGGAATTGTGGTGTACATCCTCATCATCTATGTACTGACGCTTGGCTTTGCGCTGCTGTTCATCTCTCCCGGGGAGATTACGGAGCAGTTCCTGAAAGGAGGAGACAGCATCCGGAATCTTCATGCGGGGCGCGACACGAAGCGGTACCTGACCGGAACCATCTGCAGGATCAGCTTATTCAGTGCTACGGTTATGAGCATCTGCATGGGGTTGCCGATGTTTCTGCAGTTTTACCGGGGATGGGATCGGGAGCTTCTGATGTTTCCCACCTCAGCCATGATTCTGACTGGTATCTGGTACAGTCTGTATCAGGAATATCTGGCAGTCAGAAGTTATGATCATTATAAGCCTTTTATCTGACAGAAGAGACAGGAGCAGGAGGAACGATGCTGTATTTTATACCGGCCTGGTACCAGAAGGATCAGTGGTGCGAAAGCGAGCAGAAATGGTATGTCAGGCGCATGCAGACAGAATTTGACGATACCGTAAAGCAGCTGCAGCTGTTTCACAGAAACGGCGTCTGGCCCTGCCGGATTCTGCTGCCTGGATATGCGCCCAATTTCCGCCATTTTCTACACCGGCAGGGGCTGTACCGTGCGTCTTACTGGTCCTGTTTTGACGCGGTGCAGGAGGTCCGCCGGAAAAAAGCCGTGCCTTTGTCTTTCCATAACATGAAATGGCCGCCGCGTACAGAGTTTATCTATACCATGTTTGCGGTTTCCGCCATGCGGGAGGGGAAGAAATACGCGCAGATCGAATTTGGAGAAGACGGCAATCCGATACAGATCGATCTGTATGAAAACGGCAGGCTCCACCGCCGGAATCTCTATGATGACCGTGGATTTCTCTCATCTACCATACTTTTTCGGGAGAACGAAGCGCCCTGGCGCCAGGACTATCTGATGGAAAACGGCGTGTGGAAGCTGCGGCATTTTCTGGATGACGGGCATGTGGAAGTTAACCCTGCCTGTCCGGAGTATCTGGCGGCGGACAGAAGGGAGCAGAAAATGCCTTTTTCCAGACGGTCCTACGATCATATGGGACAGTTGATAGAGGAAGTGTTCTCGTCCTTTCTGGAGGGGACAGGGGAACAGGATCTGTTCTGCCTTGCCATGCATGACCGGCATACGGAGATGATGCGGAATCTGCTGAGGGGCAGAAAGACAATCCTTTCATTTTTCGGGGACCGGTATCGGTATGGAGAGCGCATGGAATGCCTGGGACTGTTGGAATCGGCCGGATATGTGATCATGGATTCCAGAGAAAACCTGAAGAAGATCCGTAAAGTGATGGGCGGCCTGATGAAAAACAGCAGGAGCATTCCGCCTTTTGACACCCGGGTGGATCCCGGGATCAGCCAGCAGCTGGAAGTTCAGAAGATTCTCGTTCCGGTAGACGGCATGGAGCCGGAAGTCTTTGGGCGGCTGATGCAGGCGCTGGGGATCTATCTGCAGACCAATGACAGGGCCAGAGTGCATCTGTTCACAAGGCAGGCGGACTATGGAAGAGAAAAACAGCTTCTGGAACAGGCCCGCGGATATCTGGAAGCATCCGGTTCTGCGAAGGCTTGGACAAAGAAGGAGCCGGACAACTGCGTGTCGGAAAATGAGGTGGACAGGGAAGATCGTTCGGCAGCCCGTTTTGTGGTGGAGCAGTGCGTGGATGAGCTGTCCGTGAGCAGATGTATGCGTGAGCAGAGAGTCCTTGTGGAACTGAGGGAGCAGCCGGAACTGTATCTGCAGATCATGGGGCTCAGTGTTGGGATTCCGCAGATTGTGCGTACCGGGACGCAGTTTGTGCGGCACGGAAAAAACGGCGTGATCCTGAAAGAAATCGACCGGCTTCCAGAGACGCTGGCCTATTATCTGGAAAGTCTGAAAAACTGGAACGACGCCATGGTCGCGTCTTATCGGATCGGAAAGCGGTATACTACGGATGTGCTGCTGAAGCAATGGGGAGAGGTGATTGACAGCTTTGGACAAGATTCGGATCTTACAGCTGGGTTATGAAGACTGGACTGGACGTTTTTCGCTTCCGGAGACCATCAGCCTTCTCTATGAGGAAGTTCTGGAACAGGCGCCGGAGAAGCCTTTTGACCTGGTATTTCTGGACCGGGCTCCGCTTCCGGAAGAAATCATGCCTCTTTATCAGGCGTCAAAAGCATATACCCTATTTGTTACAGAACAGGTAGAACTGGAAGGAGAGGCGGACTGGCTGTATCGGAGCAGGAAAGGAAGACGGATTGCCGTTTCCGATCTTTCCGATTTTCTGCTCCATGAAGCGCGGAATTATTTTCCCAAACCATATGGGGAGAAGTTTAATCCGGGCAGCCTGGCCATTAGCCGGGATTTTAAGGGGAGCGTCCGCTGGAACGGAAATTACAGCGTGTGCCTGAACGGGGATTTTGGAGAAAAGCTTTGTCAGGCTGCATTCTGGAGAAATAATATTCCTGTCTTTTCCGGGCAGTGCATTGACCTGTGGCTGGAGTACAGAAAGGATCCGGGTGTCCGGATCGCTCTGACCGTCACGCAGTTCGTGCAGGGCAGTGTCGCGGACGTTCAGCAGAAATGGGAATTTTCAGAAGAAGATCTGGATCAGGTCCTCCGGATCGACAATCAGATGCGGGACGGGGTTGCCTTTGTGTCCCTGTCGGCGGCGGGATGCGGAGAGCTTCAGATCATAGCGCTTCATGACCGCTATTCCCGACGCGGGCATGGGCATTTTCTGCCCGGCGGGGAACGGTATGTGACGTCGGAAAGGGAGGAAGTGTTCTGTTATTTTGACCCGGGAGACTTAAAACCGCCGCTGAATGTCTATTTTTCCGGTTATAAGACGCTGGAAGGATTTGAGAGCTACAGGATGATGCGGAAGCTGGGCTGTCCGTTTCTGCTGCTTACAGAGTCCAGGCTGGAGGGCGGATGCTTCTATATGGGTTCCGAAGAATATGAGGAGATGATCCGTTCGGCGATCTTCCGGTATATGAAGGAGCTTGGTTTTACTTCGGATCAGGTGATCTTATCGGGACTTTCCATGGGGACGTTCGGCGCTTTGTATTATGGCTGCGATATTCGGTCCCATGCGCTGATTCTGGGAAAGCCGCTGGTTAACATCGGGACGGTGGCGGCCAATGAGCGCCTTCTGCGTCCCGGCGGTTTTCCCACTTCTCTGGACGTACTGCGGTATCTGTGCGGAAATACGGACACGCAGTCCGTTCAGAGGCTGGATGCGCGGTTCTGGGACCGGTTTGATGCTGCGGACTGGGGAAAGTCCAGGTTTGTCGTATCCTATATGATCGAAGACGACTACGATGCGTCTGCCTATCAGATGCTGATTTCCCATCTGCATTCGGAAGGCGTGCAGGTGTACGGAAAGGGCATACACGGAAGGCATAACGATGATACCGGTACGATTGTCAGCTGGTTTGTAAGCCAGTACAAAAAGATATTGTTTGAGGATTTTTCAAGAAAGGCAGAAAAGTAGATGACAGAGGAGAGTTGGAATATATACTGGAATGAATATGCGGCGGACACCTGTCTGTACGGATCGGAAGTATTGTTTCACCGGAAGGACGACGTGGAATTCCGGAACCTGTTGCTGCCTCCCGGAACCGTGATCAGGCAGTGGTATTCCAAAACCAGTTATCAGCTTCAGAGGATCGAACCGGCGCTGCCGATGATCGACGGGGAAGGCAGGTACCAGCTGATTCGAAATATGGACCGTGCGGGCGAGGAGGGCTGTCTCATACGTCTGATCTTTTATGACCGGTACGAGGCGGAAGCGGGCCGCCTGATCATCCGGGACCGGGCGGCGGAATTTCAGTGTCCGCTCAAGACCTACAGCTACCGGATGCAGCTGATCAGCAGCGGAGTCGCCTCGTTCCGCTTTCATTCTATCGTGATCCGGGAGGTCATCAGGGACGATCCATGAGACAGAAGAAAAAACTGAGAAAACTGAAAAAGCTGCTGAAGCGCGTCAAAAGCTGGCAGGAGCGGATGGCCGGCCTGAAGGATGAAGAACTGTCCGCGCTGACAGTTGTTTTTCGGAGCAGGCTGGCAGAAGGAGAGACGCTTGATGATCTTCTGCCGGAAGCCTATGCGGCAGTCTGCGAGGCGGACCGCAGGATTCTTGGGAAGTTTCCCTATGACGTGCAGGTGCTGGGCGCCATCGCGCTTCATCAGGGGTATCTTGCCGAGATGAATACCGGCGAGGGAAAGACGCTGGCGGCGACCATGCCGCTGTATCTCAACGCGCTTTCCGGTAAAAGCACGATTCTGCTGACCACGAATGTCTATCTTGCCATGAGGGATGCAGAAGAGATGGGACAGGTATACCGGTTTATGGGCCTGACGGTCAGCGTGGGGGTGCAGGCAGGCGCGGGCGCGCGTTTTACCAATGCGCAGAAAAAAGAAATCTATGCGGCGGATATCGTTTATACGACGCATGGAGCGCTGGGTTTCGACTATCTGTTCCATAATCTGGTTTCCAGAGCTTCGGACCGTTTTCTGCGGGAATTTTATTATGTAATCGTTGATGAGGCGGACTCGGTTCTGCTGGACGGCGCGCAGACGCCGCTGGTGATCTCCGGAGTTCCGAGAGTGCAGTCCAATCTGTACGAACTGGCCGACTTTTTCATCACGACGCTGGTGAGGGAGAGAGACTATGAGACCGAGGACCGGCAGGTATGGCTGACGGATGAGGGCGTGAGGTATGCGGAGCGGTTCTTTCAGATCGATAATTTCTACGGGGAGAAACATTTTGAGATCAACCGTCATGTGACGCTGGCGCTGCGCGCCCATGTACTCTATGAAGCGGAAAAGGAGTATATGGTTTCTGAAAAAGGAGAACTGCAGCTTCTGGACGCCGGGTCCGGCCGTCTGATGCCGGGAGTCAAGCTGAGGGGCGGCCAGCATCAGGCGCTGGAGGTCAAGGAAAATCTGAAGCCTTCACAGGAAAACCGCTCTGTGGCTTCGATCACGTTTCAGAATTTTTTCCAGCTGTTTCCGAAAATGTCCGGGATGAGCGGGACGATTGCGGATGCGGCGGAGGAACTGGCGGATGTCTATCATGCGGAAGTGCTTGTGATTCCGCCCAACCGTCCCTTAAAGAGGAAGGATCTGCCGGACTGTTATTTTGCCAGTGCAAAAAAGCAGTTTGCCGCCGCCCTGTCTGCAGCGGCCGAAGCGCATGAGAGAGAACAGCCGGTGCTGATCGTGGCCAGCAGCATCCGGGAGACGGAATACGTATCGGCACGTCTTCTGAAGACGGGGATTCCCCACAATGTGCTGAATGCAAACAATGCGTTCTGGGAGGCCGAGATCATAAAGGAAGCCGGACAGAAGGGCGCGGTGACGGTTGCGACGGGCATGGCCGGGCGGGGGACGGATATCCGGCTGGGCAAAGGCGTGGAAGAACTGGGAGGCCTTGCGGTGATCGGCATCGGCCGGATGGCCAGTATCCGGCTGGAACGGCAGGCAAGAGGCCGGGCCGGGCGCCAGGGAGATCCCGGCTTCAGCCGCTTTTTCGTGTCGCTGGAGGACGAGGTGGTTCGGGAAAACGGGCCTTCCGGGCTTGAGAAGTATGTGGAAGGCAGAAAGCGCATGGGCAGAAGGAGGCAGAAGAAAATCCTCCGCCGGGCGCAGGACCTGAGCGAAGAACTGGCGGCAAGGTCCAGAAAACAGGCCATGGAATACGATCAGGTCCTTCGCTATCAGAGAAATCTGATCTATAAGATCAGGGACCGGCTTCTGGAAGGGGAAGGCGTGAATTTTCAAAAGATCCGGGACATTTCCCGGGGAAACATCCGCCGTTTTCTTGCATCTGGACCGGAACCGGATGTGCGGACGCTGAACCGGTATATTCTGGATCATATCTCTTATCGTCTGGATGAAGGAGCGTCTTCGGTTGAGTTCGGGAACCCGGATGCGGTGGAGGCTTACCTGATGAAACGGGTGGAACAGGGACTGAAGGAACAAAAACAAAAGGTCGGAAGCGAAAAACGCATGGCGGATTTTCTGCGTATGGCGGCTTTGCGGGCCATTGACGACGGCTGGGTGGAGCAGGTGGACTATCTCCAGCAGATGCAGGCGGCAGTGGCGGGCCGGGCATCCGCCCAGCGGGATCTGCTGTTTGAGTTTCAGAAGGACGCGCTGGAATCCTGGCAGAAGATGGAGATCACCGTTTTAAATAACATAATGAGAAATATTCTTCTTGGAAATGTGTACACAGATGCAGAAGACAGGCTTCGCATACTGCTTCCATGAGAACAGGGAGGAGGACATATGGTCTACAATTTTAATCTGGGTATTGGCTGGGCCAGCAGCGGCGTGGAATATGCCCAGGCGTACAGGGGAAATATTCTGCGCAGGGCGGGAATAGATGCAAAATTTATCTTTACCGATATGTTTCCCCGGGAAAATATTCAGCACATGACGGAAAATATCGGATTTCAGGATTCGGAAATCATCTGGCTTTATACGTTTTTTACGGACACAAGGATCGCGCCGGTGACATATACGCTGGGACAGCTGCAGAATACGTTCGGAAATCAGAATTTTACATTTGAACGGGAAGGAAAAAAAGCGAAGTATTCGTTTCCGGGGAGCGGGATTTATTACACCGTCTATATGGTGGACGATAAGAGCGACCGGGTGCATCGGGTGGAGATGGTCTCCGGAGGCCGGCTGATCCGGAAAGATTATTTTACTTACTGCCGGATCTATTCGGAATACTATGCGCCGCTTGACGGGGAGGCCCATCTGTATCAGCGCAGGTTTCTCAACGAAGACGGAACAGTTGCTTATGAAGAGATTACGGACGATGATACGGTCATGTATCAGTTTCCGGACCGGCTCATCGGCTCCAAAGAAGAACTGGTGGGGCGGCTTGTTTCCAGCCTGAACCTGACGGCGGAAGATACGGTCATCATAGACCGGACCACGGGAATCGGACAGGCGGTCATGCAGAACGCAGGGCCTGCAAGACTGGGGATCACGATCCATGCAGACCATTTCAGCGAGAGCAGTACGGATGAGCAGAACATCCTCTGGAACAATTATTATGAATACAGCTTTGCCCAGTATAAGCATATTTCGTTTTATCTGACGGCTACGGATGACCAGAACCGGCTGCTTCGGGAACAGTTTAAGACCTATATGGGAGCAGAACCGGATGTGGTGACGATTCCGGTGGGAAGCCTGGATGAACTGAAAGTTCCGGAAAACGGCAGAAAGTTTCACTCCCTGATTACGGCCTCAAGGCTTGCCAGTGAGAAGCATGTGGACTGGATCATAGAAGCGGTGACGGCGGCAAGGGAACAGATTCCGGATCTTACGCTTGATATCTATGGAAAAGGCGGGGAGGAGAAGGCTCTGGAGGAGTTGATTGGAAAACTGGGATGCGGCGGTTTCGTATGTTTGAAAGGGCAGAAGGATCTGGAAGAAGTGTATAAAAGGTATGAAGCCTATATTTCCGGTTCCACCAGCGAAGGCTTTGGCCTTACCCTGATGGAAGCGGTCGGTTCCGGCCTTCCCATCATCGGATTTGATGTCCGTTACGGCAATCAGAACTTTATTGATGACGGGCAGAACGGATACAAGATTCCGGTCCACGACCGGATGGAGAAAAAAGAGCGGGTGGAAGAGCTGGCCCGGCGTATCATCCGGCTGTTTACAGAGTCGGATCTGGAAGCCTTCCATCAGCATTCTTATGAAAAAGCAAAGGGGTATCTCACAGAGGAGGTGGAAAAACGATGGATCAAGCTGTTAAGCCCTGCGATATAGTTCTGCTTTTTGATAATTATTTTCAGGACAGCCAGAACCTTCATGCTTCCTTTCGGCAGGCAGGATATGAATGTCCCGCCGTGGTCATCGAGGATGACGGATTTCTGCCGGAAGACGTCATATCCATATACGGATTCTTTCTCGGTGACTTTAGAGAAGCGCCTGGAATACCGGGCAGGCCCAGGTATTTTAACCAGATTCCGGTGCCGGAATACTGGGAGGTCAGCGGGACAAACCGTATGGGAAAGGTCCATGACCTGTATCGGGAAAGAGGAAGGATCTTTTATGCGGAGCCAAAACATAAACGGCTGGTGAAGGTGGTGGACTGGTACGATGAGAAACATGTGGTACGTTCCAGCGATCATTACAACCGATACGGTGCGCTGTATGCCAGAACTGTTTTCAATGCAAAAGGACAGAAAGTGAACCGGTCGTATTTTTCAGCGGACGGCAGAGAAGTGATTGTGGAAAATTATGTAACCGGCGACATTATCCTGAATGAGGGAGAACGGGTATACTTTTTTCAGAACCGGACGGAGCTTGCGGTACATGTATTGAAAAGAGCCGGGCTGATTCAGAAAAGGCTGTTCTTTAACTCCCTGTCCATCCCGTTTTTTGTGTCTCAGAGACTGCATTCGGAAAAAAAGCGGGATATTCTGTTCTGGCAGGAACCGGTACAGGGTGAAATTCCCGGCAATATGCAGATCATCCTGCGGGGCCAGGCCAGCCGGACGGCAGAAGTCCTGGTTCAGAAGAGGGAGTCTTATGACCGGCTTCTGAAGCTGGGCGCGCCGGCGGACCTGGTTCATCCGCTGGGCTTTATCTATCCGTTTGAGAGGGAAAACCTTTATCGCCCGGAAGCACTGATCTGTACAAATTCGGATCAGATCGAACAGTGCAGGGAACTGGTCGAAGCGCTGCCCGAAATGCATTTCCATATTGCTGCTATTACAGAAATGTCATCAAAGCTGATGAGCATGGATTCGTATGAAAATGTAAGTCTCTATCCGGGGGTGAAAGCCAGGATTCTGGATGAGCTTTTTGCGTCCTGTGATTATTATCTGGATATCAATCATGAATCGGAGATCGTGTCGGCGGTATATCGGGCGTTTCAGAACAACCAGCTGATCCTGGCATTTCAGGAGACGCTGCATAACCGGGATTATACCGCAGTTGAGCATATCTTTGAGGCAAAAGATGTACAGGCAATGATTCGGAAGATCCGGGAAACCATGCAGGACGCAGAAGTAATGGACAGACATCTGCATATACAGCGCGCAGCCGCATACGCAGAGACGGAGGAAAGCTATCGGAGGTTTGGGGAAGGGTAAACATATCCCTTACCCCTCCTGCCCGGCCGCCTTCCAGTCCCGTTCAAAATCCCGGATGCCGCGGTCGGTCAGCGGATGTTCCAGAGCCTTCCGATAGAGGGCGTAAGGAATGGCCGCGTAAGGGACGCCCGTCACTGCCGCTTCCTCCAGCTGGCGGAGATTTTTAACGGAGGCGGCGACTACCGAGACCGGATATCCGTGCCGGTCTACCATCGTCTGAATATCCCGTATGAGTTTTAAACCGTCCAGCCCGTACTCATCGCTTCTGCCGATAAAAGGAAACAGATAGTCGGCGCCGGCGCTGATGGCGGCGGCAGCCTGGGAGACTGTAAAGATCAGGGTCACCGCCGTTTTGATTCCCCTTTTTTTGAGCCTTCGGCAGAGCTTCAGCGCATTTGGGGAAAAATTCAGCTTGATGATGATACCGGGATCGATCTCCTGAACTTTCCTCACTTCCGCCTCCACCTCTTCGAGTGTGCTTCCCATGGCCTCTCCGGTCAGAAAAGACGGCTCCATGGAGCTGCAGGATTCGAGAAACGGTAGAAATGCCTGCCGGTTGTTCCGATACATGGAAGGATTTGCTGTAATTCCATATGCGCCCAGTTCTACAGCTTCCCGGATTTCCTCCGGACTGGCGCTGTCAATGATATATTTCATGATGTTGTTACTCCTTTTTGTCCTGATCCTGCATTTCATACTTCCACAGATCCAGGCCCGGCCGCAGTGAAAAGACCGGACCGGTATTTTCACAACAGTCCAAAGACTGCAGGAAAGAGAGAACGCAGCCCCTTTGCGGTGACGATCCGTACGGATCAAAACAGCTAAGGGGCTGCGTTTAGCATCTGTCACTCCGCATTATTCCAGCCCGAATTTCTCTGCCGCGGCGTCAATGTTCCTCCGGCATTTCCGGTAGGCTGCCGTGATGCCTTCCGGATCTTTGAACAGCGCGGAAGAGAGCACGATGACGTCCGGATTGCATTCGATGAGCGGCTCCATGTTGTCCGCCCGCAGGCCGCCGTCGATGGCCAGCTCGCAGCGGGGATTCTTTTCGTCGATCATTTTGCGGGCTCTGCGGATCAGGTCGGGCACGCTCTTACGGAAGCCCCAGTTGTCTTTTCCGTCAGTCTCGTCCACTCCGTGGGTGACGATGTGGAGGCGGTCAATGTCATAGATAGACTCTTCCACGAAGCACAGAGGCGTGTAGCAGCCCAGGGTAAGGCCGATCTTCAGGTGATGCTCCCGGCACCAGTTGATAATATAGGCAAGCTGCGCGCCGAGAAAATGCTCTGCGGGAACGATCAGCATGTCTGCGCCGGCTTCGTTGATCTGTTCGATGAACATCCGGTCCATGGAGACCGTATAAATGTGGCATTCAATGGGTTTGTCCGTGACCGGACGGATACCTGCGATGATCTGGTGCCCGCCCATCAGCTTCATGTTCTTAAGGTCATGCATGTCAGCCGCGTCAGAATGGATATAGTCCACTCCGGCGTCGCTGATCTCCTTGACGATTCCGGCAATATTTCCATAATTGACATGTGCCAGCCCTGCGGCAATCTTGATATGTTTCATGTAGTTTCTCCTTCTCCTTTTGATCTTTTAAATCCTTTTGATACCTTTATTGTAAATACGGCAAACCGGAAAGACAAGCCGGCGGTGCATTCCGTATCGGCTTATCATTGTGGCAATTCGTTGACATTTCCGGAAGCAGCGGGAGTATTTTTCTTTTTGTAATAAGCCTGGACGATTTCCTTCAGCCGCCGAATATCATGATCATACATGAGGACGTTGACCTGAAGGACGGGAATGTCTGTGGACAGGTTCAGCTCCAGGGTGCTGATGATCAGTTCCGCCTGAGACAGATCCGCATGCTGTATGGTCAGAAAGCTTTCCTGGGCGATGACCGTGATTTCCGGAATCTGAGTGGACAGTTTCTGGAGGAGCAGTGCGCTGGCGCCGCCGCCCCCATGGCACACCAGGACTGTCTTCAGCGGTTTTTTGGCACGGTCCAGGGCAGCTGCCAGATGGATGGCCAGATAGCCGGCTTCGTCCTCGTTCATTTGGCCAAGGTCGCTCTGTTTCAGCGTATGCAGACTTTTTTTGACGATCTGGAAGGTATTGGAATAGTGTGCCTGGATGGTGTCCATCATGGGATTTTCCAGAGGGATCCCATGCCGGATTCGTGTAATTGCCGGTGCCAGATGCGCAGTCAGCGCTTCCCGAAGCACCTGATCCTTTGTAAAAGGCAGGTTCAGAAGCCGTTCCCATTCTGCCAGCAGTTCGTCCGTCAGTTTCCGGGCCGCCGTCTTCTCGCTGTCGGGTGCAAGATGCTTGTTCTGCAGAGCGAGAAGATGGGTCTGGAGATAACGCAGCTCTTCTTCTGAAAATGTCATCTGATACTCCTGCTCCAGCGCCTGCGTCAGGAGCCGCGCCTCCGGATACAGAGGTTCATTTGCCAGTTCACTCATAAAATCCGCAGACAGGCGGATGGGATGGTCATCCAGAATCCGAATCAGGCTGATAAAGACCCTGAGAAGTACGGTGATCAGGGCGTTGAAAGGCAGGCGGTTTACATAAAGGCCGCCGGACTCGATGACCAGACGGACAAACCTGCAGATATCCCGGTCTGTGTAGTCCAGAGCCTCAAAAGGAAAAGCTCCGATGCAGGAGCAGGAAGGGTCCTGGACGATTCGGAGAAATTCCGAATACCCCCGGTCTTCAGTCATAAGGTCAAACATCAGATCCCGCAGATGGCGCTCTTTTCCCTCGAGAAAGATCCCGTTGTTGTTCTTCCGTACGATCCGGATCTGGCAGTCTTTAAAACGCTCGGAGAGTGCGGTGATATCCTTGTGGATTGTGGCGCGGCTGACAAAGAGTTCGGAAGCCAGCTCGTAGATCCGGCAGTTTTCCGTGCAGGCAATGAGGCGCAGGCCAATGTAGATCTTTCTGGCAGTGGGCGAAAAGCCGCCGGGAAGCAGGATCTTCTGGCTGACGGATTCCAGAAGGCTGAGTTTCCCGGACTCTCTTCCTTCGATCCGGATGCCGGTGCCGGTCTTTTTGCGGAGGGACAGATGATACTCGGCCAGGTAATGTTCCGCAAGAGCCAGATCGTTTCGTATGGTCTTATTTGAAACATTTAAAAGTTCAGCAATTTCCCGGATCGTAATATAGTTCCGCTGCTGCAGCAGGATCCGTATAATCTCCAGGATGCGTTTGTTCTCCATGGGCGTTACTCCTTTTTTGCTTTCCTGTATTTCAGAATGAAAGATAAAACTGCATTTGTCAAGACGGCGAATATGGAAAACGGGGAAGGATGTTGATAAAATACCGGAAGCATGTGGAAAAGAAAAGTACACGTTCATGGGGGAGAGACAGAGGGCCGCGGAGAGGAACTGTGGTATGATGGGCTGTGAAAAACACAGATTATTTCACATGGTTTACAAGGAAGGGAAGACAGAAAATGACAGAATTTACGAAAAGGATACAGGAGTACGAACAGGAATATCTGGAGGATCTGAGGCGGCTGGTGGGGATCCGTTCGGTGCGGGATTCTGCGGCAGCAGGGCCGGGCGCGCCCTTTGGCCGGGGAATCCGACAGGCATTTGACTGCTTTCTGGAAATCGGGGAGCGCTTCGGGCTTCGGGCAGAGGATTTTGACGGCTATGCCTGCCATCTGGCATACGGGGAGCAGAAGGAATATGTGGGGGTGCTGGGGCATCTGGACGTGGTAGATATCCTGTCCCCTGGGCAGTGGAGAACGCCGCCCTTTGAGATGGTTCAGTCACCGGACGGGATGCTCTGGGGCAGAGGGGTGTGCGATGACAAAGGGCCGCTGCTGGCAGGGCTGTACGCGCTGCGGATTCTGAAGGAGATGAAGGTTCCTCTGAAAAGAAGCATCCGGGTGATCGCCGGCGGGGCAGAAGAGACCACGTGGGAATGCATGGAATACTATTTTGCCGGAAATCCCCAGCCGGTCATGGGATTTTCTCCGGACGGAAATTTCCCGGTGGTGAACGGCGAGAAAGGGATTCTGAAGCTGGCGCTTCTCTTTCCCCGGGGCGAAGAAAGAGACGGCGTCTGTCGTATCAAGGAGCTTCAGTGCCGGACCGTCCGGAATTACGTATGCGCACATGTGGAATCGAAATACGAAATAGACGGAGAGCAGAGAGAAATAACGCTTACAGGAAAAGAGGCGCTCTCCAGAAATCCTCAGAGGGGTGAGAATGCATTGTGGAAATTTGCGGCATACTTTTCACAGTATTCCATGATCCAGCCGGAGGCGGACGGGCTGGTCCGTTTTCTGAACGACTGCCTGACGGACGACTGCTTCGGCAGAAAGAGCGGGCTTTACGCAGAGGACGCACAGATGGGGTTTACGTCCGTCTGTCCCACGGGAGTCCGTATGACAAAGGAGGGGATTTACCTGTATGTGGATATCCGCTATCCCCGTTCCACGGGTCCGGAGCGTATCCGGAAATGGGCGCGGGGATGGTCCGGGGCCTACGGGTTCACATGGCAGGCGGAGGAGGAGAAGAGGCTTCTGTATGTGCCGGAGGACGGCGAGCTGGTAACGGGACTGAAGGATGCTTATGAGAAGGTGACCGGGGAGAGGGCCCGGGCGCTCACAAAGGGCGGCGCTTCCTATGCCCGGACGCTGGAGAACGGGGTGGCTTTCGGCGCGGCCTTTGAACATGAAGTGAACAATCCCCATATGCCAAACGAGTGCATGTCCTGTGGATCCCTGATGAAAGCCATGGAAATCTATGTTCATGCATTGTGGAATCTGACAGTGGAAAAACGTTAGATTTTGCCACAATAATGGGGAAAAGGTCATAGGGATTGGCAGGTAGAAAGGAGAATTTGCCCGTGATAAGATGAGGTTAATAAAAAAAGGGGGAACATTGCTATGAAAAATATTCAGGCAAAAATTCAGACATTTGCCGGTGCCATGATGGTTCCGGTGATCCTGCTGGTACTGGTTGGCTTCTTTGTGGGAATCGGAAGTGCGTTCACCAACTACATTCTTCCGGAAGGGACGCTACTCTACAGACTGTTTTCCATGATTACCAATCTGGGCTTCATGTTTATGGGAAACCTTCAGCTCTGGTTTGCAGTCGCCATCGCATTTTCACTGGCGAAGAAGGAAAAGGGCTGGGCGGCATTTTCCGGGCTGATTCTGTACTGCTGTTTTGCCAGCGGGATCGGAAACTGGGCGTCCATGTGCGGATGGACGGCGGAGACCACATCCGTGGAGGCGCTGATTGCAAACGGATATACCGAACAGGCGGCGCTGAATTTCAACGCGCTCTGGACCAGCGCCATCGGTTTCTTTACTTATGATATGGGGATTTTCTCCGGCATCATCTGCGGGCTTCTGACAGCGGCGGTGCACAACCGGTTTGTGGACACGCAGCTTCCTGCCATGTTTGCGTTTTTTGCAGGAACGAAATTTGTGGTCATTATGGTGGCGCTGGTATCGGTTCCGGCAGCCATTGCAGCTTATTATATCTGGCCGTTTATTGCGGGAATCCTGCAGGGCATCACCCGTTTTATCGGGGAGAGCGGTCTGTTCGGAACGTTTGTGTTCGGTACACTGGACAAGGCGCTTCTGCCTTTTGGCATTCATCATCTGATTGCTTTTCCCATCGAATATTCCTCTGTGGGCGGAACCATGACCATTGACGGCGTCCTGTACGAAGGGGTCAGAAATATCATCAACGGGCAGGCGGCAAGCGCTTCGGCCACCGGGTATCTGGTGCGCAACTTCACGACCGGACGTCTTCTGTTCCAGCTGGCCGGCCTTCCGGGTGCGGCGTTTGCCATGTACCGGTGCGCAAAGAAGGAGAACCGTAAGAAAGTGGCGGCGCTTCTGGTTCCTACGGTATTTACCCTTGCCATGGTAGGCGTCTCGGAGCCCATCGAGTATACCTTCCTGTTCGTGGCGCCGGCGCTGTACTGGCTGGTGTATGCGCCTCTGTGCGGCCTTTGCTATGTGCTGGCTGAGATCTTCCAGATCTCCATCAACGGACATGCGCTGTTCTTTATGATACCGAACCTGTTCCAGCCTCAGAAGGTTCATGCCATGGCAGCGCTCTGGCTGCTTCCTCTGACCTTTGCCGTCTATTACTTTGCGTTTAAGTTCATGATTGAAAAGTTCAATCTGAAGACGCCGGGCCGGGAGGACAGTGAGATCCGGCTCATGAGCAAGAAGGAATACAACGAGATCCGTCAGGGATCAGGCAATGGAGAGGCGCCGGGAGAATCTCTGGAAGAGCGGATTATCGAGGCGCTGGGCGGCGCGGAAAATATTCTGAATGTCACCTGCTGCGCCACCAGGCTTCGGGTAAGCCTGAAGGATGAGAGCCTGCTGGCTCCGGATGAGGACTGGAAGGAATATCTGGAAGCCCGCGGCGTGGTGCATGTGAAAGGATCCGTGCAGATTATTTATGGTGTGCAGGTACAGGGGATCACCACGAAGGTGAAGGATCTTCTGAATATGGATTAATCTTCTGATTAAATCCCGCAGAACAGACGTGCAGTCATCGATGCACGGACAGCGTCTGCGGGATTCTCTTTTTCTGAAAGTGCATAAAAAGATATGTTTCGCATACACTTTGCGCAGAGCCGGGTTCAGGAAACAGACACCCCGGATTTTTCCGACAGAAATTTCAGCCATTTGTCCCGTTTCATCATGGAGACTTTGTCACTGACCATCTTCCCGGTTTCCGGATGTTCATAAGTAATTTCAATGCCTATGGGCAGCAGGCTTTGGGTACACTTCCCAAGCCCCCGGATTCGGTCATAGGGGATGATCAGGTTATCTTCCAGAAGTCCGGTAAAAACAATCAGCCGTCTCTCTGTAAAATAGGCCCATCCCTGCTTCCAGGAACCAAATTTTCCAATCAGGCGCTCCACATAGCTTGCCTGGAAAAAATCAATAAGGGTATCGCCCTTTTCCATCACGTCCAGTTCCAGAAGTTTCCTCTGCTGTTTTTCGATCTTGCTTTCTTTCATAAATCATGGTTCCTTTCATCTTTTTACCGGGGCAGTTTATGCGGCTCGGTCTTCCTGATTATAAAATATTTTTATGAGAAATACAATTGGAAAGCAGAGAGGTCTTTCTGTTTGGGTAAAAGGATGCTTTTTTTTCTGGACAGAAACGAAAGTTGTGCAGATGGACGAAAGTTTTCCTGGCAGTTAGGAAATACCTTTGTCTTTTTTGTGCTTCTATCCGGAGCATTCAACACCGGAACAGGATGTGGAGTACATCCGTATGGCTGGGAGATATGGGTTTGAACGGATCTTCACCTGTTTGTTGAGCGTGGGAGACCGTACAAAGGAGGAGGTGATCCGGGACTTCCGGGTCCGTATTGACGCGGCCCATGAGGAAGGAATGGAGGTCATGCTGGACGTAAGTCCGGCGGTATTTGAGCGGCTGGGGATCTCTTACGACCATCTGGATCCTTTTGTGGAGATGCACGCGGACGGAATTCGTCTGGATGAGGGCTTTAACGGCGCGCAGACCAGCTCCATGACCTGCAACCGGCAGGGGCTGAAGATCGAACTGAACGCCAGTACGGAGATGGGATTCATTGAAAACGTGATGACCCACCATCCGGACCGGAAGAAGGTTGTGGCATGCCACAATTTCTATCCTCAAAAATATACGGGGCTTGGTCTGGCGCATTTTAACCGCTGCAATGAATTTATCAAAAAGCACCGTCTGACCGTGGCCGCGTTTGTATCCAGCAATGCGGAGGGGGCGTACGGGCCATGGCCGGTCAATGAGGGGCTTTGTACGCTGGAGATGCACCGGGGCCTGCCGCTGGACTTCCAGGTGCGCCATCTGTTCGCTCTGGGAAATGTGGACGACATTCTGATTGCCAACGCATATGCGTCGGAGGAGGAGATGAAAGCATGCGCAGGGGTCAATCCCTCTGTGCTGACGTTCGGGCTTCTGCTGGAAAAGGAACTGACAGAGACGGAGCAGGCGGTTCTTGATTTTTCGGAAGGGCATGTGGTCAGAGGCGACATGAGCGAATATATGCTCCGTTCCACCTGGCCGAGGGTGACTTTTGCGAAGGAATCCATTCCGGCGGAGAATACCAGGGATCTGGTGCGGGGAGATGTGGTCATCTTAAATGACGGATATTCCCGGTATAAGGGTGAACTGCATATTGTATTAAAGGACATGCCCAATGACGGACGGAAGAACGTCATCGGCTGTCTGCCGGAATATGAACACATTCTTCTGGACTATGCAGATCCATGGAAGCCGTTTACATTTACCGTTTGCGGATAATGATCAGGAAAAATACTGCAGGAGGGAGCTATGCTGAACAGAAGACAGGAACAGCTGATCAAACTTTTGACAGAGAAAAAAGACTGGATGACCAGCCGGGAATGTATCTCGCTTCAGGGGGATGAGGTCAGCAAACGGAGGTTTTACCGGGAGCTTCTGGTGGCGGAGGTGCAGGAAAATTTCCTGAATCTGAACCGTCTGGCCCATCTGTACCGGCATTTTGACCTGATCGAAGTAAAGGACATTTTTGTAAAAGTACTGGAAGAATACGATTATTCCATCCATGAATCCCTGTTTTCCATGCTGATTCTCCATGCGGGTACCAGCATCGAGCGGATCCGGACCTGCCATTACATTCAGCCGGAGGAAGAGCAGCAGGGACTGAAGGAAACCATTGAGTACCAGATCTCCCGGACTTTTTTCGAGCGCATCTCGGACCGGCTCCATCTGGAGATCCAGGAGGGAGAGATTACCATGTTCGCCCTTGTGATCATGGGCCGGCGGGCGTCCAACTATGCCAGCGACCATATCCGGCTGGGGGAAAAGTGGCTGAACATCCGCAGGCTTATGGAAGATGCGCTGGGGCGCCTGAAAGAGGTATTCGGCGTGGATTTCGGCGGGGATGAGGATCTGGCGGCGGGCCTGAAGATCCATATCCACGGCCTGGTGGAGCGGGTGAAAAACCAGGTGGTTCTGGAAGATATTTTTCTGGAAGAGATCAAGCAGAAATATCCGCTGGTCTTTGAGATGGGCGTCTGCATTGTCAGTTATCTGGAAGAGCAGCTTCAGATCCGGATCGGGGATATGGAGAGCGGATTTATCGCACTGCATCTGGGGGCGGCCAGCGAGCGGATGAATTCGGTGAGAAAATACCGGGTGGTCATGATCATGCCTCACAATCAGGTTTTCTCGGAGATGTGTGAAAAGCGGATTTTGGAACTTTATCGGGAGCGGATGGAGATCGTCCGGAAATGTTCTTATTTTGAGGAAGAGGAGATTCGTCTGCTGGAACCGGATCTGGTGCTGACCACGTTTCCCATCGAGCACAAGCTGAATACCCCGACGGTGTCCATCAGTCTTTTTGTGGACCCGGAGACGGAGGCTAGCATTCTGCAGGCGCTGAACCAGCTGGATAAGAAGCGCTTCCGGCTGGAATTTACCTCTCATATGGGGCATCTGATCCGAAAGGAGCACTACTATCAGGATCTGGATGCGCAGACGCCGGAAGAGGTGATCCGCTGTCTCTGCCGGGGGCTTGAGAAGGAAGGGATTGTGGATTCGGACTATCAGGAAATCGTGCTGGAGCGGGAGCGGATGACGCCCACCTCCTTTGCCAATGCGCTGGCCATCCCCCACGCTTTTCGGGCGTATGCCAGCCGGTCCACCATCGCGGTGGCGCAGCTGCGCAGTCCGATCCAGTGGGGAACGTTTGAAGTGCGGCTGGTCATGCTTTTCGCCATCAATGAAGGGGATCAAAGGATGATCAAGATCTTTTTTGACTGGGTATCGGATATCGTCAGCCGTCCGGAGGAACTGGCAAGACTGACGGAGCGGTGCTCCTACGAAGAATTTACCGAACGGGTTATGGAATGAACAGGCGGGCTGCCGGATGAGATGTCATGGCAGCCCGTTTTTCAGCGTTCGTTTCCGCAGACTGCCAGGCGCCCGCTGGCACTGCTCCACAGTCTTGATCAGACGTCCTCCAGCAGTCCGTATTCCCGGTACAGCCGCATCCGGGCCGCCCGGTCCGCTGCGGCAAGACGGACGTCCTCCTGTCGGTTGTCTGCGAGCAGGCGGTTCAGAAGTTCGGACAGGAGCGCTTCGCCTTCTTCACGGCCTTCTTCTCTGCCGATCTCCCGTTCTTCTCTTCGGATATATTCCATGGTTTTCTGTTCGTCGTATTCCGCCAGTAACATCTCAAGCACCTCCGTCCGGCATCTTCCCAGCAGGTCTGACAGGATCCCCTGCTCCTCGCAGGTGTCCATGGCGCATTTGACCGCTGCCTGGATCTGCATTCCGTTTTTCAGATTGTTTCTGATGCATCCGATAAATTCCGCGTATTCCCACAGTCTCCGGCATCGTTCCATCAGCTCCCGGTTGTGCCCCTGATTGATGTTCAGCACCCGGACACGGCACTCCACGGCCGGGAGGCTGTCCTGTTCCGGGAGCAGAAACGCTTCCGAAAGGCAAAGCATGGTCTCGTCAGGCTCTTCGGTGTTTCCATTGTAGAAGACCACATAATTGGGAAACGGGAGCGGAATCTGCCGGACTCCGTACAGGTCATAGCCGTTAGTCTTTACATAAGTCTGATAGAGAGTGGCAAAGTAGATCAGGCCCCGAAGGGGCATATTCCGGTACATGGTGCTCTGGTGCTCGTACAGGTTCAGGGTATTGCCAACGATAAAAGAAATATCATTCTTTACCCCGAGAAATACTGCGTCCTCCAGAGTCGTGACGGTAAGCGCTTCCGGGTCTTCATAGTCTGTTCCGTTGAGTGCGTTGTACAGATCCAGAAGATCCCTTCGGTCCTGAAAGGCAAGGCGGAACAGGCGGTCCTTGTGTTTCCGGTTGATCGGCTGTTTCGTTAACTGCTGCCGGGAGTGTCTGCGTTTTCTTCGTTTTTTCATCGGTTTCTCCTTTATTATACCTGTTTTTGTGTGCGTTTGACAAGGGGATCTTAAATGACCTGGTTATTAAAGGTTCTGCCTGCGTGTCCGGGAAGATCCAACCTGACTTCCTCATAGACCAAACCCGCGTATTCGCATTTGGCCCATCTGGGAACCGACGGCAACTGCAAAGGCAGAAGATTTTCATTTTTACGTATGGAATCCTGGAACCGAATGGTTCCGCAATGATTTCAGACAATGTGAATATATACACATTATCATAACTGTAAGTGTTTTTCAAGAACAAAAAATTCCCCTGGAGCGGCCCGGAGGTTAATCCGGGTTCCCCAGGGGGGGAATGCTGTCTGAGATTACTCTTCCGAATACAGATAGTTGATGTATTCGATTACCATATCCATCCGCGGCGTATTTTTTATGACGCCAAGATACACGTCTCCGTCAAAACCGGCGTTCTTAAAAAGTCCTTTTTGCGACATCTTAAGTCCCATGGAGCAGGTTTCCGCCGCGGATTCAGAAACCGACGGCCAGTCGGCCTGCGTGTCATCGGTATCATTTTCCTGCAGGACGGTACTGGTCACAAGGTACGGGGTCCATTGTGCGGCGGTTTCGGCATCCAGTTCCCGGAGCAGTGCGTCCAGATTATAAAGATATCCGTTTTGGGAAAACAGGTCAAAGGCTTCCCGGTTCATGAGCAGCACATCCAGCTGTTCGCCGTCGATGGAAGCGAGTATTTTGACACGGGAAGCATAGGCGTATTCACGGTTGGGATCGTCGGGATCGTCCGTGAAGTATAAGCCTGTATACAGTCTCAGATCGGTTCTGGAAGTGCCGGCATCTATGGAATTAAGGAAACCGCGGCTTAATTCGGCGGCAAGGGGCTCTCCTGCGGAAACATTTACAAGGCCGGTATACAGTACAATGTCTTTTCTGGTAAAATGACCGTATACCATGCTGCCCATGAGATACAGGAGGATCAGGCAGACGGCGATCGGCAGCTTGTAATAGTCCCAGACATATTGTATTTTCTGTTTTCCGTGAAGCTGCTTCCAGCGGTTTTCTTTTTCGGAATCGGTTGTTCGGGTGTACATAGGGGGGCTCCTTTTTGGCGGCATTCGGTTTTAGCACTTCAGACCGGCGCCGGGGTTCAGGGACAAAGATCCGGGATCTTCTGCCGTTTCAGACCTGCTGCGTCTCGGAAGCGGCGTCTGCGTGCTGTCCGCTCTTCTCCTGACAGAGCTGCAGAATATTGGACAGCAGGAAGGAACAGAGCAGGGCGCAGAGGCCTTCTCCGAAGATGACGGCCGGGGTAAAGATGCGGACGATGACCAGCAGCATGATAAAATAAACGGCAGCCATCAGTACGGTACAGAACAGAAAACGGACGCCGATGAACAGCGCGTTTTTGAACATGGCGCCGGTGGTATTGTCGAATCTTGCAAGGAGCGGAAAGATATACATCAGGACAATGGCGTAGGCGATGGCGGCAACGCAGAAAACTGCCGTGCAGAGCGTCCAGAACAGATTTTCAAACCGCATATGATACAGCACGTATCCGTCCACGCCGAGAATGATTCCGGCAGCAAGCAGGATCAGCCATATGAGGGTGCCCTGTCTAAAATTTTGTCGGAAAGAGCGGAAAAACGCCTTTGTAATATTGCCCTCTTCATTTTTGGAAATCTTCAGCGTCACGTAGAAAAGCGCGGTGGTGGATGCGCCGACGGTGATCACCGGAATACAGCAGAGGAACCATAAAATGTTCAGATAGACGCTGTATACGATTTTGTTGACAAACTGCAGGACGGGGCCGTCCACATTGAATAAATCAGTCATAAGTTTCCTCCTTGGACAGATGGTTGAAAAGTCTGTAACAGATCAGTCTTCTGTGGATTCCCGATAGATCAGGTCCGTCTCCGTATGCACGGTGCGGTAATTCAGAGAAGGCTCGTTGATGCGGGACATGAGCAGATTGACCGCGGAAAATCCCATGATCTGGCTGTGGATATGGATGGTGGTAAGAGTAGGTGTTACAATCTTGGATTCCGGCGAATCGTCAAACCCGCACAGCCATACATCCTCCGGAACGGAATATCCGGATTTTTTCAGCACCTGCAGAGCGTCCAGCGCCACAAAGTCGTTGGCGCATAAGAATACCTCCGGTAGCTGCGGAAGCCGCTGAAAGCTTTCTGCCAGATATTCCTGATACTCTTCAGAAGACGGATTGCGGATTCCTTCTTTATTCCGTATGATGCAGTATTCCTCCGGACAGCCAAGCCCGGTCAGGTACATGGCGTTCCGGTAGGCCATATACCGCTCGAAGAAGGACAGACAGTGCATGGCTTCCCCGATGAATCCGATCCGGGTCTTCCCTCTCCTGGCCATTTCGCCCAGGAAGGAACCGATGCCGGACTGATTGTCCATACACAGAATATCTGCCCGCAGAGGTTCTTTCAGGCAGGTGACCGGTGCGTCCACAAATAAAATCGGCAGGCCCAGGCTGCAGAGCATCTGATCATATTCATAATGAAACATCTCGATACAGAGGATGCCGGCGGTCCGTTCCCGGGAAAAAGAGGCGGGCAGTTTCATGCCGTCCTGTTCTTCTGCGAGGATCCGGTGCATGGTGAGGCTGTACCCAAGACTTGCCAGTTCCTTCTGGAATTTATCCAGCATGACCATTGCAAAATGGTTTCCTCCCACAAAATTCGTAAGAAATACCGCGATTTCGTTTTTTTCTTTTGGCGCGGGAACGGAAAGCACAGAGCTTCCCGAAGCGGCGGCCGTTACATAGGAAAACTGTTTGTAACCCATCTCCACCGCTTTTTTTAACACCTTATCCCGGGTGGCATCTGCCAGGATGCCGGTGTTGTTGATTGCCTTTGAAACGGTATTGCGGGAAATACCAAGCTCATCGGCAATATCCTGAATCGTAACTCGTGCGCCCATATACGCCTCCTTCTGTCCTTGTTTTATAAAATTCTTTTACACCTGTGATGTTCGGTCTGCATGATACAGACGGCAAATGTTTCTTTTGTCATTTGTTTGTGCTGATTCTATTATAATGCACAAATCAAAATGTGTCAAATGTAAAAATATAAATTTTTAAAAGAATAATTCAGGTAAAAACAACAGACATGGAATTTGTCTAAAGTGTACAGAAGGATTCAAATGTAAAAATAATAATGTGCAAATAGCAAATAAAACTATTGACTTAATGTAAAAAAAGTGATATAAAGATACTATACAAATCTCGGAAATGTAAAATTATATATTTTACATATGCACAAATCTGAAAAAGAAAGGAGAATCAGAAATACTGTACATAGGATACAGACGAAACAGCGTGCAGAAAACGGAGGGATTTGGGAGAAAGGAGGAAGTTATGACAATGAATTCAAAAACGGTTTCGGCCAAAGGACAGGGAAGCAAAGACAGAGGATTTCACAATACCATGGTCTATGTCAGACAGCACTGGCAGCTCTATCTGATCTTTCTGATGCCCGCATTTTTACTGACAATGATTTTCAAGTACGCGCCCATGAGCGGTATACTGATCGCCTTTCAGGATTACAATCCGTTTAAGGGCGTCTCCGGAAGCGAGTGGGTGGGATTCAAGCATTTTACGAGGTTTCTGTCCTCCCCGGACTTTATGAGATACCTGATCAATACATTGAAGCTGAGCGTGTACAGCCTGCTGTGGGGATTTCCGGTTCCGATCATTCTGGCGCTTCTGCTGAACCGGATCCAGAGTTCGGGGATCAAGAAGAAGATTCAGCTGGTGCTTTATCTTCCGAACTTTGTGTCGGTGATCGTGCTCTGCGGTATCGTGCGGATCTTTCTGTCCGTGACCGGACCGGTGAACCTGCTGCTGGGAACGGATATGAACTTTATGACCATGCCGGAGGCGTTCCGCTCCATCTATATTATCAGCGGAATCTGGCAGGGAGCAGGCTGGGCGTCCATCATGTATACGGCATCCCTGTCCAATGCAAGCCAGGAGCTCCGGGAGGCTGCGGTTATGGACGGCGCGAATATCCTGCAGCAGATCCGGGCGGTGGAGTGGCCGGCGATCAAGGATATGGTCGTGATCCAGTTCATTCTCCAGGCCGGAAATATCATGAGCATCGGTTTTGAAAAAGCCTACGCTCTGCAGACGGACCTGAACCTTCCGGCGTCGGAGATCATCGCGACCTATGTATACCGGAAAGGCCTGATCGACGGCGATTACAGCTTTTCAACCGCCGTGGGCTTGTTCAATACCGTAATCAATGTCATACTTCTGCTTGCCGTGAATAAGATCGTGGCGAAGATGAATGACGGACAGGGAATCTAGGGAGGTGTACGCAAAATGAAAAAGAAAAAGAGCGCATTTGCAAAATATTCGAGACAGGATAAGGTGCTGCTGACCATCGGATATGTGCTGCTGGGACTGTTCGTCATCGCGATCATTGTACCGATGATCTATATTGTGGTCGCGTCCTTCATGGACCCCATCACCCTGCAGAATAAGGGAATTACCTTTGACTTCAGCAAATGGACGACGACGGCCTATGAAAGGGTTATGACCAACAGTCAAATCTGGATCGGCTTTAAAAACGCGGTGCTTTACTCGGTCCTGTTTACCGTTGTCTCCGTGACCGTGACGCTTCTGGCGGCCTATCCGCTGTCAAGGGCGGATTTCCGGGGAAAAGGATTTTTCAATGTGATTTTCATGATCACCATGTTTTTCGGGGGCGGACTGATTCCGACTTATTTGATCGTGAGTAACCTGGGACTGGTGGACAGCATGTGGGCGGTGATTCTTCCGGGCGCGTTCAGCGTCTGGAACATGACGATTGCAAGAACCTATTACCGGGGCATTCCGCAGGAACTTCGGGAGGCGGCGGATGTGGACGGCGCCAGCGAGCTGACCTTTTTCTTCAAGATTCTGCTTCCCGTCTGTACACCGGTCATCGCAGTGCTGACTCTGTGGCAGTTTGTGGCCATGTGGAACAGCTACTTTGACGCCATGATTTACCTGAACGATTCCGCCAAACAGCCCCTTCAGCTGGTGCTTCGCTCCATCCTGATCCAGAACCAGCCGGAATCCGGGATGATCGCGGACATGCAGAGTACGGCGGCGCGCGCACAGCTGGCGGAGCTTCTGAAATATGCAACCA
>CAJUAA010000037.1 GCA_910584205.1 uncultured Lachnospiraceae bacterium
ATTAACCTCCGGTAATCAATCCGTAAAGAGATGAACATTAACGAGTGGGAAGTTGCTATAGCTTCGTATTCCGGGCTTAGAAAAAGCCGTCACTTTTCAATTTTTGAAGTGGCGGTTTTTTCTATGTGTCCCCGGCGAGATCACCCTGGAAGAAGCCAACTGGCAATTATGGAGTGGCATTGTTTAAAATGATCATTTTTTTGAAGAAAATAATATTTTTGTTGACAGGATTCACAATATAGTATATATTTATAATATATTATTAAATAATATTTAAAATAATAATTAAAAAAGGAGATGATGGCAGTGGCAAAGAAAATGTTTCAGACGATTTATGGGAGGAATCTTGTAGGTGAACTGAAGAATATTGTGCAGAGACCCTATCTGGTCGTGACCATGGAGGATCTTTGGGACAAGTTCAAAGGGGAATTTGACGAGGACTGTGTCGTTCATTTTGTAAAGACGCTGGAGTATGAGGAGATCTTGAAGGAGATCGAGACGCTTCCGGCATTCGAGTCTGTGATTGGCATGGGCGGCGGGCAGGCGGTGGATTTTGCGAAAACCGTATCCTGGCGGACCCATAAACCGCTTTATCAGGTTCCGACTTCGATTGCCACGAATGCGGTGTTCGGGCATCGTGCCGGGCTCAGGTTCCAGAATATTGTAAGGTATGTAGGATATACGGAGCCGGTTGCCGTTTATGTGGACTATGATGTGATTCAGAATGGGCCGAAGCAGCTGAACCGAAGCGGCGTGTGCGATGTCTTCTGCTATCATAATTCCATGTTCGACTGGAAATACGCGGCGGATACCGGACACGGAGAGGCGAAATGGCCGTACGACCAGGAGATGGTGGATGAGGTTCATGCAGTATATCAGTCGGTAGTGGATGGGATTGACGAGATTTACAAACTGAGCGAGAAAGGAATCCGTATCCTGACGGAAGGCCTTCGCTGGGGCGGCGCCGCGTTCCACAATAACGGCTGGAATCCGCGTCCGATCGAAGGAAGCGACCATTTTCTGTTCTATACATTGGAGTATATGACGAAGAAGAAGTTCATTCACGGTCAGCCGGTCTGCCTGGGCATCTTCGTGGGCTCCGCCATGGCGGACAATGATCCGGACGGGATACTTGACCTGATTTACCGGGCGGGAGTTGAGATCCGGCCGGAAGCCATGGGAATTACCTGGGATGACGTGTTCGCAGCCATTAAATATGAAAAGGAATTTCTGGAGAGCCATGATTACTGGTATACGATCGTCAACGATTTTAAGGTGACAGATGAATTCTGCCGGATGATCAAAGATAAGATTATCGCCAAATACGGTGCATGGGAAAAGTAAAGCGGATAAGCAGATTGGGAGGTATCATTCATGAAAGGGAAGAAAATCATTGCATTGTTGTTAACAGGTTCCATGCTGACAATGACGGCCTGCGGTTCCGGGGGCTCCAGCCAGCCAGGCAGTTCCGCCGGAGGGGGCGGCGATACGGCCGGGGAGAGCAGCCAGGAGTCTGCAGGAACCGCGGAGGGGGCGAAGCGTTTCGAGGGGACGACGCTTTACATGATCGCGGAACAGCAGACCCCGACGGAATCTCTGAAAAAGCAGCTGGACAGCTTTAAAGAGCTGACGGGAATTACAGTGGAACTTGAAATGGCTCCTTATGACGACGTGATTCAGAAGGAGACACTGGCTTTCGAAAGCGGTTCCGGAGCGTATGACATTGTGGCGGCGCCCTATCAGTTCCTGGGAAATATGGTGGAGAACGAATACATTCAGCCGATTGAACCTTTTATGACGGATGAATCGCTGGCCGTCATAGACGGTTATGACGAATCCGATCTGATCAAAGGGATGTGGGACGCTTCCGGCAACTGGGAAGGGACGCTCTACGGCGTGCCGGCCAACTCCTGCATTATGTATTTTGCATATCGGCAGGACCTCTTTGAAAACGAGGAGGAGAAAGCCGCTTTTAAGGAAGCGTACGGCTATGATCTGGCGGTTCCCACGGACTGGGATACGTATATGGATATTGCAGAGTTCTTTACCCGTCCTTCCGGCTCTGCGCTTGCAGGAGAGACGCTGAATAAAGATTTTTACGGCGTGTCCATGATGGGAAAGAGGCACAACGCCGTTACCTGTGAATGGATGAATTATATGTGGTCGTTCGGAGGCGGTATCTTTGACGAAGAGGGGAATATCGCGGTCAACAGCGATCAGTCCGTCGAGGCGCTCCAGTATTTTCTGGACCTGAGCAAATATGCGCCTCCCGGAGTGACCTCCAAGACCTGGGATGAGCAGACGACGGAACTGCAGCAGGGAATTGCGGCTATGGCGATTCAGTTCAATGACTGCTCGCCGGCACTGGAAGATGAGAGCGCTTCGCTGGTTGCAGGGAAGATGGGATATGGAGCGATACCGGTGGGAGAGCAGCCGGCGGCTCATTATGGAGCATGGGGATACTATATTCCGGCTGATTCCCAGAATCCGGAAGCGGCGTGGGTGTTCCTGCAGTGGTTTAATACGCCCGACGTGCAGAAAACGATCGCGCTTGACGGCGGATTCCCGAATCTTCAGTCGGTATATGAGGACAGCGACCTGATGGAGATTCCGTACTGGAAGGCAAGTATGGATGCTTATGAGATCAGTACGACGCGTCCGAGGATTCCGGAGTGGAATACGATGGATGAGGCTTTGATGCTGCAGCTTTCCAATACGCTGGCAGGAGAATGTACACCGAAAGAGGCGTTGGATAACGCTGCTGCCGAGTTTGAGAAAGCACTGGAAGGCAAACTGCCGGTTACATATCAATAAACAGAGCGGGGAAGACAAGCCTCTGCCCGCGGCATGGGCCTGTGCACCGCTTCGGCGGTAAAAATCCCTCATGCACGGGCCTGTGCATCATAAAAAGGGATGGGGAGATATCCCTGTCCCTTTTTTACCCAAGGAAGGATGTGTAAAGGTTGCGCAAGAAAAAATTATCAAATTACAGTTTACTGGCAGTACAGTTTCATCTTCCTGCGTTTCTGGCATTGACACTGATTACGCTGGTTCCGCTTCTGTATACATTCAGACTGAGCTTTTATGATTATAAGCTGTCGGAAAAAGGCAGTAAGGACGTATTTGTCGGCCTGCAGAATTATGTTACCCTGTTTCAGGATGAGCAGTTTCTGAATTCCTTATTCCGGACGTTTGTATTCATGGTCTGCGCGGTTGCCCTGGAAGTGATCATCGGCATTCTTCTGGCACTGGCACTGAACGCGATACCGAAGGTGAAACGGCTGTTCACGTCTATGATTCTGATTCCCATGATGGTGGCGCCGCTGGTGATCGGCCTGATGTTTAATTTCTTTATCAATCCGCAGTTCGGCCTTTATGTGTGGCTGGTCAATACGCTGCATCTGCCGCTTCCTACCGTACTTACATCGGATTCTTTGACCGCCATGACAGTCGTGATTCTCATGGACGTGTGGGAATGGGCGCCTTATCTGGGACTGGTGTTTCTGGCAGGGCTGCAGTCCATATCCGGTGAATATTATGAAGCGGCCATGGTGGACGGAGCTTCCGACCGGCAGATTTTCAGACATATTACGCTGCCCCTTATGAAACCGGTGCTGACGGTGGGGATCCTGCTGCGGGCTATGGAAGCGTTCAAAGAGTTTGACAAACCATATGTCCTGACCGGAGGGGGACCGGGCAATGCGACGGAAGTAATCGACCTGTATACGTATCGTCAGGCGTTTGTGTCTTTTAAATTCAGTTACGCGGCGGCAATCTGTGTTGTGCTCTTTCTGATTCTGATCTGCTGCGGTATCATTTACCAGAGAGTGACCATGGAGAAGGAGTGAGGGAATATGAATAAGAAAAGAAAAACAAAATACGCGCTGATCTATCTTGCTCTGACTGCTTTTATTGTGATAACGCTGCTCCCCTATTTCTGGCTGGTCATTACATCTTTCAAGACAAGAGTGGACGCGTTCGCCATTCCTCCGAAAATTTTCTTTGAAGCTACGCTGGATAATTACAGGGAAGCGTTCCTGGAGAAAGGGATGCTGCAGAATCTGAAAAACAGCGTGATTGTCATGCTGGCAACGGTGGCGGTCAGCCTGGCTCTGGGACTTCCTTCTGCTTTCGCTTTTTCCAGATTTCCCACAAGAGGAGACCAGGTCCTGCTGAATTATCTTCTGGGAACCAGATTTACGCCGTTCGTGGTGCTGGCCCTGCCTCTGTATCTGATGATGAGCCAGATCGGACTGCTGAATACCTATACGGGAATCATTATCGCCCATGTGGCGTTCAATCTGCCTTTTGTCATATGGATGATGCGGGGGTTCTTTGACGCGATACCAAAAGAGATCGACGAGGCGGCGCGTATGGAAGGCTTAAGCTGGTTTCAGATTTTCATGGTGATCGATATTCCGCTTGGAAAGAGCGGACTGGCGGCGACTGCGGTCTTCTGCGCGATTAATTCCTGGAATGAATTTCTTATGGCGCTGATTCTGACCGGCCGCAGTACGGTGACGATGCCGGTGGCGGTTCCGGGACTCATGACTCCGCAGGGAACGCTGTGGGGGCAGATCGCGGCGGTGGGAACCGTGATTACGATTCCGGTGCTTGTCTTTGCGATTCTGGTACAGAAGCATATGGTTGCGGGTATGACCATGGGTGCAGTGAAATAAAGCGGATGCGGACCGGGCGATGGATGTGATTCGCGGCTCTTTCGATGCATGACCTGGATAAATATGGTATAATGTGGAAAGACATTGTACCGGCAACGGTATCACATGTTGTAGATTGAACAAAAGGTGGCAGTGTGATGAGTGAAAAAAAACAGATGGCGAAAGAGTTGTTGACGGTAAATGATATTCGCTTTCATAACAAGGTGAATATACTGACGGATATTGTAAAGTCCAGCGATGTGACGAGAAATGAACTGGCTCTGCGCAATCAGATCAGTATCATGACCGTAAAGCACATTGTGGACGAACTTCTGCAAAACGGGCTGATAGAAGAACGTACGTTCAGAGCGGCGGTGGGCAGGAAACCGATGGCTTTGAACCTGGCTGAATATTACGGGAATATTGTATGCATTAACCTGACCTGTTTCGGGGAGATCAGTTATATTATCTACAGCCTGAAGCAGTGCGTGCTGGAACAGAAAAAGATTGTGTTCAGGGCAGATCCGAAAGCTTATCAGGAACATCTGTGCGACGCAATGGAACAGATCAAAAACAGCCTTGGAAAACTGACTACAAGGACTGTGGGAATCGCAGTTTTTGTTCCCAGCGCGTACTATGAAGAACAGGACATCCTGAATCCGGACCTGATTACAGAACTGAAGGGTCTGCATATTAAAAAACTGTTTGTGGATGTATTCGGGCTTGAAAATGTTCTGGTGATTCACGACACTTACGCTGCGGCCATGTCTGAATATGAGAACATGGATTCGAACCATGACAGTCAGTTTTATTTATACTGCGGAGACGGCGTCGGAGGCTGTTTTATCCACAAGGGAAACGCGGTGTACGGAGACGACCTGGTGGCGGGAGAAGTAGGGAAGATGATCCTTGCGTATGATAAAAAGCGGAAAAAGACGGAGACGCTGGAGGAGCGGTTATCCGTTCCGGGAATCATGAAGCGGATTCGGGAAGGGTTTCCGGATATGGAATTTGAGGCGGCGCTGGATGCATACGAGCAGGGAGAAATAACGATCAGGGAGATCTTTGACGATGCGCTGGATACGATTGCCCGGGTTTTGTATAATCTGATATGGGTTTACAACCCTACGAGGATTGTGATCGACAGCTGTTATAAGAAATACGGAAGCCTGATTAAGGAACATGCAGAACGGTTTTTTGAAGAATTCCAAAACAGCGACATATCGGTTCGCGTGCAGTTTACAGAGGCGCAGTATGATGAATACCATATGATGCGGGGATGTATGAACCTGGTCCTGAAGAAATGGATTGAGCAGGCAGTGATGTTTTCTGCATGCTGATCTGGAGATGGTTTGTCCTTTGCTGAAAGAGAGGGAAGGAGTTGGATGGCATAATTATAGGAATTGACCTTGGAGGAACGAATCTTCGGATTGGAGCCGTGCAGGAGGACCGCAGAGTGCGGGCGAGCCGGATTATCGACAGTCTTGTGATAGCCCGGGCAGAGGATCCTCTGGAAAAACTGGAGAACGTGATCCGGGATTTCATCCGCGGAAACGGAATCGGGAAGATCGATGCGGTATCCATTGGCGTCCCGTCTTCTGTGGCGAACGATAAAGAGACGGTTATCTGTACGACCAATCTGCGCAATGACCGGGGAGAAGCGGTTTTTCAAAATGTCAATATGGCGTCCTGGCTTCGCCGGAGACTGCAGGTGCCCGTCTTTGTCAATAACGACACCAAAAATATTCTGCTGTATGATGTGTACGCCAACGGCCTTCTGCAGGAGGATGTGGTCGTCGGCATTTACATAGGAACAGGCGTAGGAGCCTCGGTTCTGATCAGAGGCGAAAGCCTGGACGGAGCCAATGGGGCGGCTCTGGACATGGGCCATATCCCGTATTATGGAGGGAAGGAAAGGTGCAGCTGCGGCAAATGGGGATGCTGTGAGTGTTATGCGTCTGGATGGAAGCTGCAGAAGATCCGGTCGGCGTTTTACCCGGATGATGAGATCGGGGATTTGTTTCTGAAACATGGAGAGGAAAAGCCTCTGCGGGAGCTGGTGCGCTCCTGTGCCCACGTCTTTGCCGTGATGGCGACTGTTTTCAATCCCAATACCGTGATCGCCGGCGGCGGTGTGATCGAGATGAAAGGGTTTCCGCGGGAAGAATTTGAACGTCAGGTAAACAGAAATACAGGGCTTGATGTGATGAGTTACGGGTTCCGCTACGTGTATTCGGAGCCCCTGGCGGAGAAAGGCGTGATCGGAGCAGCCGTATTCGCGTCACAGAGGCTGACGCTTATATAAGGGGAACGGAGCAGGCTTTCAGCCTGCTCTGTTGTCATCCTGGCCGCTTCTCAGGTGAAATCCAGTCCCCCGTTGACATTGATGAGCTGTCCGGTGACGTAGGAACCGCTCTCGGAGGCCAGCCAGGCGATGGCGCCGGCAGAGTCGGCCCCGGTGCCCAGGCGCCCCAGTGGGATGCCCGGAAGCTCGCGTTTGGCCAGTTCTTCAAAGCTTACGCCGGTCTCGGCCGCTTCTTTGCGCAGATAGGCCCAGTGCATCTCGGTGGCCGCCAGAGCGGGGCAGACAGCATTGACGGTCACGCCGTAGGGCGCCATCTCCAGCGCCAGCGCCTGGGTGAGCGTGTGGATCGCCGCCTTGGAAGCGCCGTAGAGGCCGGACTTCGCATGGCCGACTTTTCCGTAAAAGGAGCCGGTGTTGACGATGGTGCCGAACCGCTGTTTTTTCATCTGGACGGCGGCGTATTTACAGCAGAACATGGTGCCCTTGAGATTGACGCCGAAGACCCTGTCGATGACCTCCTCCGTTACATCGGAGATCTCCCATTCGCCGCCGTTGATGCCGGCGTTATTGTAAATAATATCCAGCCGGCCAAAGGTTTCCACTACCCGGTCGACCATGGAGCGGACCTGTTCTTCCCTGGAGATGTCTACGGTCAGTGCAAAGCCCCGGTTCTCCGGGTAACGGGCGTGAATATCTTCCCATGTTTTTTCTACTTCCGGCAGGACGTCCGCCAGAACGACATGGACGCCTTCCGCAGCCAGCGCTTCCGCGCAGCCCTGTCCGATTCCACGGGCGGCGCCTGTGATGAGGGCGGTCTTACCTGCGATTTCTCTGAATGCTGTCATAAAATCATTCTCCTTTTTCTGTATAAGATTTTTATTTAATATAGCACCCCGCGGCTCTGCCGCGGGGCTTTTTGCCGTTGAGGGCGGTTCCGGCACCCGTCCGGCGGAATGAAGAGTCTGTGCGTCGGGTTCAGTCCCGGCACCCGTCCGGCGGAATGAAGAACTCGGTGGCGGATACCACGCAGTTGAACATGCTGTCCCAGGCGCTGACAAGCCCGACCACATAAGCACCGTCCATATGGTCGTAATCGCTGTGGCGGAACGTGAATTCGCCCTGCATCAGGTCGCCGTCCACATGGGACTGGACGGTGACGCCCTCCACGACCAGGTCTACCCGGCGAACGTCCGGCATGACGTCCGGATGGCTGGGGTGCAGGCTGTAGCGGACATGGTGAAGTCCTTCCGCGTCAGGGGTGATGGTAAAGTGATCCATGGTGACGGTGAAGGAAGGCAGAGGATCGGGAACCGTCTCCGGATCGCCCATGTTGGACAGCGGATAGCGTCCTTCCGGCCCATAGGTGCGCAGAAGCCGGGCGCGGTGGATCTTGAACCGCTCCAGGCCGTCCACCAGGATCTTTGCCGGATCCTGTACGCCTACGCCGTTTTCGGCAGCCCGGCAGGTCAGGTCGATGGACGGGTAACGGTATCCGGCCAGTGTGCTTTCCACAGTGTCGATGGCTACCGGATCGGCGGAGGCCATGATGGCGTTGGTCAGTATATAATCCACGGCTTCATCCGGGTCGGGCGTGATGCTGACTGCTCCGGTGGGACTGCAGGGCCCCTGGCGGTTGGCGGTCAGGCAGTCCATGAGGACCAGATCATAGGTACGTACCAGATGCTGGGCCACCAGATAGTCGTTGAGCTTTTGGCGGCCTTCCGGCCCGACGGTGCCGTCCTGCCGGACAGAGAACATGCCGCTGTGTCCCCGGCGTCCGGTGTCTCCATGGCCGGCAGTGAGATTTCTCATGCCATAATGAAGCTTCAGGGAGCCGGTACAGCCGATAAAGCCGTGATTTTTAAAGACCGGGGTGCCGATCAGCACATCCGTATAGTCTCCGCCGTCCGCGGCCTCTTCCTTCCTGCGCAGAAAGCGGGGAAAACTGACGGGAATCGTGCGCCCGTCGGCCAGTTTTACCAGATGAAGGTCCCGCTCGTCAGCGCCCAGTGCGTCCAGATTGACCAGCCTGGCGCCGCTGGCGCCGTCGAGAAAACCGTTGGCTTCATAGTCGTAGCAGACGTCCTCCGGACAGACGTTGTTGTCAGGAATCCGGTTCAGCCGCGCCCAGTGGAAGCCGACTTTGTTGTTGACGTCGGAAGGGTTGGGGTCCGGGCTGAAGCAGGCGTCCACCACCTTCAGGGACGCCCCGTCGTTCCATCCGATGATGTCCCGGATCTTCTCGGCCAGATAACGTACGATGCGGGGATCGGTGATGACGCCGCGCCCCTTCTCTCCCCGCCTGCCCTGCCAGCAGCAGACGATATTGGTCTTGATGACCACCCGGTCGCCGGGTTTTACCAGTTTTCGAAGTCCTTCCGGACCGTACAGCTGGAAGAGGACGTCGTCAATCATGGTACAGAGTTCCTGATCGTTCGGCTCCTCCGCCTGGCACGCCATGGCGACATGCGTAAATTGTGGATTGTGTATGGTTCGCATGAGATGCTCCTTTCTTTCTCTGTGATCTTTGCCTAAAATAGTAGCATATTTCTCTGAAAAATTCTTGCAATCTGATGTGGAGTACTTTGGATTTGATTTGATGTTCCGGGCAGCTTATTGACAGGGAGGAATGTAAAACCTAAAATGAGCGCAAAGAAAACAAAAAACCGCAACGTTTGATGCAGACGTTGGATGTCAAGAAAGGAAAAAGAATGATGTTTCGATTAAAAGGCGTGATCCCGCCCATGATTACCCCGTTTACGGGAGATGGAAAGCTGGATGAAAAAAATCTGCAGAAGCTGGTGGAATATCTTTCCGGAAAGGTAGAGGGACTGTTCATCTGCGGTTCCTACGGCTGTGGCCCGCTCATGAGCCTGGAAGAGCGCAGGCGTACGGCGGAGATTGTAAAAAAATACGCGGGCCCGGAGACCGTGATCGTGGTACATACCGGGACGACCAATGCCAGGGATACCATCGAACTGAGCCTCCACGCCCGGGAGATCGGATGCGACGCGGCGGCGGCGGTGGGCCCTTACTACTATAAATACAAGGACCTTGATTTGCTCCGCTATTATGAGGCAATACTGAAGGAGACGAAGGATTTTCCTTTTTATGCGTACCACAATCCGCAGTTTCAGGGATATGAGACCAGCCTGGAGGTATTCCGGCAGCTGAAGGACATGGGAATGTCCGGAATCAAGGACGCTACGTTCAATATCATGCAGTACGCCGCTTACCAGAGAGAGCTGGCGGATGAGGCGTTCGACATTGCCCTTGGTACGGAGGCCATGTGGGTGTCCGCTCACGCACTGGGCTGCCAGGCGTACATTCCGGGCATCGGAAATGTCTTTCCGGAGCTGTGCCGGGAGATGTATCGGCAGTCCATGGCAGGAGAGGCGGACCAGGCGCTCCAGTCCCAGTTCCGCGTCAACAAACTGCGCGACATCATGTATCTGACCCGTTCGACCCAGCTGGCCATCTACGCCATCGCGGAAATCCGCGGTATCATGACCGCATATCCCCGCGCACCGTTCATCCCGGCCACGAAGGAAGAGAAACAGAACATCGCGCAGGGGCTTAAGGAGCTGGGGCTTCTCTGATACAGGAAACGGAATCTGATCTTTCCGGGGGAAAGTTTGGAGATATACAGAAAAATCTTTAAAGAAAGCGGAGGAAACAAACATGAAAAAAAGAACAGCGCTGTTGTTGGCATCGGTTCTGGCACTGACTCTTACGGCATGCGGCCAGAAGACGGAAGCGCCCGGGCAGCCGGGAGAGACTGTGGGTACGGAAGCGCCGGCGGATGAGGCGGCGGCTCCGGAAGCGGGGGAGACGGCAGGAGAGGGCGGCTTTGTCATCGGATTTTCCAATTACAACAATGAGATCTCATGGCGTACCCAGATGGAGGCGGAGTTCACGTGCCTGGCGGACACGCTGAAGGCAGATGGTACGATATCGGACTATTATGTATACGAAGCCAACGGGGATCAGGCAAAGCAGATCTCTGATATTCAGGACCTGATTACCATGGGAGCGGATGCGATTGTCGTTCCGGCCATCACTTCGGACGGTCTGAACGACGCGCTTCAGGAGGCGATGGACGAGGGGATCGTTGTGGTCAATTTCGACAACAACTGTTCTCTGGACGTGTCCTGCAAGCTGCAGGTATCCGATTACAACCACGGCTGGGTCAGCGGGCAGTGGCTGGGAGATCAGCTCATCGCCAACGGCACGGAGAGCGGCAATATCATCGTCCTCAGAGGCGGTGTGGGTACTTCTACCGATGCGAACCGTTATCAGGGCGGCGTAGACGGGCTGCTGGACAAGTGCCCGAATGCGAAGATCGTGGCAGAAGAAGCCTGCGATTGGGATTACGCCACAGCCAGGACCACCATGGAAACGCTGCTGGCTACCTATCCGCAGATCGACGGACTGATCTCTCAGGGCGGAGCCATGACGCAGGCGGCCATCGACGCGTTCAACGAGGCGGGCCGCGAGCTCTGCCCCATGACCGGCGAGGCAGGCAACGGTTTTCTGAAGGCATGGATCGACAACAGCGAGAGCGGATTTGAGAGCATGGCGTTCAACAACCCCGCATACTCCAGCCGTATTGCCCTTGAGTGCGCGGTCAAACTTCTGCAGGGCGGAACCGTTGACGACTGTGCGGGAATGATCAACGAGGAATACGGAATCAAACCGGAGGTGGACGGCACCAGCATCGGCATGGCGTTCCCGGCGGTCACGCTGGATGACGCGAAGGAAATGTATGACGATACGCTGAACGATGATTTCTGGCCGGGCACCTATGTACCGCATGAGATCCTGGAGACGATTTTCCCGGTTTCCAAATAAACTGCAATACCGTCAGTACCAGTGGCCAGATGGAACGATCTGGCCATTGTAATGACAGAGGACGATAAGGAGACTACCTATGGGACCTTCTCTCATTGTAAAAGAGTTAGATAAGACATTTGTGGGTGTTCATGCCGTGGATCATGTATCCTTTGAATGTCAGCCCGGCACGGTCCATGTGCTCCAGGGCGAAAACGGCGCTGGAAAGAGCACCGTACTGAAGATGCTGTCCGGTATGTACCAGCCGGACAGCGGAGAGATCATTCTGGGCGGAACAAGCGTGAAATTCCGCCATCCCAGCGATGCCAGGCGAAAGGGGATCGCCATGGTGTATCAGGAAATGTCTGTCCTGCCGGAGCTGACTGTAGCCCAGAACATCTGGCTGCATGAGGAAGGCCGGGTAAGCGGCGGACTGTTTTTAAAAGAAGCGCGGCTTCTGAAGGCCACGGAGGAGCTGGCAGAGCGGTACGGGATCGAAGTGGATCCCTATGCACGCACGGGAGATCTGCCCATTGCCGGCCAGCAGATGGTGGAGATCTTAAAGGCGCTGGCGGTGGACCCGGAGATCCTGATCCTGGACGAGCCTACATCCGCGCTGACGGTCCGGGAGGTGGAGAAGCTCCGCAGGATCGTGGAGACGATCACGTACGCGGGCAAAACCGTGCTGTTTATCTCCCACCGCATGGAAGAGGTGTTCTCGTTCGGAGACCGGGCGACAGTCATGAAGGACGGCCGGCTGGTGGGAACGGTGGATTTAAAAGAGGTTACGGAAAACGACATCATCCGTATGATGGTGGGCCGGGAGCTGGAGGACATCTTTCCGCCCGGGCTTCAGGGGGAGCCGGGGGAGACGGTTTTCCGGGTGGAGAATCTGGGAGACGGACACAGTTTCCACAATATCAGTTTTGCGCTTCGAAAGGGGGAGATCCTGGGGATCGGAGCGCTGGACGGGCAGGGGCAGACCCAGCTGATGCGCGCCATAGCCGGGGTCCAGCATCACAGCGAAGGGTCCGTATGGCTGAATGGAGAACAGCTGAACTATCAGTCCTGCCGGAAGGCGCTGAAGCTGGGCATCGGCTATGTCCCGGAAGACCGGAAGCAGCAGGGGCTGTGCCTGGGCATGTCCGTGCGGGAAAATCTCAGCATGACCAGCATGTTCCGATATGCAACGTTTGGGTTTCTACATAAAAAGAAGGAAAAAGAGCTGGCGAGACAGATGATCGACCGGATGAACATCAGTACGCCGTCCATGCTGCAGGCGGTGGGCAATCTCTCCGGCGGCAACCAGCAGAAAGTGGCCATCGGAAAGACGCTGGAGGATCTGCCGAAGGTGATCCTGCTCAACGAACCGACCAGGGGGATCGATGTGGAGGCGAAACAGGAGATCTACCGTCTGATCCGTGAACTGGTGAACCAGGGTATCGCGGTCCTTTTGTACACCAGCGACATGATGGAGACCATCGGTCTGAGCGACCGGGTGATTACGCTCTATGAGGGCAGGATCACCGGCGAGCTGACCGGGGCGGAGCTTACGGAAGAGCGGATCATGTGTTATGCCATGGACTGCGGTGATCGGACCGGCGCGGCACAGGAAGGGAAGGGGGTACAGGAATGAAAACAGACGTAAAAAAGGAGAAAATACCATGGCTGTTGTCCACAAAACACAACCGGCAGATGTTCCTGCGCCGTAAGACGGATATTATGATGGTCTATGGATTTCTGATCCTGCTTCTGGTCGCCGCGGCTTTCTCGTCAGAGGTGTTTATGAAGCCGCGCAATCTGTACAACCTGTTCTCCGCCAACACGGGGCTGCTGCTGGTAACCTTCGCGCAGCTGTTCGTCATCAGCCTGGGAGGCGTGGACCTGAGCGTGGGCTCGGTCATTTCCGTCGTCAATGTGGTGCTTATTACGCTGATGAACGACAGCCCTGTATCCTGGTTTGCCGCCATTGCGGCCTCTCTGGCCATCGGGGCGGCGGTAGGCCTTTTCAACGGCCTGCTGGTGGTGAAGGGCAATATGCAGCCGATCATCGCCACACTGGCTACACAGACGATCTTTGCGGGCGCGGCGCTGTTTGTCATGGACATTCCGGGGGGCACCATGCCGTCGGCCCTGAGCAAATTTATCGCCAAGGGCTGGGGGTATAAATTCCCCATGCTGTACGTAGCGGCCATCACGGCGGCAGTCTGGCTGGTCATCAACCGGACGGGCTTCGGGCGATCTCTCATGGCCGTGGGCGGCAGCGAGCAGGCGGCGGAATCCTCCGGCATTCCGGTGGCAAGGACCAAGATCCTGGCGTTTGTGGCATCGGGCCTTCTGACCGCCGTCGCGGCTGTCTGCATTACCGCCTATACCACGTCCGGCAATCCGCTGGTGGGCGAGGCGTATACGCAACGGTCGATTACGACCGCAGTCGTAGGAGGCGCGGCGCTGGCGGGAGGAAGATGCAGCGTGGTGGGCTGCCTGGCGGCTGTGCTGATTATGGGCATCATCAATAACCTTTTAAATCTGCTGGGCATGGTGGCTTATTACCAGTATGTCATGCAGGGCGTCATTCTGGTGGCGGCACTGGCTGTCAGCGCTATACGGATAAAGAGATAAAGGGGGACTGCCATATGAACCGTATGAATTCCAGATCGCTCAAGATCAGACAGATCCTGCCGCTCCTCATGGTATATGGAGTGATGGCGGCGCTGGCGCTTGTGGCGAATGTCATCAATCCGGGCTTTCTGTCCCAGGATAACATGTACAGTATTTTAAAACAGGTGGCGTTTCTGGGGATCGCCTGTATCGGGCAGACGTTTGTCATTCTGACCGGAGGCATCGATCTGTCCCTGCGCTACATGATTCTGTTCAGCAACGTGCTGGCGGCGCAGATGATCAACGGGCGGCAGGATATGACCTGGAGCGTCTTTGCGCTGATTCTGCTGATCAGCGCAGGGGTGGGGATCGTCAATGGCTTCGGCGTCCATTTCCTGCGGATTCCGGCCATGGTCATGACCCTGGCCACAGGGACGGTGCTCTACGGGGCGACCCTTCTGTACTGCAAGGGGGCGCCCGGGGGACATGCGTCCGATATTTTAAGCGCCATTGCCAATCGGAAGCTGTTCGGTATGATGAACGGCGTCACGATCATCTGGATCCTGCTGGCGGCCGTGACGATCATACTGTTGCACAGTACGACGTTCGGGCGGTCGGTGTTCGCCCTTGGGACCAATCCGGAGGGCGCGCGCTACGCGGGCATCCGCGCGCCGTTTGTCATGCTGTCCGTCTATGTGATCGCGGCGGTCACGGCGGGTATCACCGGCTTTCTGTTCCTGGGGTATACGGAATCCGGCTATCTGTCCACGGCGTCCAGCTATAACATGGACTCCATCGCGGCGGTGGTCGTGGGAGGCACCAGCATCATGGGCGGCAGAGGCGGCTACACCGGGACTATCGCCGGCGTGGGCATTATGATGATCCTGAACAGCCTCATGACGATCCTGCATATGGCGGAGGCCGGCAAGCAGGTGGTCCAGGGGCTTCTGATCATCGTCCTTCTGGTGGTGGTGTACGGCCGGCGCAGGGAACGGTAGGACAAACGGAAAAATAAAGGCTGCCACCAGGCAGCCTTCTTTGATTATCTGAGATTGACCGAATAGACCGGTTTTCCGGTAAGCAGCGCAGAGACGACGTTTTCCGCCGCCTTCCGCTGCAGCTCCAGGCCGGATTCAGTGGAGCACCAGCCAAAATGAGGCGTCAGGGTGACCTTTGGATGATGCAGATACGGGGAGGAGGCAAAATCTTCGCCGTTGATCACATCCAGCCCTGCATGGGCGACTCTGCCGCTTTCCAGGGCATCCAGAAGGGCCTGGTCGTCGATCAGCCCGCCTCTGGCCGTGTTGACGATGACCACGCCGTCCTTTGCATGGGACAGCACGTCAGCGTTTAACAGGCCTCTGGTGGAATCGTTCAGCGGTACATGGATGGAGACGGCGTCCGCGCAGGCGACCGCTTCGTAAAGCGGAAGGAATTCCACATCCGGATAGTCGGACTGATTTTTAAAATAAGGGTCGTAAGCGACGATGTTCTGAAAGAAAGGACGCATCTTTTCAGCCAGATTCCTGGCGATGTTCCCGAAGCCCAGCAGGCACAGCGTGGCCTCGCTGATGCGTTTGATGGGCTGGATGCGGTTGATGTCGAAGTTGCCGTCAAGCAGCCGGTCCCGGGCCGTGCAGATTTTGCGCATGCCGTTCAGAAGATGGGCGGCCGCGGTGGACGCCACCTCGTCGATGCAGTAGTCCGGCACATTGGCCACGTAGATTCCTTTTTCCGTGGCGGCGGGGATGTCGATGTTGTCCACGCCGATGGCATAGCGGGCGATGACCCTGCACCGCTCCATGGCGTCGATGACATCCTTCGTGATTTTAGCAAACTGTACGACCAGCGCGTCGCAGCCGCGGACGTAGGGGATGATCTGCTCCGGTTCCAAAAGGCCGCCGGGAGCGGTCCTGGTCAGGTCCACGATCTCGCAGTCCGCGCCCAGACGGGCGTAGACCGCGTTCTCCTGTTCCTGATCTGCATAATAATAATCGGTAATGACAATTTTATATTCAGCCATGGAAGATACCTGCTTTCCTGATGATATGGAGGATGCCGTCGATGCTGAGACTGTCGATGTCCGACGGATCGGTGATAGACCTTACCTCGGCATCCGGCAGATTGTGCCGCAGGATGAACTCGTACAGGCGGCAGCGTCCGGGGAGCCCGATGAAGACAAACCGTTCTTTGCAGGCCGGATCAAACCGGTCCAGCTGTCCAAGCGCCAGCATGTCTTCTGCGGCGATCAGCGATTCAAAAAACAGTTCCCGGGCGTACCAGCTGGTATCCAGCAGCACATCCAGGAATCGCGGGAACATCATACATCGGACAATGCCTGCCTGCCGAATCCAGGAGACGGCCTCCAGAACGATGGACGGATCGAAGTAGCCTTCCGGTTTTTCGTCCGTATGTTCCCGTTTTTCTACAGATTTCCCGACGAAGGTCTGGGACAGGATGGCTTCCCTGAGCTGTCCGCTGGTGGTGGTCAGGCTCCCCAGGATCTCGCCCCGGCCGTTCACCGGGATGAATTTTGTATGGGAAGACAGAACGGTCACCGTGGCGGGAAGCGTGAGGGCGTCCTGAGCTAAAAGTCCCGCGATCTGTGTCTCCTCCCCACGCATGAAATCCAGATTTCCCACCAGGGAGAAGGGATTTTCCACGGTTTCCGGCATGGGATTTTTGATGCCCCGGACAAAATAGACCGGGATCTCATAATCGGTCAGGTGAATGTCGTCTACCCGTACGATATGGTCCGCCAGACGTTCCACGCCGCAGGGAGCCATCAGATGGGGAAGCTCGCACAGTCCGATTTCGGACGTGATCATGCCGGAAGAGAGGATGGCGCGAAACTGTTCCGGTCGGATGCCGGATTCGGCGATGGCGCGGGAAATGGTCTCGTGGAGTCCCTGCTCCAGGCAGTCGCGGGAACCGGTCATGGAAGTATTGCGCACGCCGACTTTTCTGGCGGCTTTGGCATACACTCTGCCGGTCTCGTCCACGATGTAGACGCGGGAGTTGGTGGTCCCGCAGTCGATGGTAATATAATACATGGTTTTCTAACCTCCGGTAGTTTTGACAGGATGCACCTACAGCTCTGCCACCATGGCGATGGGAGCGGCCTCCAGTCCCTTGAAGCGCACAGGGAAGGCGAAAACTGTCTTTGCGGGCTTTTCTGCCTCAAAAAGCTTCTTTGTGTTTACATCTTCAAAAAGCAGGAGCGTGCGTTCCGGATGCTCCTCATTCACATCCAGAAACGCGTGATGGGCCGGGAACCCCTCGTCTGCGCCGGTGGTGCAGCTGTCCACGCTCAGCACATCCATGGCGACGGCCTTCAGCTTCGGGCACTGACGGCGGAGATACTGCGCCGCGTCCACGCCCCAGCATGGGAAATCGTCAATGAACGCGTGAGGGTCCTGCTCCCGCAGGTCTGCATAACCGGTGTATACCAGCAGAAGGTCGCAGGAAGCCAGCGGTTCCGCATAGGGAAGCAGGTCTTCTTTCGTGATGCGTCCGCCCTTTGCCTTGGGAATCTTCACCACAAGCGGCGACCGGTAGCAGAAATCCTCGATGGGGATCTGGTCGATGGTCCGGCCGTCCATGGTAAAATGGCGCGGCGCGTCCACATGGGTGCCGTTGTGCATGTGATGGCGGATGGTGGAGGCGTTGCAGCTGTCTCCGCGGCGGGTCGCGTTGTCCCATACATAAGAGTCGTTGGGGTTGGTGGGCCACTTGGGCTCGTCTCCGCCGAACGGATAGCTCAGTTCCAGTAACATGAATATACCTTCTTTCCTGATTTGATTTTGATAATTATTTAACATACTTATCCGGACAGTTTGGGAATCCGTTTCAGCCGATTCCGCCGGAAAATGTCTGCCGGTTGATCCACAGGCCCACGGCGGGATTGGGGATGTAATAAAACGGTTCTCCGTCCGGCGTCCGCTGCCAGCCGGGAGAGAGCTTTTTCGGATCGTAGAGACGGCTGGCTTCCTCATAATCTGCAGAGGAAAAGCCCACCGATTCGATGTCCTTTCGGAATGCTTCGCCGACCGCAAACGTGATCCGGAACCGTCCTTCCACGGAGCCGTGGATCAGATGGGCGGCGGCGCCCATATTCTGCCTTAAGGCTTCTCCCTCCGGAGCCCGCAGGGCCGCCAGGATCTTCTCCTGTCCGCAGTAGCCGTAGGTCCGGATCAGGGCGTCCATGCGAGGGTCTTCCCCAAAGGTGTGCAGGCCGGGAGCCAGGATCAGCAGTTCTCCGTCGTCTTCCATGGCCATGCGGACCCGGTAGATGGCCTTGCTTCCGACCCAGGTGCTGCGGAATTCTTTCGGATCCAGGTACGCCACGCATTTTTTCAGTCCCTGAGGCAGAAACGTGATGTTGGTTTTCTGAGACAGGGCGATGGCGTCTTCCAGAACCTTCCGCCCGTTTCCGATGAAAAGCCCGTGGACCCGGGTCTGGTCGTCCTGGACCGTGCAGACGGTCAGCACGAAGACGATGGGACGGTCCGCCAGATAATGAGTCAGGCCGTAGTCGAACAGCTCCCTCACGGGTGTGTGGTCCCGTCCCAGAATGCGTTCCAGCCCGTAGAGGGCGCCCAGCATGTGGGATTTATGGATCATGTCGCTGCCGCCCACGCCGACGAACAGGTTTTTGGAGTAGCTGGCCATGCCCACCACCTCGTGGGGGACCACCTGGCCGATGGAGAGAATCAGGTCGTAGGAATGATCCATGACTCTTTGGTTGATCTCCACATCGATGGGGGTGTCCCAGAGCCCTTCAGATTTTTCCTTCAGAAATGCCCCGGGCACGCTTCCAAGCTTTACCACATCGGTTCTCCAGTTGTGGGGGATGAACGTCTCATACGGAATATCTCCGAACATGGCAGCGGTTTCCTCCGGAGTCAGCGGATAGTGGGAGCCAAGGGCCGGCAGAATATCGGCCTGGCAGCCCTGTTCCGTCAGCATGTGATAGTAGAGGTTGGTGATGAGCCCTCCGCCGGAGTGGCAGCGGGTATAATCCGGTGGAATCAAAAGTACCCGGCGCAGGGATTTTCCCGCCAGACTTTCCGAAAGAGCGGATTTGATCTGCTCCCGGTTCAGCCCGGCGGGACAGGATTCATAATAAGCCCGGCAGCCCATATTCAATAGGTGCCGGTGCAGGGCTGTCCGGTGTGGCAGGTGATGCCGCCGTCCACAGGCAGGTTGACGCCGTTGATGAAATCGGATTCCCTGGATGCCAGGAAGACCACTGCATTGGCGACTTCCACCGGGTCGGCAATGCAGTGGACCGGATAGGCGTTTCGGAACATCTCTTCCGAACCGGGAACACAGTCAAAGGTATGCTGGGCGATGTCCGTGCGGATGACGCCGGGGCATACGGCGTTGACCCGGATGTTGTCGTCCGCGTAATCAAGCGCCATGGCTCTGGTCAGGTTTGTGATGGCGCCCTTGGCCGTATTGTATGCGCACATGGCGTAATCGGCGCGTATGCCGGAGACGGAAGACATGTTGATGATGCTTCCGTAATGTCCTTCCAGCATCTGGGGAAGCAGATAATAGGAGACCAGGTACAGCCCCCGCAGGTCCACATTCATGATGCGGTCCCAGGCGTCCGGAGCAGTCTCGTGGAGCCTGCCCGCCAGATGGATGCCCGCGTTGTTGAAGAGGATCTCACAGTTGCCGAATTCATGTTTTACAAAGGCGGCCAGGGCTTTGACCTGTTCTTCGTCGCTGACGTCGCAGGGGAAGAAGCGGACCTGGTCCCCCAGGCCGTCGGCCTTTAATTCCTCCAGCAAAGACAGTCCCTTATCTTTGCTGCGGTTGCAGAAGACCACTCTGGCGCCCTCTTCCGCAAAGCGGCGGACCGTGGAACGGCCGATGCCGGAACCGCCGCCGGTGATGACGCTGATACGGTTTTTTAATCTCATGGTATGGTTCATCCTTTCTTCTCTTATGGTGGGGAACCGCGTCAGGCGTTCATGTCCGCGATCAGGGCCCCGGAGGAAGTGATCTCTCCAAAATGGGGGAGAATGAGTTTGATGGCAAACTCATGCATCTCCTGGGTCCAGGAAGCGCAGCAGTCCTCTACCACATGCATGTTGTAGCCCAGCTCGGAGCCGTAGCGGGCCGTGCTGTCCACCACAAAATTGGTGGCGACGCCGCACAGATACAGGTCGGTGATCCCTCTGGCCCGGAGGATCTGATCCAGCGTCGTATAGGAGAACGCACTGGTGTTCGTATTGCGGATCATGATGTCGCCCGGCTGCGGCCTGATGACGTCGGGATTTTCCGTGCCCCACGTGCCCGCCAGGAAGGAGTTGGTGGTACGGGAGTCGGTGCAGATGGGCAGATTGTGGTCGCCCAGCTCCGGATATCCCTCGGAAAACATGTTGTTTACATAAAAAACCTGCATGCCGTGTTTTCTGGCTTCCGCCAGAGTCCTCTGAATGACCTCCAGCGTGCCCCGGCGGCTGATCTCGGCAAATGCGCCGGAGTGGCTGTAGAGTCCCTTGGGGTCCACGATGTCATTCTGGCAGTGCATGACCAGAATGCCGCTTTTTTTTGTGTCCATAAAATACCTCCTTAAAAATAATATGTACCGGTCAGATCGCGCCGATCTCCGCATAGGCCTGCTGCAGGGAAGAACCGTTTAAAAGCCTGCTGCGGACGTCGTTTTCCTTTTCGATGGTCTGCAGCGCGTCGTCGATGACTTCCTCCACCAGGTCCTTCGGGATGATGACTACGCCGTCGATGTCGCCGAAGATGTAGTCGCCTGGACGGATGGTGACGCCGTCGATGGTCACGGGGATCTGGCATTCATTGATCTCGCAGCGGCCCTTGGAAGTCAGCGGGTTTTTCCCCCGGAAAAACATGGGGAAATCCATTTCGTTCAGTGCCTTCATATCCCGGGCGTACGCGTCGATGAGGACGCCCGCGCCTTTGCGGCTCTGGACCGCGGTGGCGAACAGTTCGCCGAAGACTGCACAGTTGTAGTGGCCGCGGGTGACCAGCACGTAGATCTCGTTTTCGCCCAGCTGGTCCACCACCTTACACTGTGCGGTAAGCGGGTCTTCCGGCATGGAGTATACTTCCGTGCCGATGCTGGTAAATGCAGGTCCGAAGATGACCGTGCGGTCGTTGAGGCCGTGAATTCCGTTGCTCAGCGCCTGATTGCGGTATCCCTTCTGATCCAGTACGTCGCAGAGAATGCCGGCGTAGAGTGTTTCCTTCAGTTCGTCTATTCTGTTGTCATATTTCATGAGATTGTCCTCCTGTTCTGTGTCCGGTATCCGCTTATGGCGAGCCCGGTATGTGATGTCCGGTCTCTGTTTGCGGCGGATCCGGCGTATGATTTTCCTGTATTTTAGTTAAAATAGTCTTCGTAGCGCAGGCCCACATGCTGTCCGATGGCTTTCAATTCATCGATGGTCTTATCGCTGGCGGGGATTCCGGTTTCCATCTTTTCCTTCATGGATTCCATCTCCTTTTCCCCATGAGTGTAGATTCGGTCATGGCCGTCTGCTTTGGCGCTGTCCCGGAGCTCCTGGAGCAGTGTGGACATCCGTTTGCGGATCTCCTTTTTGTCCCCGAACAGGCCGTAGTCCAGCGCCAGGAAACCAAAGCTGGTATCGCCCATGCCGCCGTTCTGTACATGAGGAGAGGTATGTCCTCCGGACAGGATGCCCGTGCAGAGTTCGGCGATGATGCCGAATCCGTAGCCCTTGTGGGAGCCGGTGTCGATGCTGGAGCCTCCGATGGGGAAAATGCCTCCGTATTCTTTGGCGTTGATGTTGTCCAGTACATGCCTGGCGTCAGAACAGCTTGCCCCCGATTCGTCCGCCGCCCATCCGTCCTTCAGCGGAAGCCCGCGCTTGTTGTAGATCTCCAGCTTTCCGCGGGGAACCACCGTGGTGGCTGCGTCGAACCAGAAGTCGTACGGGTCCGCGGGCATGCACAGCGCCAGCGGGCTGGTGCCCAGCATGGGCTGCTTCCCGAAGGTGGGGATGGCGATGGCCTCCGTATTGGTGGAGCTGGCCCCCAGAAGGTCCTCCTTTGCCGCCATTTTGGCGTAATATCCGGCAATACCGTAGTGGTTGCAGTTGCGGACGGTCACGGCTCCGAAACCGTGGGCCTTCGCTTTCCGGATGGCCAGATTCATGGCCATGGAAGCGGTGGTCTGTCCCATGGTGCGCGCGCCTTCGATGACCGCGGACAGCGGCGTCTCGAACAGGATCTTCGGTTTCGCTTCGGCGTCCACCAGATTCCGTACCAGAGAGTTGTGATAACGGATCATCCGCTGGATTCCGTGGGACTCGATGCCGTACAGATCGGCCGTCAGGACCACGTCTACGATGCACCGGCATTCTTCTCGGGAAAATCCATGCCGTTCAAAAATGTCTTCGCAGTACGTGCGTGCCTTATGGACGGGTAAATAAGAATAAGACATGATGCTTACACCTCCAGTTTGGTTGATTTTTTTGTTCATTATAGTTCCGCAGCCGGGGAAAGCCCATTAAATCTTAAGCGGAAAACTTTCAGTTTGATTTGATTTTGAAAAGAAAACATGCTATCATTTTCGTGTGACTGATCCGGAGTACGCAGGGGAATACGGGGGAAATATGAAGAAAAACAGGAAATATATCTGGATCCTGGCACTGTCTGCTGCGATCGTGTATACGGGCACCAGGTCTTTCCCGGTGTCGGATCACCGGGAGATGTACAGCCCGCAGCAGGAGGAAGGGCTCAGGGTAGGGTTTTCCATGGTGGAGGGAAGCAACCGCTGGGTGACAAAGACTTATGAGGAAATATCGTCGTCGGTAGCCGGAATCGGGGGAGAGCTGATCTACCATGAACCGGAGGAGAACAGCCGCCAGTGGCAGTACCAGGATGCCATGGCGCTGCTTCAGGAGGATATCGACTACCTGGTGCTGCTTCCTCGGGAGGAGAGCATCATCTCGGATATCGCGAAGGCGGCAGAGGAACGCGGAGTGCCGGTGATCCTGGTGTCCCGCGTCAACCGCGTCAATGAAGAGTGTGCGGCTACCATTTCCATTGACTATGTAAAAGAAGGGAAACTCTGCGCCCAGGAGCTGGCGCAGGCGCTTCAGAACAGAGAATGCATCATTGTGGAGATCATGGGGCCGGACTGCTCCAGCATCGCCGAAGACCGGATGATGGGTTTCCGCAGGGAAGTGCAGGAGCATCCCAACATGACGATTCTGAAATCGATCCCGGGCGCTTTTGATCAGACGATTGCCCGGGACCTTATGAGCGAGATCATCCGCGCCAATCCGCGGGGCACCTTCAACGCGGTGTTTGCCAGCAGCGACGAGGACGGCCTGGGGGCGCTGCAGGCGCTGAAGCTGGCGGGTTATCAGATGGAAAAGGATGTGGCAATTGTCTCTGTCGGAGGAATTCAGGACGCCATCAAGGCGGTGGTGGCCGGAGAATATACAGCATCCATAGAGAGCGGCCGGGGGCTTGGCTATACCGTGTCGGAGATCATTACACGCCTGGAAAAAGGAGACGACAGTTCCAGGTTTTTTGTCATTCCCTACCGGGTGTTCAACAGTGACATCGGGGAACAGGCTCTGATGCTGCAGATGTATTGAGAGGCTGAATATGAAAAAACTATATGATTATATCACTTCGTCCGTTACCCGCCAGCTGTTCTTTACTTTTATCGTTCTGGCCCTGGTGCCGCTGGTAACCCTGCAGCTGGTCACGACGTTTACGTATACGAACACGTCCCGCCGGATGCTGTCCGCGTCGGCGCAGGGGGAGGTACAGTGGGCGCTGGACAGCATGGAGCGGGTTTTCTCCGATGTGTCCAGGCTGTGTCAGAGCATTCAGAACACATCGGCTTTTCAGGAGCGCATGCGCAGGACGTATCCGGACCAGAAGAGCCGGTTTTCCGAGGAACTGGAGGCGGATATGGATCTGGCCAGCATGATGGGGGGCAATACGGAGGTACACGGCATGTATGTGCTCGGGAGAAACGAGCTGTGCTGCAAGTCCAGCACCAATACGCTGCGCTACCGGGATTTCCGCACTGCCCGCTGGTTTTCCGACGCGGTGGAGAAGAAGGAGGGACAGTGGTACGGCTTTCACAATGAAAGCTATGTAGTCCGGGTGTCCAATCAGCGGTTTATCAGCTACTGCGAGCCTTATATCAATCAGGCCAACGGCAACGCCAGCGGCGTGATCGTGGTGGAGATCGGGGAAGACGCCATCGCTCCCATCTTCAACCGCAGCTCGGACATGAAGAACCAGCTGCTTCTGCTGGACGAGAATTATGACGTTCTCTATCAGCCGCAGAGTGTCTGGCTGGGCGAACAGGCCATAGCGGAGATCACCGGCGGATTTGCCCGTCTGACCGAAGAACAGCAGGAGGAGCTGAAGGAGGGGCAGAGCGTGACCTTGAGAGTGGACGGGGCGCTGGCAGTCTGCCGGCATTCCCCGGCCACGGGCTGGTATCTGGTGGGCGTGACTTCCATGGGGGAGATTAACCGGAGCCTGAATTATGTACTCAGTCTGACGCTTGGAATCTTTGTGCTGGCGCTTCTGGGTTTTGCTTTTTCCTCCTCCTTTCTGGCGCGGAGGTTTACGCGGCCCATCATCGACATGCAGACGGCCATGCGGTCTGTGGAGGAGGGGGATCTGGCGGTCCGTCTGGAAGTGCGGGGACAGAACGAGACGGCCAGGCTGGCGGCCAGCTTCAACCATATGGTGGAGACGATCCAGGAGCTTATGAATTCCATCTATGAGAAGCAGGCAAGGCTCAGAAAGCTGGAGCTTCGGGCGCTGCAGGCACAGATCAATCCGCATTTCCTGTACAATTCGCTGGATTCCATCATGTGGCTGTTCCGGATGGACCGGAAAGAGGACGGCATTGCCATGATGCAGAACCTGGCAGTGCTGTTCCGGATCTCCTTAAGCAAAGGCCACGAGCTGATTCCGGTGCGCTCGGAGCTGAAGCATCTGAACAGCTACATCTCCATCCTGTCCCTGCGTTACAGCAGCCGTTTTACGGCGCGGGTGGAGGCGGACGAAAGCCTGTACGACTGCGTCTCGCTGAAGTTGATGCTGCAGCCTCTGGTGGAAAACAGCGTTTATCACGGGATCAGCGTGGAGAAGCCCATGATCCACATACGGGTCCGCGTGGAAGCGGACGGCGGAGACCTTCTGTTCCGCGTGGAAGACGACGGCGCCGGCATGGCACCGGAGCAGCTGGAGAAACTCCGAAGCTGCGTTGCATGCCCCCCGGATGAAGGAAATGTGCAGCGGGACTGTCAGGAGGGCGGTTACGGTCTCTGCAATGTGGACGAACGCATCAAGATTTATTTTGGACGGGGATATGGCCTGAGTATTGATTCCGCTCCGGGAGAGGGGACGGCCATCACCATTCGGATTCCCAGAAGGCCGGCGTCCGAATCGGAGATGGGGAAAAGCCGGATCTGACCGGCGTAAGGAGAAGGGGTATGTATCGAGCGATTTTATGTGATGACAACGAGATCATAGCGCAGGGTCTGAGCGGGGCGATGCCGTGGAGCAGCCTTGGGATCGAATTTGGGGGCTGTTGTTACGACGGACTGGCGGCCAAAGAGCTTCTGGACCAGGAGATGGCGGATATCCTGATCAGCGACGTGCGGATGCCGTTTATGGACGGACTGGAGCTGACCAGATACGCCAGGGAAAAGAATCCGGATATCCGGGTGATCATCATCAGCGGCTATGATGATTTCCGCTATGCTCAGGAGGCGATCAAGCTGGGGGCCATGGATTATCTGCTGAAGCCGGTGGACCCTGAAGAACTGGCCGGGCTTTTGAAACGTGCGGTCCGGGAATGCCGCCAGCGGGAGGAGCAGAAGGCCCTGGCCAGCAAGGACGAACAGAACCGCCAGGGGGAGCAGATGCGCTGCCTGATCTATGACGGGCCAAAGGTTTTTGAAGCCCGTTACGGGAGCGGCCCGTTTCAGAAGGTGTCCAGGACCGCCAGCGTGGTGCTGGTGGCGGCCATCGACAACTTTGACCAGCTGAAGCTGCGTCTGAGCGCGGAAGAGCAGCAGGGGATCAACCGGGATTTTTTCCGGTGCATGGAGAAATATGCGCCGGAGCTGTGCGTGTTCGAACGCCGTTACGGGTCTGCCGCGGGCTATATTCTGGGGAACGGCAGGGACAGGGACCTGGTCCGCCGGAAACTGGAGGACTGCATGGGCCTTGTACGCAGGGCATTTCGGAAGATCTGTCCGGATGTGACGATTACCTTTGGGATCAGCAGGGTCCGCCGTAATGCGGGGGAACTTCAAAGATCCTATACGGAGGCCATGCTGGCGCTGCAGGAGCGGTTTGTGTATCCGCCCGGTTCCGATATTTTCTATGAACAGGTCGATACGGGAAGAGACGTTACCACGGAGGAATTTGACAAGCTGGTAACCGTCTCCGAACTGGTGGAACGGATCAGGCAGGGAGACCGGACCGGCGCGCGCAGGCAGCTGGACGAGCTGAAGCGGCAGCTGCAGGATCTGGGAGGAAGGTCCTATCTGTTCATGAAACTGTTTGTGGGAAATATTTTTACCAGTATTTTTGAGGACCTGCAGCAGTTCGGCATCGAAAAGGAAGATCTGGATATCGACGTCATGGGCGAGTACCAGCAGATCACGGAGATGCAGAGCGTGGAACAGGCCATGGACCGGCTGTACCAGTACGCGGTGCGGGTCATGGAGCTCATCGAGAGCAACAGCTGCAGCAGCAATGTGAAGACGGTCATGAAAGCCTGCCGTTACATCGAAGAGCACTATATGGAGCAGACGCTGAACATGGACGATGTGGCGGGGCATATCCATATGAGCCCCAGCTATTTTTCCGTGATCTTCAAGCGGGAGACGGGGGTCAGTTTTACGGACTATCTGATCCGGCTCCGGATTCGGAAATCCCAGGAGCTGATGCAGAACACGGATCTGAAGATCTACGAGATTTCCGCCCGGGTGGGATACGATACGGCGGCGTATTACAGTACGGCGTTCAGAAAGGAGACGGGGGTCTCTCCGACGGAATACAAGAAGAGCATCTCACGGAAAACTCAGGGGGACAGGAAGGAAGCGGAATCAGGGAAAGAGGAATAGGCGGAGAGGGATCCTGCAAAAGGCAGGGTCCTTTTTTGGTTTACGCAATATGATTTTGAAAGGAATGCGAATCAAAATTGATGTACAAAAGGGCGGGGGATCGGGTATCCTAGAAAAAGATTCGGGGGCAACAGACGATTGATCCCACAAAAGGAGGTACAACATCATGAAAAAAAGAATGGCATTATTGCTCGTACTGGCGATGACAGGCTGCCTGTTCGCAGGCTGCGGTTCCGGCGGCGGCGACGCGGGACAGGTGCCGCCTGACGCGGCGGAGGCGCCGGCTTCCGATGCGGCGGACGGAGACGCTGCGCCTGCGGAAAGTACAGGTTCCGGCGGGGGTTACACCATCGCGCTGTGCAACAATTCCCTGGGTGAGACCTGGCGTTATCAGATGGTGGCGGAATTCGAGCAGGCCGCAGAGGAGCTGAAGGAGCAGGGAGTCATCAAGGAATATCTGGAGACCAACGCGGATGCGGACGCATCCAAACAGATCTCGGATATGGAGGACCTGATCTCCAAGGGAGTGGACGGCATCCTGATCGCCGTGCAGAATCCCACCGCTTTGAACAATATCATCGAAGAAGCGGCGGACGCGGGCATCAAGGTCGTGGCGTTCAACGCGCTGCCTGACACGGACAAGGTGGTGGCAAAGGTTAATCAGTCCGATGAGAACTTCGGGCGCATCGGCGCGGAATTCCTTGTGGAAGCGCTGGACGGCAAGGGTAAGATCATCGTCCTGCAGGGCGTTGCAGGCAATACGATCAGCATCGGACGCTGGAACGGCGCGAAAGCGGTCTTCGACCAGTATCCGGATATCGAGATCGTAGGCGAAGCCAACGGAGACTGGGATTATTCCGCAGGAAAGGCGGCGACGGAAGCGCTTCTGTCCGCAAACCCGGAGATCGACGGCGTGTGGTCTCAGGGCGGCGCCATGACGCAGGGCGCCATCGACGCGTTCGTGGCTGCCGGACGCCCGCTGGTCCCCATGTCCGGAGAATCCGGCAACGGATTCATGGCTTCCTGGCTGCAGTATAAAGGAGTGGACAAGTTTGATTCCGTGGCTCCGGTCTATGACTGCGCCATGGTGGTAGACGCCATGAACGTGCTGATCGACGCGCTGGACGGCAAAGAAGTGGAGTTCGACCAGTCGGATATGCATATGGATGTCATCACAGCCGACACCATCGGGGACTATTATCGTCCGGATCTTCCGGATTCCTACTGGGCGGGTACGCGTCTGACCGACGAGAATCTGAAGAAACTGTTTGAAGTGAAATAACAATACGGGCATCATGGATGCCGCAGGACTGCAGGCAGGCACAGGCCGGCCCGAATCCGGCGGCATCTGTCATCTAATCGAAAGGGGGAACTATCATGTCGGACTGCATACTGAAGATGGAACACATCACCAAACGGTTTTCCGGCGTTACAGCACTCGATGATGTGAGTTTTTCCTGCGAGAAGGGGAAGATCCATATACTGGCAGGGGAAAATGGTGCTGGGAAAAGTACGATTCTGAAGATACTGGCGGGGGTCTATCTGCCGGACGGCGGTACGATCACGCTCCGGGGGGAGCAGGTACGGTTCCACAGTCCGACGGACTCACAGAAAGCCGGCATCGGCATGGTCTTCCAGGAACTGACCCAGATCAATGAGCTGACAATTTTTGAAAATGTTTTTCTCAGTACGGAGCGTACCCGGGGCGGACTCATCAACCGGAAAGAGCAGCTGGAGATCCTGGAACGTTATATGGAACAGTACGGCCTCAAGATGGACCCGTCCACCATTGTGGACCGGCTCTCTGTGGGGCAGAAGCAACTGGTGGAGATCCTGAAGGTGCTGGTGCGCGATCCGGAAATCGTGATTCTGGACGAACCCACCTCCGCGCTGGCGGCCGATGAGGTGCAGATCCTGTTCCGTATCATGCAGAAGCTGAAGGAGGAAGGAAAGGCGGTCATCTTCATCAGCCATCGTATGGAGGAGATGTTTGAGATCGGAGACCTGGTCACAGTCTTTAAGGACGGGAAATACATCGACACGACGCCGGTATCGGAGATGGACACCGATCTGCTGATCTCAAAGATGGTGGGGCGTACGCTGCAGGATATCTTTCCGCCCCACAACAGCGCGGAGTCGGAAGAGGTGATTCTGGAACTGAAGGGCTATCAGGTCTTTCCGGACAGCGAGCCGGTGGATCTGCGGGTACATAAAGGGGAAGTGATCGGCATTGCGGGACTGACCGGCCACGGCCAGACGGAGTTTATCAATTCTCTGGCAGGACTTCATCACACCGCCGGCGGGACGGTTGAGATCAGAGGAAAGGAAGCCCGCTTAAAAAACAGCTCCCAGGCGGTGAAAAGCGGCGTTGCGCTGGTGCCCGGGGACCGGAAGCAGGAGGGGCTTATGCTGATCCAGAGCATCCGGATGAACATGGCCGTGGGCAGTATGGGCATGCGGAAAAAATACGGCCTGTTTATCGACCAGAAGGCGGAACGCGGCATGGTGGAGGAATACCAGAACCGGCTTAAGATCAAGATGGCGGGAGCCGCCCAGGAAGCGTCTGAGCTGTCCGGCGGCAACCAGCAGAAAGTAGTTCTGGCCAAGGAACTGGCCATACGGCCCAGGGTAATCCTGTTCAACGAGCCTACCAAGGGAATCGACGTGGGCAGCAAGCGGGAATTTTATTATATCATGCGTGACCTGGCCGAACAGGGGGTGGCGGTGCTGCTGTATTCCTCCGACCTGATGGAGGTTATGGGCATGAGCGACCAGGTACTGGTCATGTATGAAAACAATGTGGTCGCCCGGCTTTCCGGGGATGAGATCGAGGAAGAGCAGATCATGCGCCATATCATGGGCGTGGGCGCGGAGAAAGGCGGTGAAACATATGAAAGATAAAAGCGGCAGTTCCTTCCGCCTGCGCGGAGCGGATTTTTCCTATCGTTATTTTCATCAGTGCTTTATCATCGGATTCGTGATCGTGGTCATTGCCGTCATGAGCCTGATTTCCGAGAGCTTTCGTACGGCCTATAATTACGGCAATCTGATGAACAGCTGCTTTGCGCTGATGCTGGCGGCCTTTGGACAGTTCCTGGTCATCCTGACCGGGGATATCGACATCTCTGTCGGCAGCATGGTGGCTCTTGGGAACTGCCTTTCGGCTTATATCATGACGGTCATGCCCACCGGCACCGGCGCGGTTCTGGCCGTGCTTGCCACGCTGGCGGCCGGCCTGCTGTGCGGCGCCTTAAACGGCGTGTTCGTGGCCGTCTTCCGGCTTCCGGCCATCATCGTTACCATTGCGGGCTCCGCCATCTTCAAGGGGATCGCGCTCATACTCATGCCGGAGCCGGGCGGCACCGTGCATGGGGGCTTCAGCAAAGTACTCACCTGGAAGGCGGCCAGGCTGGTGCCCATGAGTTTCTTCCTGATGGTGATCTGCATCGTCTTTCTGGTCATCCTGACCAACCGGACGTCCTTTGGGAAATCCCTGCGGGCGGTGGGCGGCAATGAAAGCGCCGCCTTCGGGACCGGCGTCCGGGTGGGGAGGGTCCGTTTTACGGTCTATGTGCTCTCCGGCCTGTTCTGCGCCATGAGCGGCCTGTATCTGTCGGCCAGGACCAGCTGCGGGGATGCCAACATCGGCAATACCTATACAGTCTATTCCATCAGCGCCGCGGTGGTCGGGGGAACGCTGATGACGGGAGCCGTGGGCGAAGCCTATGGAACGGCCTGCGGCGCGCTGGTCATTTACCTGATCAACAGCATCCTGAACATGCTGGATGTGAGCACCTTTTATCAATATGCCTGCCAGGGCGCGGTTCTGATCTTCGCGCTGATGATCGGCAGCTTCGAGACACGCCGCAGAGGGTTATAGGAGGGATACAAGATGAAAGAAAACAAACTGGATTTCCTGCGGACGCATTTTAACCAGTATGCGGTCTACCTGTTTCTGGTACTCATGCTGCTGCTGGCGCAGCTGTATTCGCCCACTTATCTGCAGCTGACCCATATGATGGGCGTGTTCCGTCTGGCTTCCTTTATGGGAATGGCCGCCATTGCCCAGACGATCGTCATCATATCCGGCGGCATCGACCTGTCGATCCCCTATACGATCTCTTTTTCCTACATTCTGGCGGCGCATTATATGAACAGCCTGGACGGAAATATTCCGCAGGCCATGGCGGCGTGCCTGATTCTGGCCGTCATCGTGGGCTCGGTCAACGGGGCGGGGGTATGCCTCATGAAAATCCCGGCGTTTATCATGACGCTGGGCGTGGGGACCGTGGTGCGCGGCGCCTACATGATCTGGACGAAAGGAACGCCCAAGGGCTATACGGCACCGCTGATCCGCACCATCTCCAACAGCAGCCTCGGCCCGGTTCCCTGTATCGTGATCGTATGGTTCGTACTGGGCGCCATCGCAGTCGTCATGCTCAGGTACACGCCTTACGGCAGGAAGATTCATGCGGTGGGAAGCAGCGCGACAGTGGCGCAGTTTTCCGGCATCAACACGAAAGCGGTTCTGTTCAGCGTCTATATACTGTCCGCTGCCATTGCCTGTATCACCGGATTTTTCCTGATCGGCTATACAGGCGAGAGCTATCTGGATGCGGGACTTGCCTATGACACGGCGGTTATCGCCGCGGTTATTATCGGCGGCACTTCCATAAACGGAGGAAAGGGCGGCTATCTGGGATCTGCGGCGGGGTCGCTTATTATGATTGTATTTACGGATTTTCTGCAGATCGTCCGCATGTCGGAGGGGCTGCGCCAGGTGGGACAGGGCATCCTGATCCTGCTTCTGGTCATGCTCTATGCAAGGGGACGCAGAGTCCGTGTTTAAGAACAGGAGGTATCTATCATTATGAAATTTATTGACATTTCCCGTCCCCTTCTGAAAGCGCCGAAATATCCCACGGCTCCTGATACCGTGCTGGATCAGGTGGACCGGATTGCAGAAGGGAAGGACAGCAACTTTACACACATTACTACCAATACCCATGCCGGGACCCACGCGGACGCGTTCTGTCATTTTGTGGACGGCGGTACGGCCATCGGCGATATGCCGCTGGAGCTGTATTACGGTCCCTGCCGCGTACTGAGCTTCCCGGAGCGGACGATTCTGACCAGAGAAGATTTTCAGGGAAAGCTTACAGGAGCCGAGCGCGTGGCCATCCACGGAGGAGGCTTCACCTATCTGAGGGCGGACGCGGCGCAGTATCTTGCGGACTGCGGGATCCGCTGTCTTGTAACCGACGGCTGGAGCCCGGCGCCGCTGGACAATGAAAAGGAGATACACAGGATTCTTCTTCTGAACCATGTGGCCGTTATCGAAAATGTAATTCTGGACCATGTGAAGGACGGGGATTATGATCTGATCGCTTTTCCGGCCAATTTCGGAGATACAGACGGCGCGCCGGTCCGCGCCGTGTTGGTGGAGCAGGAGGAAACCATATGAATTACGCAGAGGAATCACTGAGGCTTCACGGGGAGTGGAAGGGCAAGATCGAGGTGACGGCCACGGTGCCGGTCAGCTCCAAAGACGATCTGTCGCTGGCGTATACGCCGGGGGTGGCGCAGCCTTGCCTGGAGATCCAGAAAGACCCGGAAAAGAGCTACGAGCTGACCCGGCGCCACAATATGTGCCTGGTGGTCACGGACGGTTCGGCGGTGCTGGGCCTTGGAAATATCGGCCCTGAGGCGGGGATGCCCGTCATGGAAGGAAAATGCGTGCTGTTCAAGGCGTTCGGCGGCGTGGACGCATTTCCCATGTGCATCAAAAGCCAGGATGTGGATACCATCGTGGAGACCATCTACCAGGTGTCCGGCAGCTTCGGAGGGGTGAATCTGGAGGACATCTCCGCGCCCCGCTGCTTTGAGATCGAGAAAAGGCTCAAGGAGAGATGCGACATCCCCATCTTCCACGACGACCAGCACGGTACGGCGGTCATCACGCTGGCGGGCCTTATGAACGCGCTGAAGGTCGTGGGGAAGAAGATGGAAGAGGTGCGCGTGGTCATGAACGGCGCCGGGGCGGCGGCCATCGCCATCGCCCGGCTGCTGCTGTCAAACGGCGTCCGGGACCTTACCCTCTGCGACCGGAACGGAGCCATCTACGAAGGACGTGAAAAAGGGATGAATCCGGTCAAGGAAGAGATGTCCCGGGTCACCAACCGGGAGAAACGGGCCGGAAGCCTGGCGGATGTGCTGAAGGGAGCGGATGTGTTCATCGGTGTGAGCGCGCCGGGGGCCGTCACAACGGAGATGGTGCGGACCATGAACAGGGACGCGGTACTGTTTGCCTGCGCCAATCCCACGCCGGAGATCTTTCCGGACGACGCGAAGGCGGGCGGCGCGGCGGTGGTGTCCACAGGCCGGAGCGATTTCCCCAATCAGATCAATAACGTACTGGCATTTCCGGGTATCTTCCGGGGTGCCTTCGACGTAAGAGCCAGGGACATCAACGACGCCATGAAGATTGCGGCGGCGAAAGCGCTGGCAGGGCTGATCAGCGAGGAAGAGCTGAACGCGGAGTATATCATTCCCGCGGCCTTTGACAGGCGGGTGGGCCCGGCGGTGGCAAAAGCCGTGGCGGAAGCGGCCAGAGAGAGCGGCGCGGCACGGCTGTGATATTTTTAACAATGTTTTGAACAGGAAAAGTCTGTCAGGAAAAGTTTGGCAGAAGCGAGGCCAGGGGCATCGGGATACCGGTTCCCCTGGCCCTTTTGTGCGCCCGGCGCGGACAAAAAGGGCGCACAAAAAACATCCGCATATTTTATTTTCCCTTGCAACATTTTCACGGTTGTGCGACTCTGTATAAGTAAGAGGCGTTTAAGGAGGACAAAGGCCCGGAGCGAGGTGGAAGGAATGGAACGATTTATGGAGCTGTACGAGACGGTATACAGGGATATGTACCGTCTGGCTTACTATTATATGGGAAACGGGGAGGACGCGGAGGATGCGGTGCAGGACGCGGCGCTGTCCGCCTGCGAGCATTTCGGGGCGCTGAAAAAGGAAGAGTCCTTCCGCCCCTGGATCTTCCGGATTCTGGTCAACCGCTGCAGGAAAAACCTGCGGAAACGGGGGCGGAAAGAGGTGGTTTTGGAGGATCCCCAGGAGGCGTATGAGCCGGGGCCGGGTTCCCGGACGGAGGTGCTGGAGCTTCTGGGAACGCTGAGCGAGGAGGAACGGCTGATTGTGACGCTGGCCGTATTCGGCGGCTACAAAGGGCAGGAGATCGCCCATATGCTGAAACGCAACTACAGTACGGTCCGGACCAAGTACCGGAGAGCCCTGAAGAAGCTGGAGCAGGAGCTTACAGGAAAAGAGGGCGTGACGTCCGGCAGAAAGAGCGCGCGGTCCGCGGGCCGGAAAGGGAAGGAGGAGCTGCAGGAATGAGTCAGAGAAAAGAGATGGAAAAACTGCTTCGGGAAAAGGGAGAGGGGCTTTTGATCCCCCGGGGACTGGAGCCGGAGCAGATGAAAAAGACGCTGGAAGAGCGGGTAGAAGTACGGAAACAGAAACGCCGGGCCCGCAGAAAACGCCTGTATCCGGCTGTTGCTGCAGCCGCCGTTTTCTGCCTGATGGCGGGCGCCATGCTGCGTGGCCGCCTGCCGGAGACCGCCGGGCCGGGAACGGAGCTGGCACAGTCCGAAGGCGGGAAGGGAAGGGCCGTGCAGCCGGCGGCCGTTCCGGAAGAAGAGCAGGAGCTTCTGGAGCCCTCGGGCATGAGCTATGAGGAAATCTACGCCTGTCTGTCCGCCGGCTGGCAGAGCCAGGCATCCAGAATGACCACAGGGGCTCCGAAGGCGGAAGCGGCGGAGATGGAGGACAGCGCCTTTGCCGCGGTGGCGGATCTGGAGCAGAAGCAGGCGGAAAACAATACGGCGTACGGCCGGACCAACGTGCAGACCGAACAGGTGGACGAGACGGACCGGATTAAGAACGACGGCAGATATCTGTATCAGATTGCCCGGAAACCGGAAGGGGAAGGAAGCGGCCGGGAACAGGTGGGAATCCAGATTCTGGATACGGAAGGGGGACTGAAGGAGACTGCGTTTCTGACAGGCTTTGAGAATCTGGAGGAATTTTACCTGTGGAACGACCTGATTATCGCCATCGAAAATAAATACTATGATACCGGCGTCCGTAATCTGTCCTCGAAGAAGGGGGCCATGGAGGATGGGCTGGTCTGCGGTGTCGGCGGCGGAGAACGGGGCTATCACGAGATCACCGTCTATGAGGCGGCGGACAAAAGCCATCCCAGGAAGCTGAAGACGTTCACCCTTCAGGGCATCTGCATGACCTCCCGGGTGGCAGACGGATATTTCTACGGCATCAGCTGTTTTGCGGCGGACCCGGGAGAGGGAGAGAGCGACTACGACGCCTATATCCCGTCTCTGGAAGGAAAGAGGCTGGAGCCGGACCAGATCTACTGTCCGCCGGACGCGGACAGTACGGATTATCTGGTGCTGGTATCCATCGACCTGTCCGACCCGACCTCCTTTGCGGACAGCCGGGCGGTGCTGGGCGGATCAGACCTGTGTTATGTGAGCCGCAAAAATATCTATATGGCGTGGAACGAGTCGGTCTATCAGACCGAGCCCCGGACCGAGGGGAAGGTACAGGATCGGACCAGGATACTCCGGTTTTCCTACGGGAAAGGGAAATTTTACGGCCAGGCGTCGGGGGAGATTCCTGGAAGGCTGGAGGGGAGTTTCTCTCTGGATGAATACGACGGGCATCTGCGGGCGGTGACGACGGTGAAGGAGTATCAGGCCAGGAAGGTTACGGACGACCGGACCGGGGAGACGCTGGGGTACGACTATGTGGAAGAGAAAGAGAGCAACGCCCTGTATGTGCTGGGGCTGGATCTCACGGTCAAAGGGAAGATCGAGGGGCTGGCAGAAAACGAATTCATCCGTTCCGCCCGTTTTCAGGGGGAGACCGGATATTTCGTCACCTTCCGTCAGACGGATCCCCTCTTTGCGGCGGATCTGTCCGATCCGGAGCATCCAGAGATCCTGGGAGAGCTGAAGGTCAGCGGCTTTTCCGAATACCTGCATGTGTACGGAGAAGATCTGCTTCTGGGAATCGGCATGGAGGCGGACGAAGAGACCGGCGTGGAGGAAGGAATGAAGCTGTCCATGTTTGACGTGTCGGACCCGGCGGACCCGAAGGAAGTGACCCGGCTGCTTCTGAAGGACTACAATTACAGCGAAGCGCTCTATGACCACCGGGCGGTCCTGATCGACCCGGCGGAAAACATTCTGGGCTTCGAGGCGGAGGGAAGCCGGAAAGGCGAATACCGGAAGCACTATCTGTTCTTTTCCTATGAAGACGGCTCGTTCGTACAGACGCTGAAGGCGGACACCGGACAGAAAGAGGGGGCGGAATACCGGGGGTATTACCGGTCCCGGGGAACGTTCATCGGGGACACCTGCTACCTGCTTCTGGAAAACGGCGGCGCGCAGGCCTACAGCCGCGCTACGGGAGAGCTCCTTTCGGAGCTCTGACCCGCCGAATATCCAGTAATTCCATAAACAAACCGCCTGCCCTTCTGTGTTACAATGACTATAGCTGTTTGGAACATGCTTACCCATAAGAAGGAGGAGAAAGTGATGATGCAGAAAGCAGAAAAAAACGAGGAGATCGAGAAGGTCAGCGGTGTGTTTCAGGATTACATACAGGACAGTTCCCGCCTGGAGTGGCTCTGGTCGGAGAAGCTGGGATATGTTCTGCTGCAGATCCATGGAAAAACGCGGGATATGGAAGAGGGCCTTGTGATCCGCAGGGCGGACAGGCTGTGCGGGATCCTGGCCGGCGAGATCGCGCAGGAGGTGCTGGACGGGACGGGAAAAGAACATGATCCATACGGAGCGGACCCGGAGGAGCGCGCGCAGATCCGGGAACGGCTCCGCCCTTGGAGAGAACAGCTTCCGGAATACCGGGATATTTTTGACGGGCTGACCGAATAAATTTCTTTTTTGCGGAGGATTTTGCGGCGGTGCGTTGTACCTGCATTGACATCTGCTTTTTTTGCAGATATACTGTTTATATATGCAGAAAGAGGAGGTTTTTGTATGGTATCCAATCGATTGCTTCAGGAATGTCTGGAGGATTTTTCCAATATTATGCGTTTGTCCATGGCCCTGTATGACAGGAACCGGACCTGTGTGGCGGGAGAGGAGGATTCCCTGCCGGAGGAAGAGGTGTTTGACATTTTCTGCGAGTCCCCTGCGGATATGCAGGCGCTGGGAAGCCGCTATCTGTTCAAGGTGGGAGAAGACGATATGGGGTATGTGCTGTCGGTCAGCGGAGGTTCCAAAGACGCGTATCCCATGGGCCAGCTGGCGGTGTGCCAGCTGGAGCGGATTCTGGAGATGGGTTACAGCAGGGAGGACCGGAATCAGTTTATTCACAACCTGCTGCTGGACAACCTGCTTCCGGTGGACATCGCCACCTACGCCAAGCAGATGCACCTGGGGCCGGACTGCCGGTGGGCGGTGCTTCTGGTGGAGGGAATGGGATGCGACGCCTATGATATTCAGATGATTCTGAAAAATATCATGCCCAACCGGACCGGGGATTTTATCACGCCCATGGAAGAGGACTGCGTGGTGGTGGTGCGCCGGCTGGAAGACCGGGAGGGGCAGAAGGAGATCGAGGAGCTGGCCCATGTCCTGTCCGATACGGTCAGCTCGGAGACGCTCTGCAGAGTCCGCACCGCCTGCGGGACGATCGCCCATTCGCTCAGAGAGGTGTCGCGCTCTTATAAGGAAGCGAAGATGTCGCTGGAGGTGGCGGAGATCTTCTATACGTCCAAAACGGTCATTACCTACGAGGAACTGGGCATCGGCCGCCTGATCTACCAGCTTCCGACGCCGCTGTGCGAGATGTTTTTAAAGGAAGTGTTCGGAGACTATGATCCGGGCAATCTGGATGACGAGATTCTGGCGACGGTCTACCAGTTCATGGAGAACAGCCTGAACCTGTCGGAGACGAGCCGGCAGCTGTTCGTGCACCGGAACACTCTGGTGTACCGTCTGGAGAAGCTGCAGAAGACCATCGGCCTGGACATCCGGAATTTTGAGGAGGCCATGACCTTCAAGATCGCCATGATGGTTTCCGATTATATGAGGTATCTGGAAAAGAGACAGAGGTGACATCCTCATGGCGAAAGAGAAGGAAAAGAAGAAGGCGTATCTTGCCATGGCGGCTGCCTTTGCCTGCGTTCTGTCGGCCGGCCTGCTGCTTTTGCTGGCGGCGCTTCTTCTATTCGGAGGAAACAAGGACCAGGAGGCGCTGACGGCGGATTCAGAAGGGGCTTCCGTCCGGGACGAAGGCCTGCCGGAAGACGGGGAAGAGGATCCCCAGGCGGATCTGGAGCCGGAGGAGGAAGGCGTCAGCACGGAGCTTTTGAAGCCGAAGGAAGTGGAAGGAGAGACGGATGACATCACCCTGGGGGTGGACGTGTCGAAGTTTCAGGAAACCATTGACTGGGAGCAGGTGGCGGCCGCCGGGGTGGATTTCGCCATGGTCCGCACAGGCTACCGCAAATCCGTGGCGGGAGAGATCGTGGAGGACGAGTGCGCCCGCTACAATCTGCAGGAGGCCGCAGAACACGGCGTCCGGCTGGGTGCGTATTTTTTCTCCACGGCGGTCAGCGAGGCGGAGGCTCTGGAGGAGGCCGACTGGGTATGTGAATTTCTGAAGGGATATCCCATTACCTATCCGGTGGTCTACAACTGCGAGGGTTTTCAGGACGAGACCAGCAGACAGTACGGGATGACCGTGGAGGAACGGTCCGCCCTGGCGCAGGTGTTTCTGAACCGGGTGGAGGAGGCGGGTTATACGGGCATGTTTTACGCGGCCAGAAGCGAGCTTCAGGACAGCCTGTTCTGGGATACGGAGGCGCTGGAGCAGAGATACCGGATCTGGGTGGCGCAGTATCTGGATCAGGTGTATCCGGACATTGACGGCCCGGAATATGACGGCAGCTTTGCCATGTGGCAGTATACGGATCAGGGGACGGTGCCGGGAATCCGGACCGTGGTGGACCTGAACGTGGCGTATTTCGGCTATGAAGAGACCGCCCGGGCGCTGGAGGAAGGTGCAGCGGGACAGGTGGAGGCGGACCCGGAGGTGGGAGTCATCTTTACGGAGGTCAGCGAGCAGGTGACGTCCAAGGATGTGACGAATCTCCGCAGCACCATGGAGCAGGGAGATGACGGCAATGTGACGGCGCAGCTTCGGAACGGAGAGGCCTGCACCCGTACGGGCGTGGGCAACAACGGCTGGTCCCGGGTGGAATATGACGGCCAGGTGCTTTACGCCGTGTCCGGTTATCTGACCACGGACTTAAGTTATGTGACGCCGGCGTCGGAGCCGGACGACGGATTCAAGACGCAGTTTACGGCTGTGACGGAAAACGTCACGGCGAAGGATGTGACCAATCTGAGGAACCGCCCCAGCGTGGAAGCGCCTTCGGAGGTCATCGTCCAGCTGAACCACGGGGAAGTGATCGTCCGCACAGGCGTGTCGGAGCCGGGCTGGTCCAGAGTGGAGTACAACGGACAGATGCTGTACTGTATCAGCAGCTATCTGGAAGTGGTGGAATAAGGAGAGGACAGAGGGCATGACGGTTGTACCGGGCATTCTTCAGGAAATACAGGACACGGTGGAGGCATACGCCAGGATCATGGCAAAGGTGGCGCAGGTCGAGGTGGAGGTAGCGGATGACCGGCTCTTCCGGATCGCGAATCTACGCGGGGCATGTGAATGAAGACATGTCGTCGGAGGGCTATGTGTACCGGCACGTCCTGCGCACCGGCAGCATGGAGATCATCCACGCTCCGGGAAAGGAAGAGATCTGCCGGGGCTGTCCGAAGCAGAACGTATGCCGGGAGGAGATCGAGATCTCCATGCCGATCCGGCTGGGGGAGAAGAGCATCGGCGTCATCGGACTGATCGGGAGCAGCCGGGAACAGAAGGAGCGGATCTTAAGCGACGAGTCCATGTATCTGGAGCTTCTGTGGCAGATTGCGGATTTTATCTCGGCGAAGGCCGCGGAAGCCACGGAGCTTCGGCGGCACAAGGCGCTTCTGGAGACGCTGGACCGGGTCATCAGCCATGTGGAAAAAGGCATCCTGATCTTCGGGAAGGAGGACCGGGTCGCGTCCGCCAACGAGGCGGCGCGGAAAGAGCTGTCCATGGAGCTGTCAGAAGAGACCCGGATCGAGGTGTCGCCCACCGGGGACAGCATAAACCATCAGAACGAGTACCGGCTCCGGATCGACGGCCGGGAATACCTGGTCATGGGCCATCTGTACGATCTGGACCGGGACCCGGAGCGATTCCGGAGCCGCTTCTGGAATCCGAGCTGTTCGGATACGTGAAGGGAGCGTTCACCGGGGCGGATCCCAACGGCAGGATGGGAAAATTCGAGCTGGCCAACAAAGGGGTCATTTTCCTGGACGAGATCGGGGATATGCCGCTGTATCTTCAGGTGAAGCTTCTGCGGGTGCTTCAGGAGCGGAAGATCATCCGCATCGGCTTCAATCAGGTGATTCCCATCGACGTGCGGATCATCGCGGCGACCAACAAGGATCTGAGAGAGATGATCGAGAAAAAGCAGTTCCGGGAGGACCTGTATTACCGGCTGAACGTGATCCCCCTGAAGATCGCCCCGCTTCGGGAGCGGCGGGAGGATATCCGCGACCTGGTGCTGTATTTCGCGGGCCGGTATGCGGATCGGTTCGGCAAGAAGCTGTCGTCGGTGACAGAGGACGCGCTGGAGTGCATGTGCCGGTATCCCTGGTACGGGAACGTGCGGGAACTGGAAAATTCCGTGGAATTTATGGTCAACATGATGGAAGAGGACGGAATCCTGGACCGCAGGACCCTGCCGGACCATCTGCTGAAAACGTCCGGGGGAGCGCCTGCCCGGGCGGAGGAGGCCCGGCCGGGAGAAGAGATCTGCCGCCTGAAGGAACTGGAGGAGCGGGAGATCGAGAAGGCGCTGCGGATCTTCGGAGACGATACGGAGGGGAAGAAGCAGGCGGCGAAGGCGTTGGGAATCAGCCTGGCCACGCTGTACCGGAAGCTGGGATGACTGGTCCGGCCTGGAGATCCGTACGACATTGGTTTCAGAGCAGCTTCTGAAGGTCTTCCAGATCTTTTCCGGTTAATTTTTTGCCGCCGGTGAAAGCGCAGACCAGGTTGGCAATGGAATTATCAAAGGATTCGGCCACCAGCTTCTGCAGGTGCCTCTGCATGTATTCTTCCTTCGTGCAGGAAGGGAAATACAGATAAGACCGTGCAAACCGCTTGTCAATGCGGACCAGTCCGGCTTTTTCCAGATGGGACAGGTAGGTGCCGATGGTCTGCTGCTTCCAGTTCTTATTCAGTTTTTCATTCAGGTAATCCATGATCTCTCTCAGAGACAGGGGCTCTTCGAGTTGCCACAGTAATTCCATGATTTTCTTTTCCGTATCGGACAGGCTGTAGTAATCTTTCATATGGGAGTGCTCCTTTCTTTCCGGAGATTTATGGAAATCCATTCCATGCATAAATGAGTGGATTACAGGTTCATATAACAGTTCCCGCCACAGACCGATCGGTTAGTGGGGGCATTTGTCATAATGGATGGTGCGGATCTTGTCGCCGATTTTTATATTACCGCAATGTTCGCATTTCCATGCCTGAGACTGTATGATGTCACAATCTCCTTTTCCGTCCGGGATATGTTGAGTTGTTGTGCCCGAATGCGTATATTGATGGGAACAGGAGCGGGGAGTAACATTCGTTTCTGTTATAGGGCAGATCGTTCCATCGTTGTCTGTATAATAGTAATCATATGGAAGTCGTTTTGTCATCGGTATTACACCGCTGCGTAACTGCAAGCATCATATATCGTAC
>CAJUAA010000038.1 GCA_910584205.1 uncultured Lachnospiraceae bacterium
GGGAGCAAAGACAGAGGACGGACAGCTTGCGGCAAAAATACTTGATAAATATATGTAGGACTTCCAACAGCGCAATCCTACATTGAGGGTGTTCTCTGCCTATCTCCATATGGACGTTAAGTACAGTATGGTTTTAATTGTGTATGGTGTGTATAGAGTAAAGAAAAAGCGAAAAATAGGAACTGCATATACAAACAGAAAGAAAAATGTATATGACGTTACATGGGAGAGAATTAGAAAAATCCTTAAGTCAGGGATAGGTTCTGGTTCTTTTTTTATACCTTAAAGAAGAGGGGATTTCGATGGATCATATAAAGCTGATTGAAGAAGTGAGAGCAGAACTGCTGCAGATTGTGAATCAGAGATGCGATGACATGATCCGGATGTATCAGAACGGGGAACCATACAATCGTTCAGAGATCCGGAGCAGGGAATGCCGCTTGGGGAGAACCTCCCCGTCCATGCTCAAAGGGAAGAGGCCGGTCTCTGTAACCTTTGCTTCTGGTGAGACCATAGAAACATCCACATGGGAAAAGGCAGTCCAGACCATCCTGAAGCACTGTAACAGGCAGCCGGACATGCATGAAAGACTGATGCAGCTGAGAGGAAAGGTGTTCGGCAGGCAGCGGACGATACTGGGGAAGGATCCAGAAGGAATGGATGTACCAATCCAGATCGATAAGGATCTGTATTTTGAAACCAAGTTTGATACGGAGGCATTACTGACTATGATGGAGAAAAAAGTATTGGAGCCTGTGGGCTATGACTTTTCCGGGATCGTTGTCCAGTATACAGAAAAGAAACCGGAGATATCAGAAAGCCTGAAGAGTGTGCAGGATGAAGGCAGGGAAGAGGCACTGGAAGAGGAACAGAGCGGAGGGATGACGCTGAGTTAGAAAAAAGGATATCTGTATACGAAGCAGAAGGAATTTCCATAACCGGAGGGATCCTTCTTTTTTACTGCCTGAACAAAAGCCATATAGGAAGAGACAATAACGAGGAGGGAGAGAAGATGCATGAAATCAGAGGATGAACAGATGATCCAGCAGATCATGGACACTGACACCATGGGCTATGCCTGTATGTACGACAGCGGCAGCGGTAAAAGAGAAGAATATCTGGTTGCGCTGACCGCTGAGAACCTTGCCAATCTCATCTGCAGAAAGGGCGGGGAGGCCCGGCAGATCACCGTGACCGATGTTCTGGACCGCCTGGTAGCAGACAGCAGAATGGGGACGCTGGACAGCTGCCCGGATCAGAGACTGTGCAGGGAGATCAACCAGTTCCTGGCACCAATCCAGAGGGGAGAAAAAGAGGCAGGGGAGATCCTGGCCGTGGGCAGGGAGACGGCGGATGAATACTTTGCAGCGGAAGAGGAAGCGGCCATCCTTGCAGAGTGCCGGATGCAGTAAAACAATGGAAAAAGAAAGGGGAAAGCGACATGGGATGGATACTGGGTATTACAGCAGCAGTAGGGATCCTTCTGGCCGGAATAGCCGGACTCGCATGCGTAGCGGTGTACAGAGTCAGTGAATGCCAGAACGATTGAAAAGCTCCGTCCATCATGACGGACAGGAACAGATTAGAGAGAAAAGGAGCGTATCATGATCAGACAGATTGAAAAAGAGGAACTCCGAACGATGGATGGCTGTGAGGGACTGATCCTCCAGGGCTGCGGCGGGGATCTGAAGAAGTGGACAGACGGGATCAACCAGATGCTGGAGCAGGAAGGGATCCTTCCCAAAGGGAAACGGCTTGATGATGTGGCAGTTTTCCAGAATGAGGGGATGACCAACCTGCTCTTTTTCTTTGGGGAGGAAAAGCTGGATATGGGGAAGCTGGCTGCCTGGCGGCTTAAGACTCGTTACCAGTTTGGCAGCACATGGATGTCCGACTATGTGGATAACTGGCTGGGAGGATTTCACCATGAAGCTGTGGCAGAGAAGCCGGACTGTGCGCTGATCGGTGAGGATGGGAACATCTTCAACCTGATGGGGATCGCGGCCCGGACCCTGCGGGAAAACGGCATGGAGGATAAGGCGGAGGAAATGAAGAAGCGCATCACCGGAGGCGGATGCCAGGACTATTATGAAGCACTGAACATCATCGACCAGTACGTCACCATCACGGGAAAAGAAGAACCGGAGATGGGTGGGATGGAGATGGAATAGCTGCCTGACAGTGGCAGGATGGAGAGGAGGCAATCGTGGAAGAAAGAGAACCCGTCATAAAGATCCTGTATGAAAATACCACAAGGCCGGTCAACCAGATCTGGCTCACCTTTCCGCTTTCCGGCAGGGAGAAGCCGGAGCAGAAGATGCTCCCGCTTACCAGAGGGCATGAGAAAAAGAGCAGTATCCCCTTCCGGATCGCAAAAGTGGAATCTCCCATACCAAACCTTAAACAGTATCTGCCTGCGGACGGCTGGTTTCAGGAGATCAGTTGTCTGGCAGAGAAGATCGGAAAGATGGACAGGGAAGAGCAGATGAAATTTTCCGGGATCCTGGACTGCCGCCCCATCTCCACCATCGGGGATGTCCTGGAAGCGGCGGACAGCCTGCAGCTGTATGAGTATTTCCCAGACGTGACCTGCAGCCGGGAGCTGGGAGGCTATGTGGTGGAGAACGGCATCATGGAGTTCCCTAGGACGGTATGGCCCTATCTGGACTACCACGGCATTGGAGAAGAATTCTATGCATCCTATAACTGCGCTTATACAGAGTCCGGTCTTGTGGTGCGGAAAGAGGAAGAACCGGAGGTGGAAGAAGGACATACTCAGGGGATCCAGATACAGTAGGAGGGAATGCATTGCGGATATTTGTGAAAAGAGAAAACTGGGAGGATGGGATCTGGATGCGGCTTCCGGCTACAAAAGAGGAAGCAGAACAGGTCAGGAAGAGACTGAAGGAGCAGCATCCATCGATCATGCTGCCCTTTATCGGAGCAGTGGATTCAAAATTTCCGGAACTGGAGAATCGTCTGGTGGGGGAAATAGTCTTTCCGGCGAAAAACCTGGACCGTCTCAATCAGATGGCCGAAAGGCTGGGGAGCCTGAACGGGGAGGAAGAGATGCTGTTCCGGGCGGCATTCCGGCTGGAAGCTCCCTATACAGCGGAGCAGATCCTGGAGACACTGGGGCATCTGGACTGCTACCGGCTCCATCCGGAGATCGGAAACCTGGAGGAACTGGGGAGATATCTGTCACAGGAGGAGACCTCACAGCTTCCGGAGGGGCTGGAGGCATATGTGGATTATGCAGGGATTGGCCGGCTCCTGCAGGAAGATCGGGGGTATCTGATAGAGGGCGGATATGTGGAAAAACGGAAAGACCTCATGGAACAGATGGAGGCAGGGGAAGATCAGAGCAGGGAAAAGAATCCGGAAACAGAAAAGAGACAGGAAGCAGAAAAAATGGAAAAGAAGCAGGGCATCTTTGCGGTCACTCTGATCCGGGAATCCTTCACGGACCGTTATGTCCGGTTCACGCTTCCTCTGCCGGAGCAGGAGCTGGCCGAGAAAAAACGGCAGGCAGGGATCACACAAGAGATCCCAGAAAGAGTGGAGATCTCCGCATCCATTGACGGCCTGCTGGAACATCTGCCGACCTGCAGCACTCTGGAAGAGCTGAATCAGGCGGCAAAGGTGATCGAAGAGATGGAGAGGTGTTCCGGAATTGACTGGAAGCTGACATTTGCAGCCCTGGAGGCGGAACTCCCCGGAACCATGGAGGAATGCTGCCGCATCATCCGGGACCATCAGTCATATGAGCTTCTGCCATTCCCCTTCCTGGAACCGGAAAGCTATGGACACTACTATCTGGAGCAGGCAGGCCTTTCCCTTCCGGAAGGTTTGAAAAGTCATTTTGATTACCGCAGGTATGGGCAGGAGAAGATCCGGAAGACCGGGGCGGCGGAAACATTCTATGGCGTGGTGGTCAACCGGGAACATCCGATCTGCCTGGACCACGGAGAGGGGCAGGAACTGAAGCTGTACAGCCCTCTGACCCTGACCACCTTTGCAGGGTATCCTCTTTTCCCTGCGCTCCTTCATGGGGAGAAGGTGCCGGCATTCCAGACCGTGATCCGGAAGGAGATTGCAAAGAGCATGCGGGAGTACGGGGCAGGCAGTCTGGCGGAGACTCTTTATAACCAGCTTTTGTCGGGGAAGATCTCATCCATCGTCCCGGATGTGGAGGAACATCAGGGACAGCTGTGGGGAGTTGCCCAGATCAGTACCAGAGGAGAGCTGACCGAACGGGAGCTGTCAGGACTTAAGGATGAATGGAAGGAGATCGCCGCCCATGGCTGGGGAGACCTGTTTGCCAGCCGTACCCTGAATGTGGGGAATATCCGGTTCCATGCGGGGTTCTGGGATACGGAGCGGGGAGAAAACCTGTCTCTGATGACGGAAGAGGAGTTCGGAAGGGAGGTGGGCGGATTTGAGATAAGGATGTAAGAAAAGCAGGAACAGAAAAGAAAAATAGGAAAGAAAAACAAGAAAGGATTGCGGCGCTGACGAACCAGCGCTTTTTTTGTGCGCACAGGCAAGACCAGAAAGAAAGGAGGCGGGGTTCCTGGCCAGGGAAAAGATATCTGACTCCCTTTTGGATGGATTTAGAGCAGAAAGCGATCGAGCGGGTGAGGACGGCGTCCCAGATGTCCTTCGCCCTGTATGGAAGCCCTCTGGTGGTCACGGACAGCGGAGGGAAGGACAGCTGCGTGTGCCGGGAGATCGTAAGGCGGTCCGGCATCCCCTATGAGGTGCAGCACAACCTGACCACGGCGGATGCGCCCCAGACCATTTATTATGTGCGGGAAACCTTCCGGAGACTGGAGGAGCAGGGAGTGCCCTGCAGGATCAATCATCCCGTGTACAAGGGGGAACGGGTCACCATGTGGACCCTGATCCCTTTGAAGAAGTTCCCGCCCACCAGGCTGCAGCGGTACTGCTGTCAGGTGCTGAAGGAGGCCACCTGCCGGGACCGCTTCATCACCACCGGGGTGCGGTGGGCGGAGAGCGTGAAGCGCAGGAACAACCGGGGCGTGTATGAAAACTTTACCGCCGATCCGGAAAAGAAGATCATCCTGAACAATGACAACGATGAAAACAGGCGTCTGTTCGAGAGCTGCGCCTTAAAGGGCAAGCGGATCTGCAACCCCATCGTGGACTGGACGGACCGGGACGTATGGGACTATATCCGCAGCGAACGGCTCCCCATGAACCCGCTGTATGAGATGGGCTTCTACCGTGTGGGCTGCATCGGCTGTCCCATGGCGGGGAAGACCCGGTGGAAGGAGTTCGCTCTGTTCCCCACCTACCGGCATGCCTATACAAAGGCTTTCGGGCGCATGCTGGAGGTGATCCACAGGGATGGGGGAAGGACCAAATGGCGGACGGCGGAGGATGTGTTTGCCTGGTGGATGGAGGATTTCCAGGTGGAGGGGCAGATGAGCCTGGAAGATTTTGAGGAATGGAGGAGTGGAAATGGAGAATAAGGAAACGAAAGCACCGGTAACGATGCGGCTGTACAGTCCCCTGGTGGGCGGTTTTTATGACAGTGAGGATCACTGCACAACCATGGACGGCTATGCCCTGAGAGGGTATGACTGGACCATCCGGAAGGCGCTGAAGGAGGAGCTTTTGGAGGAGGGCAGGCCGGGGCTTGCGAGATATCTGGACGAGGGGCCTTTAAAGGAGAAGGTCCTTGGCATGCATCCGGCAGTGGAGATCTGGAACTACAGCCTGTGGGGAGTCCTGGAGGTGGAATGCCGGGAGGAGCTGTCCCCGGAGGAGACGGAAGAACTGAAGCGGGAGTGGTACGGGCAGATGACGGATGGCTGGGGAGAAGGGTTCGTTCAGCAGGACATCGAATGCGAGGAGGGCTGCCGGCTCTGTGTGGATTTCGGTGCGGCAGCGAGGAACCGGATCCAGACGGAACAGGAACTGAAAGGCATCGGGAGAGCGGAACAGGGACAGTCCACGGGGCAGGGATTTCCCCGGATGGGCATGGCTTAGGAGGTGCGGGATTGTCAGGATGCTTCTTGCCAGGGACAGACCTGGGGAAACTGGAGGCCGGGATGCGGCAGATCCCCGGCTTCCAGCCGCGCCGGTGCGGGGTCATCCGGGGCAGGCCGGAGAAGACGGCGGATGTGCCATATGGGGAGCTGGTGCTGCTCTTTGTGGGGGAGATCCCGCCCTCCCGGCTGGCGGCACGTATCATCGATCTGAAGAACAGAGGGGAGGTGGCGGGATCCGTGTTTCGGAGCGGCCAGCATAAAAAGAGGTTTCGGGAGATCTGCGGGAACGGCGACTATGTATCCTTGTGCGCCGACCACGGCAGGGCAGCGGCCCTGTTCCTGCTGAGTGCGGACACTTTTTTATGGAACCAGGCAAAACCATGCATTACAAAGAACGGGATCCGGTACAGGGAGATGGCGGTCCACGGCATAGAACCGGATGGCTATGCCCTGTTGTGTGCCGCAAAGGAGATGTGCGGCGGCAGGCCGGGGCTGTCCTTATCGGAACTGGGGGATCCGGAGCTGATCAGTGACCGGCTCCTGCAGGTGATCCTAAGCGGCATCCTGATCAGCCGGCACGGGATCGGGATTACAGCAGAAAAAGAAGAGAAAAAGGGAAGGGGGCTGGGAAAGAAATGTTGAAACTGTATATCGGAAGGAACGCGGGCAGGACCGTCTGCCTGACACTGCCAGTCTCCTATAAGGAAGTGGATAAGGCTCTTGCGGAGTTCGGGGATGCCAGACCGGAGACACCGGTGCTGGTCCAGGAGGCACAGACATCAGTCCCTTATCTGGGAGAACGGCTCGAAGGGATTTCCTATGAAAAGCAGGAAAACCGGCAGGAACTGGACTTCCTGACCAGACGGATCAGATATCTGACGCAGACAGAACAGGACGTGTTCTCCGCAGCGCTCCGAATGGAGAGTCCGGGATCTCTGGGAGAGATCATCAACCTCTCCTATAACCTGGACCAGTATGAACGGATCCCCCACGGGACGGAACAGAGTGAGCTGTCCCGAATGTTGCTGAAAAAAGACAGGGGGATCGAGGTTCCTGCGGAGATCGCGGGATTCCTGGACCATGAGAGGGTGTCCTCCGCTTATTTTTTCCGCCATAAAGGGGAGTTCTCCCCCAGCGGGCTGGTCCTGAAGAAAGAAGGGGCCGTGCCGGAGGAAGTCTATGGGAACGGCAGGCATATCCATCCGGGATATGAAAAGGGCAGCCTGATCCTGCTGCATCTGTATCAGAAAGGATACAGGAGTCCCTACGGGGACTATGCCCTGTCGATTCCGGCTCCCAGGGAACGGATCGCGCTGGCAAGGGAACATTTTGGGGCAGAGAGCCTGGATTCGTGCGACTTTTATACGTCCTTTGTGGGGCGGGAGGACCTGACGGACTATCTGCCTGCCGGTCTGGGGGCGGAGGAGATCAACCGGGCGGCCACATTTTTCGTGGAAGAAGTACTGGACGGGACAGAGGAACGGCTCCAGCAGCTGTATGCCGTGCTGGAGGCAGAGTGTCCCAGAACGCTGGAAGAAGCACTGGAGGCTGCAGGGAACCTGAAGGACTACCGGCTGTGTCCGGAAGGCGTGGACAGTCCGGAGGAGTATGTCCACCATGTGCTGGAAGACAGCGAGGTCTACTACCTGGACGGGTTTATTGAGCAGTTTGTGGACATGGACCGTATGGCAAAGGCTCTGATGGAGGAGACCGGGGCGGTGGAAACATCCCATGGCATCGTGACCAGCGATAAGTGGCGTTTCCGGGACCTTTCCGGAGATCTGGTCACAACCCGCCTGTTCAGTCCGATCCAGGGGGAGTTTTTTGAAGAGGATCAATGGGGAAACATGGGGGAGACACCGTCCGTCCTGGATGGCCGGGATCTGATGCAGTATGCGTCCGCCATACAGGAGCGGATCGATGAGGAGGACTGGTCCCATGAAGGAGACCGGGGACTGGCCGCGTATCTGGACAACCAGCTGTTAAAACAGCGGGTGGCCAGCATGTTCCCCGGCATCGAGGAAATGAATGGCTGCCTGTACGGGGTGATGACCGTGGTAAGCCATGGAGAGCTGACCCCGCAGGAGATGGAGGCGGTCATGGCAGGCTGGAGCGGCCAGGCTTCTGATGGCTGGGGCGAAGGCTTTGAGCAGCGGGAGATCGAGGCGGAAGAAGGGGAACTGTATGTCAGCTTCTGGCATTCCGGGGAGGACTTTGAGATCCTGCCGGAGGATGTGTTCCTGGACCGGCTCCGGGAGAGCAGTGGTCCCCAGATGGGAGGGATGTAGATGTATTATGTAACGATCGCAGCAACAAAATATGCAGACTGTCCGGAATACCGGGGAGCGGAGCTGAAAGTGCCTGCTGTCAGAGCGCTGGTGCAGGATGCCATGGAGCGGGCCAGGGTACCGGTGGATGGGGAGTACCGGATGATCACCTTCCGGGGCTGGCCGGATTTCCTGCGGGAACGGCTGGCCAGGACAGAAGCGGATGTGCAGGAGGTGAATTTTCTTGCCGGCAGGGTCAGGCAGATGGATCAGGAAGAAATTTCCCGGTATGAAGGGGTGCTGGCCTGTATCGAGACCGAGCGCAGGGGTCATGAATGCTCCATCAAAGACCTGATCAATGCCACGGTCAACCTGGAATACTTTGACTTCCTGCCCGGTATCTTGAAAGATACGGATCTGGGGGAGAACGCGCTGGACGGGGATTTTTTACGGATCCTGCAGGACCTGCCGGATGAGGTGATCACCCTGATGGATCCGGCAAAGGTAGGGGCATATCTCAGACATTCGGAAAAGGGCGCGTTTACCAGAGAGGGATACTGCTTCCGCTCAAAAGAAGGCTGGCAGGAGATCTATGACGGTCAGGAGGTGCCGCTGCTGGAACCGGAAACAAAAACATTTTTGTCTGTACGTGTCGAGGAACGGGATCATCCGGAAAAGGGCGATGGGTGGTTTTTACTGCCCTGCAGAAGCACGGATATGGCCTCTTTATGGAGTTTTCTTTCTACACCATGTCTGAGCGGATACAGGATCCTGGAGGTCAGCAGCATGATCCCGGCCTTTGAAGAACACATCGGTCCGGATGAGGACATGGAGGCGCTGAATGAGCTGGCAGGAAGAGTGGCGGAGATGACACAGGAGGAGCTTGTAAAATACAAGGCTGTCCTGGAGTTTGACGGCTGGAAAAGTGTGGAGAGGTCCCTCTGGATTGCAGAACGGCTGGATGATTATGTGTTCGATCCCGGCCAGATCAGTTACGCAGGTTATGGGCGGGAATGCCTGGAGAACCTGGGCGTGGACTGTTCGGATCCGGCTTTTGAGAGATTCAGTTTTTATCAATTCGGCATGGAGCAGTATGAAGCGGCAGGCATGAAGCTGACGGCTTACGGTTCGGTATCTTTGGACCGGGAACCGGAGCTGTCAGAGACTCAGGAGGATGACCTGCAGATGGGAGGATGTGCTTACCAGACCATGTGACAGACCGGATCCAGGTGTTCGTTGATGAGGCAAAAGTGTAGTTGTTGGATGGATAAAAAAGAGGAGATCTATGTGTATCAGTAAATCAGAAGAAGGAGGTGTCAGAAGATCAACAGTTTTATTTCATGGGTCGGCGGAAAAAAGGCGCTGCGGAAGGTGATCTACGACATGTTCCCCGTCCGTTATGACCGTTATATCGAGGTGTTCGGGGGAGGCGGCTGGGTGCTGTTTGGCAGGCCCCCGGACGGGAAGGTGATGGAGGTCTACAACGATTTCAACTCCAACCTGGCCAACCTGTATGCCTGTGTGAAGGGCCAGACCTGGGAGTTTCTGCGGGATCTGGGATTCCTGCCGTTAAACAGCCGGGATGAATTTGGCGTGATCCGGCAGTTCCTGGACAAAGGGGAGTTCGACGCCCCGTTTATGGCCAGGGAGCTGGAGCTGGCAGAGCATAACCTGCCCGCACCGGAGTTCGAAGACATCCGGTCCCTGATGCTGGAGAACACCTCCCCCGGAGACGTGCGGCGGGCCGTGGCCTTTTATAAGCTGATCCGCTACAGCTACGGGAGCGGCTGCACGTCCTACGGCTGCCAGCCCTTTGATGTGCGGAAGACCTTTTCCCTGATCTGGGAGGCGTCCAGGAGGCTGGCGAACACGGTCATAGAGAACAAGGACTTTGAGGCGCTCATCCGCCAGTACGATCGGGAGAGCGCCTTCATCTACTGCGACCCGCCCTATTACATGACGGAGGACCACTACGCAGTGGAATTCCCAAAGCAGGATCATGTGCGCCTCCGGGATACGTTAAATGCCTGTCAGGGGAAATGGATGGTCAGCTACAACGACTGCGGGTATATCCGGGAGCTGTATGAAGGGCGGCAGATCACGGCGGTGACCCGGATGAACAACCTGGCACAGCGGTATGACAACGGCTGCGAGTACCCGGAGCTGATCATCACCAACTATGACCCGGAGGAGCGGAAGCTGGCCGGGCCGCAGCAGATGAGCCTGTTCGGGGACTGGATGCCGGGAGGTGAGGAGGAAGATGGAGGGACTTGAACAGCTGAGATGGGCGGAGGCCCTGATCAGGGAGAAGACAGAAGGGAGACAGAAGCTCCATACGGGCTGGGACAGGATGCCGGTGGTGCGGATCGAAGACGGATGCATGGTGGGGCTTTACTTTGCCCTCTTAAAGAACCAGAAAACAGGGCTTTATGACTGCCGTGTGAAGGGCTATATCCGCACCTGCGGGGGCTACAACCCCAGCGCACGGATGAAGGAGCTGACGGAGGAATGCGCCCGGATCGCGGCCCTTGTGGCGCAGCTGGAGGCGGCGGACATCCATGGGGACGGGGAGGCCGTGGCGGCGTTCTGTGAGGAACTAAAAGACAGGGGAGAAGGTCCTGGCGGGGAGGAAGGAGGTGGCTGATGTGAGATGGATCGAAGTGAGAGGGACAGTTGCCCAGGACGGGAGCGTCATCCTGCCGCCTGGGGTACTGGAGACCATGGGGGCGGGGCCGGGGGATGAGATTTGCATCACTTATGGGAGCCTGCAGCCTGTCCGGGCGGAGAACAGCTATGGGAGATTTTTTCTCTCTGCGGAGGGTTTCCGGAAGACGGAATGCATGGAGCTTTCAGGGGAGGCGGAACTGAAAATTCCACATGCCCTGCTCCGGGAAGCGGGGATCCCCCTGGATGCAGAGCTTGTGGTCCGGACCGTGGAAGGTGCGGTCCTGATGGGGGCGGAGGAACCGCTGGCAGTGGTCCGGGAGCCCTTTTACGGGATGCTGCGGCTGCTGGATATGACAGAGAAGGAAGCTATGGAGATCCTGGAGAAAGGAGGATTTTTGGATGGGTAAACCGGTATACAAGCTGCTGGACCAGAAAGGACGGGTGCTGATCCCGAAGGAGATGCGGGCCGCAGCCGGGATGGAGTACGGGGACATCGTGGGTCTGGGGATAGCGGACGGAAAAGTGTCGGTGCGGAAGGTCAGCATCATCGAGGTGGGGGATCAGTCCCCGGAGGCGGTGGAAGCCTATGTACGGGCGGCCATCCGGACCATGCCAGACGATACCCGCCTGAGCCTGATCTCCGACCTGTCCGGGCTGATGCGCCAGAAGGAGGGATGAAGGGATGGAAAGACCGACAGAAGAAAAGGATGGAAAGCGGGCCTATGCAGCAGAGGATTGTGAGGAAACAGGATACGGCATGTATCTGACAGGAAAAGTGATCGTGGCCTGCCCGGATATATTTCCTGCTAATTGTGGGAACCAGCTTTATTTCTGCACAGGAGGAAGCGGGGCGGAACCGGATTCCGTGGAGCATACCGTGTCAGGAGTCAGCCTGGATAACGGGGAGGTAACCTGCTTCCGGCGCTCCCAGATTCTGGGAACCTTAAAGCCGCAGCTTCTTCCGGAACAGGCAAAGCTGCAGCTGTCTCAGATCCGCCCCATTGGGGCGCTCCCATTAGAAGGGCATGAACCGCTCTATTCCGGATACAGTTTTCTGGAAGATGGGCGCTATGCAGCCGGGGTCTGGCTGTGCAGCGAGAAGGAAGCCATGGACTATGTTGAAATGCAGAAACCCTACCAGCATAAAGTGATGCTGTGTGACCGGGATGATTTCTGCGTGATGGAAGTGGTGGCTGGAAAGCTGGTGTTCCCGGATGAAGAGACCCTCCGGAAGCTGCAGGGACAGGCAGATGGCGGGAGCATGGAACTCACATAGAATAGGAAAGGAGGGATGTTCCGTGCGGGGGATACGCATGGAAAACGGCAGGATCCTGTACTTCGGGAACCTGGCCGGGTATGTCACCGGGAACAAGGCTGTGGTGGACCCGCTTTTTTCCGGTGACGGGCTGAACCGTTTTCTGGAGAAGCAGAAAGGGATCCGGGAGGTGGAATGGCGGGACGGCGTTTATGACCGCCTGATGAACGGGCAGGATGACCTGTCGGACGGCCCGGTGTTAAAGAACATCCGGATCTGGCAGCTGAAGCCGTCTGTGGATGTGCATATGAAGTTCATCGGCTATGACCGGATGCGGGAGCGGTTCGGGGAGCCTTCCCCGGAGGATTACCAGCTGGTGTTTGACGGGGAAGCCGAGACCAACAACCTGGAGGAGATCTACGACAAGTTCAGCACGGGCCTGCATCCTCCGGGATATACGGGCCATTCCCTGTCCATGTCGGATGTGATCGAGCTGCATGACGGGGAAGGCAGCGAATTCCACTATGTGGATGAACGGGGCTTTAAGACCATCGCCTTTGGCGGGCCGGAGCCGGTGCAGAGTCCTGTCATGCAGCTGTAGCGGCGGCAATGGCGGCAGGTCTGGGATCAGAAAATAAAGCCTGTATGACAGAAAGAAAAGAGGAGGAACCATACCATGAAAAACAGGATCAGGAACTTAAAAGAAAGAGTATCCGGCAGGATCTTTGCGGGATATATGGCTCTTAAGGAGCAGAAAGGGGAGGGGTTCGTGGACACGGCCATCAAGATCCTGATGGCCGTGGTCATCGGAGCGCTGGTGCTGGCAGGGCTGTATGCCCTGTTTGACGAGACCGTGCTGCCGACCCTGACCCGCCGTGTGCAGGAGATGTTCAGCTACTCAGGCTGACACAGGAAAGGAGGACCAGATGGCAAAAACGCAGAAAACAGCAACATCGCAGCAAACGGCAGCCGTGCAGGAAAGGGGATATGCCCCTCTCCAGTATGACGTGAAGATCCATTCCCTCTATCCGGAGGGGAGCTGCCGGGCTTCGGCCTCGGTGAACTTAAACGGGAGCTTCGCCATCCGGGGACTGAAGGTCATGGAAGGGGCAAACGGCCTGTTCGTCTCCATGCCCAGTTACCGGACCGGGAACGGGGAGTATAAGGATATCTGTTTCCCCTGCACCAAAGAGGCCAGGAGCCAGCTGAATGAGGCGGTATTACATGCCTACCACCAGTCCCTGTCCCAGAGCCAGAATCAGGGAAACCAGAACCAAACGGTATCCGATCAGGGACAGGCAGCGCCTCAGATGAGCATGTGAAAGAAGGAGGAAGGCCGTGGCGAACTTTTTTGAAAAAGAAATGAAAAAGCTGTTCCGGCAGGGGCTGGATCTTCCGGAGACTGTCTTCGCCGGTCGTGTCTGCTACGGAAAACTGAACGAGGATGTCCGGGTGCGGATGGAGTTTGCAACGGAAGGGGTGTCGGACCAGTATTCCGCCCTGAAGGTGACCCTGCTGAACCGGAGGGAAGGCCCTGTGGACAGTCTTCTGCTGAGATTCGCAGATGTACTGGGGAAGAAGCCGACCGCAAATCCCAACTTCCGGGAAGGGATCGTCCCCCATATCTGGAAGAATGGAAATGACTTTTCCTGGTATGTCTACCAGCCCACGGCGGCGGACTATAAGACCCTTGCGGATGCGGTGGGCAGCTATACATCCATGTTCCAGGGGGAAGATCTGTCCCAGGGCATGGGCAGCATGACAATTTAGTGGATATGCTTCGTTTTATGGAAAATCCTTGTTGGTATTGGTCATAGCTATTCCGCCCGGTTTTCCATATACTTGGCTTGCAGGAAGGAGGACGGTAATGGAAAAACGGAAGAATTTATGTGCCATGATCCCGGAGGAGCTGCACGGGAGGGTGAAGCAGGAGCAGGAGGCCCTTGCGCTGAACCTGGCGCAGTATGTGGAGATGGTGCTGGAGGAACATTTTAAGAAAGGCGGGAAAGAGATGGCAAACGGGACAAGGACCCTGGCGTTCCAGGTATCGGAGGAGCTGTTCGCACGGGTGAAGGGATACCTGGCAAAGCATCCGGGACTGAGCCAGAGGGAGTTTGTGATCGGTCTGATCACGAGGGAACTGGAACGGTACGAGGCAGAAGCGTCCGGAGAAAATAGGACGGAGGCCGAAGGAGCTGAAGGGAATACCGCTGAGGCGGGAGAAGCCAGGGAAGCGCAGGAAGCAGATACAGAAACATCATAGAGGAGAGGGAAGGCCGCCGCTTTATGTGGCGGCTTTCTGCAGGAAAAAGCTCTGAATCCCCAACGGGGATTTAGATAAAAAAGAAGATGGAGGAGAAAAGAATGCCGAGAAGAGAGGACCAGACACAGAGGACAGCCGTACAGGCTCCCCAGCAGGAAGCAGCACAGCCGGAGGTCCTGCCGGTAACCGGGGTGACGATCCACACGGACAGCCGGAGGGGAGAATTCCTGGCCACCGCAGACGTGGAGCTGGCGGGCATCTGTACCATCCGCAACGTCAAGATCAAGGAGGACGACTACGATCTGACGGTGGTGATGCCCAGGACAAAGATGGCGGACACCAGAGAATACAAGGATGCCTGCTTCTTTGAGAGCAGAGGACTGCGGGAACAGTTCAACCAGGCGGTGCGGGAGGCGTATACCCAGACTCTGGCCATGCAGGAGGAGCAGGCTTCGGGAGAGGAACAGACTTCCGGAGAGGTACAGGTTCCCAACGAGGAACAGGATCTGGACGATACCAATTTCCAGGAAGAGATGGAGCCGGAGGAGGGCATGGGCGGGATGTCCATGTAGCAAGCGGAAGGCAGGAGATCAACAGAAAACAGAGAGGATCAGAAACCAAAGAGACCAATGAAGTGCGGCAGTCTCCCGATGGAACGGGAGGTGCCGGATGAGGCAGGCGTACAGATGCGCCTGCCTCCGTCTGTTTTATCAGCAGAAAAAGGAGGAGACGATTTTGAGAAAAGTAATGATCCAGTTAGGAAACCGTGTAGCCCGCAGGGCATTCCAGATCCGTCAGGCACTGGCAGACAGGTCCGGAGAAGGGTTCGTGGATACCGCCATCAAGATCCTGATGGCAGTGGTCATCGGAGCGCTGGTGCTGGCAGGTTTGTATGCGCTGTTCGATGAGACGGTCCTGCCCACGCTGACCCGCCGTGTGCAGGAAATGTTTAACTATGCCGGTTAAGGCTGCGGCTGTAGCCTTGATCCTGCCTGTCCCCTGGCTTGTGTCCAGGGTGCAGGAGGCGGCCAGCCAGCCGGGGCGGATCCTGGCCCTGATGCAGACTGTTCTGTTTGCGGTGCTGTTACTGGCAGCGGCCTGGATCGACCACCGGGAGCATATCATCCCGGATATCCTGAACCTGGGGATCGCATTGTCGGCGCTTCTGTGTTTCCGGCCGGCGAATCTCTGGGGACTCCTGGCTGCGGTTCCATTTCTGGCTGCGGCCATGGGCGGAAGGATGGGCGGCGGGGATGTGAAGATGGTGGCAGCCTGCGGCCTGGTCCTGGGGCTTGGGGATACCATGTTCGGATGCATCATCGGGCTGTTCCTGATGCTGTGCTTCTGCCTGGTCCTTCCAGGCGGACTGCGCAGGAAGGAGGCCCGTCCCATGGCTCCATTTCTGTCTGCCGGTTTTCTGGCGGCCTGTTTTCTCCCATAAAGGAAGGAGTGTGTTTCTTCCGGGAAAATATCAACGATCTGTGGCAAAGGGATGGAGTATTTTTGATACTGTTTTTGGCTGTCTACAGCGGCAGCCTGTTTTTTCGGGAAGGAGGAGTCTGATATGAAGAAGATGCTGCTTGTTGCAGGCGCTCTTGCTTCGGTGTCCGCCGCAGTTTTCTGTGTGCTGCGCCGCCGTAAGAAGCATTACGGATCGCCCTGCTAAAAAGAAACTGTAAGAATGGAGAGAGTGCGGCAGGCCGGAAAAGATATGGTCTGCCGCATGTTCTATCGGAGGAAAAGGGTGAAAGAAAAATATTTTACCCATACCTGTTTGTGCTGTGGAACGCGCACAGAATGGAGGAAACTATGAGCTTTTTTAAGAATCGGACGGTGATCGGGGTGATCTGCATCATCCTTTCCCTGGTCATCTGTTTTGCGGTGACGCCGCTGTTCAACAAATCCATGAGTCAGAAGACGGAGATCGTCCGGGTGGTGAAGGACATCCATATCGGGGACGAGATCACAAAGGACATGGTGCGGGCCGTGGAGGTGGGCGGCTACAACCTTCCGGATGGTGTGGTAAAGGATACGGCAACAGTCATCGGCAGGTTTGCTTCTGCAGATATGGTCCCCGGAGATTACATCATCAGTTCCAAGATCGCGGATGCTCCTGCGGCGGAAAACGCCTATCTCTACAACTTGAACGGGGAGAAACAGGCCATCTCGGTCACAGTCAAGGCCTTTGCCAACGGCCTGTCCGGAAAGCTGATGAGCGGTGACATTGTCTCAGTCATTGCGCCGGATTACAGAAAGCAGGGGGTCACGGTCATCCCGGCAGAGCTGCAGTATGTGGAGGTCATCGCTGTTACGGCCAACAGCGGCTACGATGCCAATACCGGGGAGCAGACGGAGGATGAGGATCGGGAGCTTCCGGGAACGGTCACTCTTCTGGTATCCCCGGAACAGAGTAAAGTGCTGGCGGAGCTGGAGGCGGACGGGAAGCTGCACCTTTCCCTGGTGTACCGGGGAACAAAGGAGAATGCGGGGAAATTCATAAAGGCCCAGGATGAACTGCTGGCGGAACTGTATGCCCCGGAGGAAGAGGACAGCGAAGGAGAGGAAACGGAAGAGGGGGAAGCGGAAGGCGCAGGAGATGCGGCGGATCCCAAAGAGACGCAGGAGTCCTCAGAACAGAAAGAAGGAAGCAGCGAAAAGACAGAGGAGACAGCGAACACGGAAGGAGACGGGGAGGAGCAGTAGATGAACTTTAAAAAGAACGGGATCTTTGGCCGCAGGGAGGATGGCGGGCAGAGGGAAGCGGAGTATGACGGATACAGCGCTCCCAGCCAGGTGCTGGCAGTCTGGGGAAGCCCCGGCAGCGGCAAGACCACCGTGGCGGTGAAGCTGGCCAAATATCTGGCAGGGAAGAAGAAAAACGTGATCCTCCTGCTGTGCGATATGACCGCCCCCATGCTGCCCTGCATCTGCCCGCCCGGAGAACTGGAATGCGAGCATTCCCTGGGCAGCGTCCTGGCGGCGGTACGGGTGTCGGAATCCTTGGTGAAGCACAACCTGGTAACCCATAAGAAGTATGGCTGCCTCACCTTCCTTGGGATGTTAAAGGGAGAGAACGAGTACACCTATCCGCCCTTTACCGCCAGCCAGGCATCGGAGCTGATCCAGTGCCTGAAAGGGATCGCCCCTTATATCATCATCGACTGCGGCAGCTATATCGCCAACGACATCCTCTCGGCGGTGGCCCTGATGGAATCGGATGCGGTGCTGCGGCTGGTGAACTGTGATCTGAAGAGCATCAGCTATCTGTCCAGCCAGCTGCCCCTCCTGCGGGACAACAAATGGGATGCGGACAAGCAGTATAAGGTGGCCAGCAATGTAAGGACGGATGAAGCCAGCGACCACGCGGAGCAGGTGCTTGGAAATGTGGCTTTCCGCCTGCCCCATTCCCCGGAACTTGCCAGACAGACCCTTTCCGGGAACCTTCTGGCGGACCTGTCCCTGCGGGACAGCCGTGGTTTCCGTAAAGAGCTGGAAGCGGTCAGCAGGGAGGTGTTCGGATGTTAGGAGAAAAGAGATCGCAGGAGCTGTTTGGATCCGGGATGCGGCAGGCGGCTATTGGGAACGGACAGAAGACAGGCATGACAGAGGAAAGGGACAGCGGGAGCGTAAGGAGTGCGGAGGGATTCGGCAGCAACATCAATAAGGAAAGAAAAGCGAGCGGGATCATGCCCGGAGGAAGCCGGGGAGAAGATATGGATATGTCCGGGATAAGGAGCTCTGGGAAATCGGCAGAGGAAGAAGATTCCGCTGCCCATGACATTCCTTCCCGATCCAGAATCCCCACAGCGACTGTGGGCGTGACCAATGCCCAGGCCCATGGAGCGCCCCTGGAGCCTCCGGCTGTCTGGGATGTGGAAGAGGAGGACGAGGCGGTCCGGTTCCAACAGGGAGGGACGGCGCTCCGGACCCATGACCTGTTCTTCTCCCCACAGGATGACACCAGGGAGTTCTCTTCCGTCCTGCAGGAGGTGCAGGAGTATATCTCCAGCAAGTATTCCACGCTGATCATGGAAGAGGGCGGGGAGGATGCCAGGGAGCAGATCAAACGGTACATCACCAAATATGTGCAGGATTACCGGATCGCCGTGAAAGGCATGAGCGGCCAGGAGCTGGTGGACACCATCTATACGGAGATGGCGGAGTTCTCCTTCCTGACCAAGTATGTGTTCGGATCCGGCATCGAGGAGATCGACATCAACAGCTGGAAGGATATCGAGATCCAGTATGCAGGAGGGGAGACGAAGAAACTGGAGGAACGGTTTGAAAGCCCCCAGCACGCCATCAACGTGGTGCGCCGGATGCTGCATACTTCCGGCATGGTGCTGGACAACGCCAGTCCTGCAGTGTTGGGGCATTTAAGTAAAAATATCCGTATCGCGGCCATGAAGACGCCCCTGGTGGACGAGGACATCGGGGTGGCGGCCTCCATCCGTATCGTCAATCCCCAGTCCATGCAGGCTTCCGATTTCGTCAAGGGCGGCACGGCGACAGCGGAGATGCTGGACTTTCTGACGGAGTGTGTCCGCTACGGAATCTCTGTCTGTGTGGCCGGGGCCACCAGCTCCGGGAAGACCACGCTGATGGGCTGGCTTCTGACCACCATCCCGGATAAGAAGCGGATCTACACCATAGAATCTGGCTCCAGAGAGCTGGCTCTGGTGCGGGAGAAGGAGGGGAAGGTGAGCAATTCCGTCATCCATACCCTGACCCGCGACAGCGAGAATGACCGCCAGAGGGTGGACCAGATCGCCCTTTTGGACATGGCCCTCCGATTTAACCCGGATGTGATCGTGGTGGGGGAGATGCGGGGACCGGAGGCCAATGCGGCACAGGAGGCGGCCAGGACCGGCGTGGCGGTGATCACCACCATCCATTCCAACAGCTGCGAGGCCACCTACCGGAGGATGGTATCCTTATGCAAACGTGCGGTGGACATGAGCGATGAGACCCTGATGGCCTATGTGACGGAGGCATACCCCATCGTGGCCTTCTGCAAGCAGCTGGAGAACCGGCAGCGCCGCCTGATGGAGATCATGGAATGTGAGATCCGTCCTGACGGGAGCCGCCACTATCGTCCTCTGTTCCAGTATGAGATCACGGAGAACCGGATGGAGGAGGGGAAGTTTATCATTGAAGGCAGCCACAGAAGGGTCGACTCTGTTTCCGATGGACTGGCCCGGAGGCTGACCGAGAACGGGATGCCCGGCAGTGTGCTGGAGCGTCTGAGAGGAGGTGTGGAGCAATGACCATGATCCAGTTGCTGGCCTGCGCCGGCATGATCACCGGCTTTTTCTTTCTGCTGCGTTTAAGGCCGGTGGAGTTTACGGATGACCTGTTTTCCTTTCTCCTGCGGAAGCCGAAGACGCTGAAGGAGGAGATCAATGAGGCAACCAGAAGAAAGAAGCCGGGGATCCTGAAAAAAGAGATCACGGAGGCCCAGGACATCCTTGTGATGACCGGGAGAGGGAGTAGATTCTCCCTTGTCTGTGCTGTGAGCCTTGCCCTGTTTGCGGCAGGCGGCTCCTTTGCCATTATGATCGGGAACTTTTTCCTGGCACCGGTGATGGCCTGCGGTTTTCTGTTCGTGCCGTTCTGGTATGTGCGCCTGACCGCAAACTATTATAAAAAGAATGTATCAGCGGAACTGGAGACAGCTCTTTCCATCATCACCACGGCATATCTACGGAATGAAGACATCCTGACGGCGGTGGAGGAAAATCTGCATTATTTAAACCCGCCCGTTCAAAACGTGTTTCGGGATTTTGTCACACAGGTGAAGATGGTGAACCCGGACGTGGAGGCGGCGTTGAAGGTGCTGCGGGGACGGATCGAGAATGACGTGTTCGAGGAGTGGTGCGATGCCTTGAGCGACTGCCAGCTGGATAGGAGCTTAAAGACCACGCTGACTCCTATCGTGAACAAAATGTCCGACATGCGGATCGTGAACGCGGAGCTGGAATTCCTGGTGACGGAACCCAGAAAGGAGTTCATCACCATGGTCTTTCTGGTCATCGGGAACATCCCGCTGATGTATTTCTTAAACCGCAGCTGGTATGAGACCCTGATGTTCACGCCGGTGGGGCAGATCATGCTGGCGGTGACGGCGGCCCTGATCTTTATATCCACAGCATTGGTCATCAAGCTGACCAAACCGCTGGAGTACAGGAGGTGATACGGGATGACAACGATGTTGATGATGGGACTGCTGGCGGCCTTTGGCGTGTTTCTGGCGGGAGGGCTGTTCTTTGTGACGGCGGATCTGCTGCGCCTTCCCTACCTTGGGACCTCAAAGGCCATGGTCAATACGGGCAGGGAGAAGAAAACAGCGGCGAAGACACTGGAAACATATCTGTTGACGGTCGCAGCAAGGTTCGCTCCGTATGTCCGGATGGATGCCTATAAAAGGAGCCGACTAAAAAATATCCTGAAGGCCAGCGGACTGAATCTGGAGCCGGAGGTCTACCAGGCGTATGCGCTTGTGAAGGCAGGGGCGGTGATGTTTGGGATCCTCCCGGCGCTGTTCATATTTCCCCTGCTGTCTGTGATCGTAGTGTTCCTTTCCGTGATGGTCTATTTTAAGGAGATCAACCGGGCGGATGAGCTGCTTGCAAAGAAGCGGGGTGTCATCGAGACGGAGCTGCCCCGGTTTGTATCCACCATCGAGCAGGAACTGAAGAACAGCCGGGACGTGCTCTCCATCGTGGAGAACTATAAGAAGAATGCGGGAGAGCAGTTTTCTGGGGAACTGGACGTACTGGTGGCAGACATGCGCTCCAGCAGCTACGAGGCGGCTTTGACCCGTTTCGAGGCCAGACTCAATTCCCCCATGCTCTCCGATGTGGTCCGGGGACTGATCGGAGTGCTGCGGGGGGATGACGGGGCCATGTATTTCCAGATGCTCTCCCATGATTTCAAGCAGCTGGAGTTACAGCGGTTAAAGAAGGAGGCCCAGAAGATCCCGCCCAAGATCCGGGTGTTCAGCTTCGTGATGCTGATGTGTTTCCTGTTCATGTACCTGGTGATCATTGTGATCGAGATCATCAAATCCATGGGAAGTATGTTCTAAAGGAAGGGAAGGATGCCGCCAAAGCTGCAGGAAGTCGGCCAGAAGGAGGAAGAGACAGGGATTGAGGATGGAATAAAGAAAGGAGGGCCAATGACAGAAGAACAGAAAGAAAAGAGATTGAAGGAGCGCCTGAGAGCCAACTATGAGGCGTATATCCGGACGCTCCAGGCAGAGCTGCCTCCGGATCTCATTGACCAGGCGGCGGAGATCGCGGCGGCGAAGCTGGTGTATCAGGAGCTGCAGGAAAACGGCTGCCCCAGGGAGTTTGTGGATTACCTGCTCCGGTTTGAGAACCCGCTGGAGATGGTGAGGGACATGTACCTGCGGGAGCAGGATCTCCCCCATGGGGAAGAATTCTACCATCTGCTCTGGGACCTGGCAGACCAGGGGACCAGAACCGAGGGGCAGGAATATCAGGACAGGGAGCAGGAGGTGGCCATGTGTTAAAAAGGGTATGGAAAGAGCAACGGGGAGAGGGGTATATCGATATCGCCGTGCTGGTGCTGTGTGTCTTTCTGGTGCTGGCCCTGTCGGTAAAGCTCCTGCCGGTGTTCATCGCCAAGCAGCAACTGGATACCTACGCCACGGAACTGTGCCGGGAGGCGGAGATCTCCGGGCGGGTGGGGAGCGAGACCAGCAGGCGGGCGGCGGTGCTGACGGAGAAGACCGGGCTGGTTCCTGAGATCCGGTGGTCCAGGAGCGGGCGGATCCAGCTGAACGAGGAGGTCAGCGTCCAGCTGACATACCGGTATGACCTGGGGCTGTTCGGCAGCTTTGGCTCCTTTCCGGTGACGCTCAGGGCGGAAGCCTCCGGGAAATCGGAGGTGTACTGGAAATGAGGAAGCTGAAAACGTGTTTCAAAGACGAGCGGGGAGTATCCTTCCCTCTGGTGATCGCCGTGACCCTGGCCCTGCTCCTGATCCTGTGCGGGGTCATGGAGTATCTGCGCCTGAACCTGATGGCTGCCGGTGTGAAGGAGGCGGTGCAGGATGCCATCGTGGTGGTGGTCAACGACAATTACGCCAATGTATACCATGGCGTGAGGGAGGGATATTCCGGAGGATACACCAGTGACGGTTCCGGCTTTGAGGCCACCGTGGATGACGGGGACATCTACTATGAGCTGGACCGGGTGCTGGGGACCCACTCAGAGGGTGGTGCCCATGTGAAGTATGCGGAGGGTGTGCTGGAATATAAGATCACAGATCTGCAGGTGACCATCCGGAACGCGCCCCTGGCTCCATCGGATCCCCGGAACGCCCAGCGCTTCGAGGCGGATGCCATGGTCACGCTGGAGGTGCCGGTGCGGTTTGCCGGGAAGGTGTTCCCATCTCTTCGGATGCGTCTGAAGGTACAGGCGGGATATATTGAAGTATTCTGAAAATTCCATACGATAATGCTGGACTTTTGGAAAAACTTCGGGTATGTTGTGTCGTACAAAGAAACGCATACCGGTACATGGCGACTTAGGATTTATGAAAAAGGAGGAGCAGCATGAAAGTGAATCGGAAACAGAAAAAATGGATGTTGATCGCAGGAGGTGCCGTCATCTGCATCGTGCTGGCAGTGGCGATCGGGAGCCAGTTCAGAAAACAGCCTGGGGCGGAGGATGTGATCCTGCCGGAGGAGACAGAGCAGCCTCCGGTGATCCTGGCAGACCTTCCCCACAGGGTGGATATCGAACTGGAGGGATCAGAGGGAGAGGGTGACGGTCATGAGGCAGAAGAGCCGGAAGTGATCGTAAGGACAGAAGCAGGAAATACAGAAATAGTGCAGGAGTCCCTTCCGCCCCAGACAGACAGAGAAGAGCAGAAGCTCCAGGAGGAGGTGACTAAGCCGGAGACAGTCCCGGAGGAGATCCTCCACGACCCTACAAAGAAACCGAATGGGGAGATGGTGGAAGGAGAACCGGTAGCCGAGGAGCATGAGGAAGGCACCAGGCCGGAGGAGCCGGTGGTGGCGGAAGGGACTCCGCAGGCCGGGGATACCTCCGGAGGCAAGATTTACATTCCGGGCTTCGGATGGGTGGACAACCAGGGCGGAGGCGCTTCGGGGACCACAGCCGGTGACATGTACGAGAACGGGAACAAGATCGGGGCCATGGACTGAGAAACAGCAGGACAGAAAGAAAAATATCGGACAGGAAAAAGGCATCGTCATAAGTGGCGGTGCTTTTTCCATGAACACGGAGCAGAAGGATGCTGCAGATGTGTCTGCCACGGTGCGGCGGGCAGGGGAGCAGCGCGTTTCGATGACCGGTTCACGGAGAGTAGTGTTCCATGACAGAAATATATTAAAAATTTGTCCGGAGATGCAGTAAGGATACGGTTTACGGACAGAAAGGAGTCGAATGAAACAGATTTTTCAGAAGGTGCTTATCGGTCTGCTGATTTTTACGATGCTCTTCCCTTCCACCGTCTATGCTGTGGGGGAAGGGAACATCGACAGCGGAGGCGGGGGCATGGGGCAGGGAACGAACCAGAACAGCTGGACACCGGGCATGGAGGGTGTGCGGGTGACAGTGGTGGAGGCGGAGGGAGGGACTCCGGTGACTGCGCCCATCGACCTGACCAACAAGCGCCTGAGCAATATCGCCTATTCCTTTGGGAAGGTGTGCAAGATCTCCTACCTGGGAGGGCAGGGGATCGCGCCGGATACCGGGGTCTACCAGTATGTGAACCCCGGCCAGTCCCTGCCCAGGATCATCAGTTCCAAAAGCCTGGGTGCAGCCAGCATCGAAGCGATCAAGAGCTATTTTACAGACGAGCAGGTGGTGCGCAGCATCGCCGGGCTGGTGGGGATGGACTTTGATACCCTGATCGGCGGCAGGTACAAGCTGTTCCTGGAGCCGGTGATGTATGTAAAGTTCCAGGGCGTGTATGTGGCCATGACCGCCACCGAGGCCGCCTGCTACGATGAGGTGACCGGGGGAGCCGTCCGCAGGGTGCTGCCAACCGTGGCCTTCCAGAACCTGCCGCTGTCCATGTTCCTGGAAAGCGGAGACCTGGGGTTCCCGGCATGGGGAGGGCCGAGATCCGGTGTTCGTTCCAACCAGGAGGTAAAGTCCTCCCTGGGCCTTGGCATTGTCCGGTTCAATGAGGTGGTCACTCCTCCGGCAGTGTCCGTCTATGATTACGAATACCGGGTGAACACGGAGGTCATCACTTCGGTCACGGTGCGGGGAGGGCAGGCGGATCCGGACCATCCGGTATCCGTGACCTTCCATGTGGGCGGGCGGACCATGCGGGTGAACAACGTGTATTACCCTTCCGGAGACAGCCAGCTGGTGTGGATCCGCTGGACAACCCCGGCCACACCACAGGTGATGACCATCACTGTTTCAGCTTCCGGGCGGGGGCATGCGGAAAAGAGCGTGATCACCGCCAATATCGTGGACCTGGACCAGAACCCGCCCCCGGATCCCCAGGCTGATGACCGGAACGATGGGTTCACGCCGGGAGCCATGCCGGCGAATGAGCAGAAGACGTCCCTGAGCTGGAGTGTATGGCGTCCCTGGTGGCAGGAACACTGGGTCTGGCACAGCAGAGGGGAGGATGACGGCTACTGGTGCGACCATGCGCGCTTCGTTTTCAGTTAATCTGTGTAGAAATGCGCAATAAAGTTGAACAGGTTTCCAGAGGAGACCTGAACTCTGTATTTGAATCGGCAGGTGTGATTCCTGCCTGACCTTGTGTGAAAGGTGACAAAATCCCTGATACTCCGACGTGCATTAGGCGGCAATGAGCTTGGTGTACGAAGCTCGGTGAAGAGCGGCCAAAGCGCCTGTGATGGGGCGAGTAGCCGCAGGGGGCTATAAAACAGTCATGCTTAGTATGTCGAAAGACCGACGAATACTTGAACGTACAGCTCGTAACACCAAGGATACCGAAATAAGAAGGTATTCGCTCCTTTTAGGGGAACTGTCATTGGGAAATATCTGTGATTGTATTTTTCAATAGAAAACCATAGGGAAACCGTGGTCGAATGTCTTTAGCAGACATCACACCAGCTAAAGATGGCAGTCGGGCTACAGAGTAGAGCTAAAACTGTTATGTAAAGCTAGAATGCAGGGAACGAAGGAACCACAGCAGAGAACGGTAGCTACCGTAAAAGAGTTATTGCACTCGCTCTAACAGGCAGGAAATGGCCTGTGAAGCTGTGGGACGGCAGCCCGTAGTAGTGATGAAGCACCGTAATGGGTGTGGAGCGAAGGGGCATAGTCTGTACAGTAATCATGTGACCAGTCTGTCGAGGAAGCCGTAGGCGAACCTGACTAAAACCAAAAACACCAGAATCCGAAAGGAGGTGGTGCGTATGGCACAACAATTCGACTATCCGAAGAACGAAACAGACTTGCGTGATACATTAGACGCACTTTATTTAGAGGCAAAGACAGCAAAGGACGGAGATAAAAGGCCGTCATTTGGAGGTTTGATTGAACTCATGTCCAGTGAGGTAACGATTAAAACCGCCATTCACAACATAAAAGCAAATAAGGGAAGCGAAACTCCGGGAGTTGACGGCTGGAAAACGCAGAGAGATTATCTCCAGAAGCCCTATGAATGGGTGATTGAGGATATACAGAAAGCATTTCATTATTTTAAGCCGGAAAAGATACGCCGGGTGTATATCGACAAGCCGGGAAAAACGGAAAAGCGCCCACTTGGTATTCCGACTATACGGGACAGAATTGTACAGGAATGCATAAGGATTGTGCTGGAACCAATCATGGAAGCGCAGTTTTACCGATATTCCTTCGGGTTCCGTCCAATGAGGGATACAAAAATGGCGTTGCAGTGTATTGCCGGCTACGTCCACAAAACAGGTTATTATTGGATTGTGGAAGGAGATATCAGCAAATGCTTTGACCGCATTAACCATGGAATACTGATTAAACGCCTGTATCATATGGGCGTGAAGGACAGACGGGTATTGCAGATAATCAAGGCTATGTTGAGAGCAGGAATTGTTGGCGAAAACGAGAAAAATGAGGTCGGCACTCAGCAAGGGGGAGTTCTGTCGCCGCTACTTGCAAACGTATATATGGATATGTTTGATGAATGGGTGAGCAGGCAGTGGATAGATAAGCGCACCTCTCATGATTATGCAAGAAGTGATATAAAAATCAGTTCCTTGCGCAAGCGTAGCAATCTGCGCCCGGCCTATTTGATTCGTTATGCTGATGATTTTGTATTAATAACCGATACCCCTCAAAATGCAAAGTGGTGGAAGGAACAAATCAAAACCTTTTTGGAACAAGTGTTGAGATTGAATCTGTCAGAAGAAAAAACGCTGATAACAGATGTGCGTAAAAAGCATATCCATTTCTTAGGATATGAATACAAGGTAGTGAAAGGCAAGGCTAAGAAGGGGTACATTCCCCGCACTTTGCCTGACAGGAAAAGATTAAAGCGGAAAGTAGATGAGATTGCGAAGGAGTGGAGGAAAATCCCGCTTGATGCAAGCAGGGAGAAAGTAATCCATGAATTAAATCTAATCAATAGTAAGGTTCGTGGTCTGATAAACTACTACGATAACTGTAGCTGGGTGAATGTTACCATGAAGAAATATAGCCGGAATCTGGAAAAAGCGGCCAAAAGGCGGCTGAAACAGTATAAAGGCAAATGGATTCCGGCAGACCAGACGCAGAATCTCGTAAATGTCCATCAGAAATATACCACGAAAATCCCAGCAATCCATTATCGGGATATATGGATAGGAGTGACCCGGCTTGATTTTTGTAAATGGAATAAGGCAGGGGATAAGATACAGGAAGAAACTCCGTACACGGAAAGGGGTCGGACAATCTATTTTGAGCGAACCAAACGGCAGCGAATGAATGCGAGACTGGACGATGTTTTGAGTATGGAAACATCAGAGCTGGTATCCACCGGACAGACCGGAAGGACGTATAATTTTGAGTTCTATATGAACCGTGCCTACGCTCTGAACCGGGATAAATTAAAATGCCGTGTCTGCGGAAGATGGCTTATCACTGGCAAACTGTGTACCCATAGAATCAATCCGGGATTGCCCATAGGAAAAATCAATAAAGTAAATAACCTTGCTTCCATGGATAAAGAATGCTATCGAATCGTAAACGACAAAACCGCAAACCTGTCACACCTTGATACAAAAACACGCAAAAATGTAGAGAAATTCAGAAAACAACTGGACAAATCACATGATAAGGCAACTGTATAGATGGAGCGCCGTGTGAGGGGAAACTCTCACGCACGGTGCGAAGCGGGGGAAAATCCCTCTGACTGCCTGACAGTTAAACACAGTCAGGTAAAAGATGTGGATTACCTATCGCTACGGATGGTGGGAGTTTGATCTGGACACCTACCATGCGGGCCTGTCGGCCACCATGCGGATCACGCCGGACGGGAAGAATCCCACCGCTTCCGGAAGCACGCTGAAATCCGGGTATGGGATCCAGGAGACCGTGACGGCCAGGGTCAGTACCAGTCAGAGTTCGGCCACTACTCCGGCCCAGAACGCGGTGACGTATTTCCCGGAATTCCAGTACGGGCGCTTCTGGCGTCTCCTTGGGCGGACCGGGAGCGGGTACCAGGCACGGTTTGAGTTTCAGGAAAACGAGTACAGCACCTATCAGCGGAGGACCCATTTCACACCGATCTGGTACCCGGACGGGAGCTATACCCCCTACACCTGGCTCATCGACAGCTGGACCCCTGCCGGGATGCTGTCCATGAACCTGTCGGACAGCGTCAGTATCCGGGGGAATCTGTGGATGGACTGGCACATCGCTCCGCAGGATCCATCGTAGAAAGTTGCTTTTTAACCTGCAGGAAATTTCCTGTAGAAAGCATTCAGAGTGAATTTTCAGAGATAACAGATAAAAATTAGCAGAGAGAAAAAGGAGGAAACAGACAATGAGAAAGAGAAAATGGATGGTGATGCTGGCGGTGAGCATGCTCCTGGCGATGATGTTCGCCACCACGGTCTTCGCAGCCGGGACCGGGGATGTGGCAGGGGCTATCGAAGGCACCTGGACCACAGCCTCGTCCCAGATCAAGACCGTGGTCAACAAGGTGGTGTTCCCGGCCATCGACCTGATCCTGGCAGTGCTGTTCTTTGTGAAGGTTGGGACTGCTTATATGGACTACCGTAAGCACGGACAGATCGAATGGGCTCCGCCCGTGATCCTGTTCGCCTGCCTGGTGTTCATGCTGACGGCCCCGCTTTATATCTGGGGGATCGTGGGAATCTGAGCAGACAGGTTGATATGATGCGCTGCAGGAAGCAGAGTTTTCTGTTTCCTGTGAGCGGAGACAGAAAGGAGAGCAGATGCGGGCGGAAGAAGAACTGCAGTTTATGATGGATTTTTATCCGGAATTATTCCCCACCAGGAACCACTGCCTGGACCACTTATTCTGTTCCATTGGGAATGGCTATGACTGGAGGAACGGGGAACTGGTTGACAGGGACTGTGAATTCACGAAACGGTACCGGCTTGCAGAAGAGATCGTAAGAGCCAGGCCGAGAAATGGGGATGCGTACCAGATGCGCCTGGAGGTGGAAAAGGAGATCCGGAATGAAAAAGGGGACAGCTACCGGATCACGCCGCAGAATGTGAAATACAATTTCCACTGGAGCGTACCGTCAAAAGAATACTCTTATCTCTATCATTATCCAAAGAACATCAAAGAGGACTGGCTGGCACTATTGAAGGAATGTAAGCGGCAGCTGATAGAGGAAGGGATCCTTCCGGATGAAAACGGGATGAGGGAAGGATCGAAGGCTGCAGGCGGACAGAGGAAAGAAACGGAGGAAGTAAGTCATGTGCCTGGCCTGTCACTATGACGGGCCGGGGGAAAGGAGGCGGCATGGACAGGGAAACATTTTGGAACGTGATCGATGAAGTGAACAGCAGCGTGGACGGCGGCGACCAGGAGGCCATCCTGGAAGCGACCCAGAAAAAACTGCTGGAGTTTTCCGCAGCGGACATCGCCAGATGGCATGAGATCAAAAGGGTGTATATGGAACTTGCATACAGAAACGACCTGTGGGCAGCCTGCACAGCGACAGGGACACACTGCTCGGATGACGGGTTTATGGATTTCCGGTCCTGGCTGATCTCCCAGGGAAGGGATGTGTATATGCAGGTGCTCCAGGATCCGGATTCCCTGGCGGAGGTGGAGATCCCGAAAGAAGGGGCGGATTTTGAAGCCTATGGATACGTTGCTTTAAATGCCTACGGGCAGAAAAAAGAAATAGAGATGAAGGGGCTGGCATCCGTCCTGAAGGACTATCTGGCGTGGATCGGAAGGGAAGGCCAGACCAGTGCGGAATCCTATCTGCGGACGCTGGAATATAGAAATGATATCTATCAGGAGATTGAAGCGCATCCGCTTGGGGCAGAGGAAAAAGAGCAGATCTTGGAGGAGATGGATCTGAGGCCGGACATCAGCAGCTGCTGGAACATGGAGATGCTGCCCCAGATCATGCCCAGACTGTGCTGGAGATATAACACAGGGCAGGGGATGGGCATGTCCTGACAGGTACGGGAAATGATCTTCGATGAAAGAAAGGAGGAACAGGCAGACCTATGTTTATATGGGATTTTGTGGCGGACACGGTCCTTGGACAGATCGTGGACTGGATCTACGGGCAGATCATCGGGTTCCTTGGGAACTTTTTTGCCGCCATGGGAAATATGGGGGCGGAACTGTTCGAGATGACCTGGGTCCGGTCCATCGTGCAGTTCTTTTTCCAGTTTGGATGGGCGCTGTACGGAGTTGGGCTTGTGGTGGCGGTGTTTGAATGCGGCATCGAATACCAGTCCGGCAGGGGAAGCGTGAAGGATACGGCCCTGAACGCGGTCAAGGGATTTATGGCGGTGGGGCTGTTCTCCGTGGTGCCGGTGCGGCTCTACCAGCTCTGTGTATCCCTGCAGGCCAGCTTCACGGCAGGGATCACGGGGCTTGGAACGGACATCGGGACGGTGGCGAACAACATCATCAGCAGTCTGCAGGATATGAGTGTGGAGGAGGCCATGGCCGGCAGCGCTTTTGGCGGATTGACGGATATCACCAGCCCAATCCTGATGATCTTTATCCTGGTCATGATGGGATACGCCACCATCAAAGTGTTTTTTGCCAACTTAAAGCGTGGAGGCATTCTGGTGATCCAGATCGCGGTGGGGAGCCTCTACATGTTCAGCATCCCCAGAGGGTACCTGGACGGCTTCACCAGCTGGTGCAAGCAGGTCATCGGGCTTTGTCTGACGGCTTTTCTGCAGGCAACGGTCCTGATTGCCGGCCTTATGGTGCTGAAGGACCATGCCCTTTTAGGACTGGGGCTGATGCTGTCAGCCGGAGAAGTGCCAAGGATCGCCGGGCAGTTCGGCCTGGATACCAACACCAGGGCCAATATCATGAGCACGCTCTATGCGGCCCAGAGCGCCATCAACATGACCAGGACCGTGGTAAAGGTGGTGACGAGATGACAGAGAGCAGGCTGGTCTATATCGCGTCCCCCTACGCAGGGGATGTGGAAAGGAATGTGGCCTTTGCGAAGGATGCCTGCCGGTACGCAGCCGCACAGGGATGCACGCCGGTGGCAGTCCATCTGCTGTATCCGCAGTTCCTGAACGACCGGATACCGCAGGAGAGGGAGGCGGGACTTAAGATGGGACGGCGGGTCCTGGCTGTCTGTGACGAGTTCTGGCTGTGCGGGGAGAGGATGTCTGCGGGGATGCGGGCAGAGAAAGCGGAGGCGGAAAGACTTGGGATTCCCATACGGCAGGTCCCGTCCTCCTGTATTTTTCCTGCTCCGAATCAGAGAGAGCAGGAGAAACATGAGGAAGAGGTTTCAGGGATGGAGGAGATAAAACTGTGTTAAGAAAGGGGAGAGAACGATGTATATTTATCCGGACCATTTGAAAGCAAAGGCGACCATGTGGCTGTGGCAGCTTAGGGATCTCGCCATCGTAGGCGTAGGTGTCCTTCTCTCTGTCCTGGCGCTGACCCAGACAGGGATCCTTATTCCGGCGATCCTGACGGCAGTCTATGCATTTCTGACGATCCGCTTTGAGGATACCAGTATCCTGGATTTCCTCTGCTATGCCGGGGCGTTCTTCTTCCGGCAGCAATTTTTTGAATGGAGGTTTCACCAATGAGCAGAAAAGAAAAAAAGGAGAGGGAACAGAAGCTCTCTACCCGCCAGCTCATCAACACGAAGGCGGTCAGCGACTACAGCCTGGAGACTTATGACGGGGACGACCTGGTGTATTTCATGATCCGGCCCACCAACCTGTCGGTATTGTCGGATTCCAGCGTGGGGGCCAGAGTGTATGCGCTGATGAATGTGCTGAAAGGCGTGGCGGAGATCGAGATGCTGTGCTTAAACAGCAGGGAGAATTTCGAGGAAAATAAAAGTTTCTTACGGAAACGGGCGGAGGAGGAGAGGAACCCGGTGGTCCGCAGGCTCCTGGAGCGTGACCAGAACTTCCTGGACCGGATCCAGGTGCAGATGGCCACGGCCAGGGAATTCCTGATCATCATCCGGCTCCACAACGAGAAGGGGACGGAGGTGTTCTCCTACCTGGACCGCATCGAAAAGTCCCTGAAGGAACAGGGTTTTTCCGCCAGCCGGGCGGGGAGCGAGGATATCAAGCGGATCATGGCTGTGTATTACGAGCAGAACGTGACCAGCGAGAAGTTTGAAGACTTTGACGGGGAGCGGTGGATCATCCCGGACGATTAAGGAAAATGCTTGCTATCCGCAGGAGGTGTGGTATACTTTGGGAAAATGGCAGAAGGAGGAAAGGGCATGCAGTACCAGGAGCTTTTACAGAAACGGGATGCATACCAAAAGGGCAGAGATTCCATCCCGGAATCAGTGCTTGCCAGATTTGAACGGGAGTTTGAGATCCAGTATATCCATGAATCCAATGCCCTGGAGGGGAATTCCCTGACACTGGAGGAGACCAGGGCGGTACTCAGGGCGGCGAAAGAAGGAAAAGATATTGCTTTTTGTGCAGAACTGTTAGAATCCATGCGGAGGAAAAAGGAAGAGAAGTAGAAACAAAAAAATAAGAGGCAGGAGATCAGGAGCGTCAGATGTGAAAAGAGCATCTGGCGTTTTTTCATGCAGAAAATCAGGAGGAAAAACATTGAGGAAGACAAATACAGACCAGCCCGGCCATCCGGGGGATGCGCGTGTGCAGGAGTTCCTGGACATGATCGCGCCCTCGGTGGTCAAGTTCAATACGGACCACTTCATCTGCGGCAACACCTTCCGGTGTGTCTGGGCGCTGCGGGAATACCCCACCTCCACGGAGGAACAGGCTATCTTAAAAAGACTGGGAGAAAAAGACGGGGTGACGCTGCGGATCTATACCCGCCATGTGAATGCGGCGGAGGAACGGAAGATCATCAGCAATGCCGCCAGCAAGAACCGGATGGAACGGGCCAATACCAATGACCTGCAGCAGACGGTGATGGCGGAGAGCAACCTGCAGGATGTGGCCACCATTGTGGCCCAGACCCACCGGAACCGGGAGCCGCTGCTGCACACGGCAGTATACATCGAACTGTCGGCCAGTGATTATGACCGTCTAAAACTCCTGCAGACGGAGGTACTGACTGAGCTGATCCGCTCCAAGCTGAACGTGGACCGCCTGATGCTGCGGCAGCAACAGGGCTTTCAGTCCGTGATGCCCAGCGGGAGAAATGTGTTCCGGGACCAGTTCGAGCGGGTGCTGCCGGCCAGCAGCGTGGCGAACCTCTATCCCTTCAACTACAGCGGAAAGACCGATCCCCACGGCTTCTATGTTGGCCGGGACAAGTTCGGCAGCAATGTCCTGGTGGACTTCAATCAGAGGGCGGAGGATAAGACCAACGGCTCCATCCTGATCCTGGGCAACTCCGGCCAGGGCAAGTCCTATCTGCTGAAGCTGATCCTATGCAACCTGCGGGAATCCGGCATGAACGTCATCTGCCTGGATCCGGAGATGGAGTATGAGGATCTGACCAACAACCTGCAGGGGTGCTTCATTGACCTGATGGGAGGGCGCTATATCATCAATCCCCTGGAGCCGAAGGTATGGGATGAGGGGGACGGGCCGGAGGATCCGGATGCCCCGGAGACCTTCCGGATCAGCAGCCGTCTGAGCCAGCACATCAGCTTTTTAAAGGATTTCTTCCGCAGTTACAAGGACTTCACAGACCGGGAGATCGATGTGATCGAGATCATGCTCCAGAAGCTGTACCAGAGCAGGGGACTCAGCGATCAGACAGACTTCCAGATGCTGGAGCCGGAAGACTATCCGACCCTTTCAGAGATGTATGACTTCATTGAGGCGGAATACAAAGGCTTTGATGAAAAGGAACGGCAGCTTTATACGGCGGAGCTTCTGCAGAACATCCTTCTGGGGCTGCATTCCATGTGTAAGGGGGCGGAGTCCAAGTTTTTCAACGGGCATACCAACATCACGGATTCCACCTTTGTCACCTTCGGGGTGAAGGGGCTTTTACAGGCCAGCAAAAGCCTTAAGAACGCCCTGCTGTTCAACGTGCTGTCCTACATGAGCAACGAGCTTCTGACCACCGGGGATACGGCGGCCAGCCTGGATGAATTCTATTTATTTCTTTCCAACCTGACTGCCGTGGAGTATGTGCGGAACTTTATGAAGCGGGTGCGGAAGAAGAACTCGGCGGTGATCATCGCCAGCCAGAACCTGGAGGATTTCAATATCGAGGGAATCCGGGAGTACACCAAGCCCCTGTTCTCCATCCCCACCCACCAGTTCCTGTTCAATGCCGGTGCCATTGATGAGAAGTTCTATATCGACACCCTGCAGCTGGAACCCAGTGAATTCTCCCTGATCCGTTATCCCCAGAGAGGGGTGTGCCTCTATAAGTGCGGCAATGAGCGGTATAACCTGATGGTGACGGCCCCAGATTACAAGGCCAGGCTGTTCGGAAAGGCAGGCGGGCGCTGATGGAATTTGAAAGCGGCAGGAAGAAGATCTGTCAGAGATGGGCTTTCTGTCTGACAGAAAACAGGAGGTTTTGATGCGGAAGGTGCTCCGGACCGGAGAGGAGGTGGAAAGGCGTGGATCTGAAGGACCAGAAGTTCGGCATTGAGATCGAGCTGACCGGGATCAGCCGCAGCCGGGCGGCTGAGGTGGCGGCGCAGCACTTTGGGACATCCTCCTACTATGTGGGGACGTATTATGATACCTATGCGGCGAAAGACAGCCAGCGGCGGGAATGGAAGTTCATGAGTGACGCCAGTATCAAAGCCCAGAAAAAAGAAGGGAAAAACAGGGTTGGGGCTTCCCCGGAGTACCGGACGGAGATGGTGAGTCCGATCTGTAAGTATGAAGATATCGTGACTATCCAGGAGCTGATCCGGAAGCTGCGGGAAGCGGGTGCCTTTGCCAACCAGAGCTGCGGGATCCATGTGCATATCGATGCCTCCCCCTTTGATGCCCGGACGCTTAGGAACATCACCAACATCATGGCGGCGAAGGAGGATCTGATCTACAAGGCACTACAGATCTCCGTAGCCAGGAAGGACCGCTGGTGCCAGCCGGTGGAGCAGCGCTTCCTGGATGATCTGAACAGTCGGAAACCAAAGAACATGGAGGAGGTAGAGCGCATCTGGTATGGCGGGAGGAGCCGCAGGGATACCCACTATGATGACAGCCGGTACCACTGCCTGAACCTGCACAGCGTGTTCCAGAAAGGGACGGTGGAGTTTCGGCTGTTCAACGGCACCGTCCACGCAGGGAAGATCAAGGCATATATCCAGCTGTGTCTGGCCATTGGGGCGCAGGCCCTGAACCAGAGCTGCGCCAGCCGCAGGAAGACGGTAACGGAAAATGAGAAGTATACCTTCCGCACCTGGCTCCTGCGTCTGGGCCTGATCGGAGACGAATTCAAGACAGCCAGGGGACATCTGCTGGAGCATCTGGACGGCTGCATTGCCTGGAGGGATCCCGCCCAGGCTCTGGCACAGAAGGAGCGGATGCGGCAGAAAAAGGAGAAGGAGATGGCGGAGGCGGCAGAGACAGCGGCGGCAGAACGGCAGGCCGCTGTGGAAGGTCAGACAGAAGAACAGTATACGGAGGAACAGGAGGCCGGGGAAGAGTCCCCGGCTTTTACCATGTCCCTATAGGAAGCAGGAAACCAGGAGGAAGGAAAATGAAGAAGGAAAAGGAACGGTTATATATCGCATATGGGAGCAATCTGAACCTCCCCCAGATGGAACGCCGCTGTCCCGGCGCATCGGTGGTGGGGACCAGTGAGGTGAAGGGATACGAGCTGTTGTTCCGGGGAGTGGCGACCATAGAGCCGCGGGAGGATGCAAGCGTGCCTGTGCTTTTGTGGAAGATCTCTCCCCAGAATGAGAGGGCGCTGGACCGCTATGAAGGGTGGCCCCATCTCTACCGGAAGGAGAACCTGGAGGTGGAGCTGGAAGGGAAAAAAATGTCTGCCATGGTGTATGTGATGAATGACGGGAGGCAGGCGGCCATGCCGTCAGGTTTTTATTATGATGTGATCGCGGAAGGGTACCGGACAGCTGGGATGGATGAGGATGTGCTGAAGGCGGCGCTGGAGAGGACGAAAGAAGTGATGGAGCAGGAACAGAGTTCCCGGATGGGGGAATCGTTCTGGCAGCACAATCTGTTTGATGGGATGCAGATGTAAAAGGAAAGCGTGTGCGGAGAAAAAAGCATATGCAGGGACACAGAGGGAACGTGCAGAAAACCATGGATGGCGGAGGAACCTGGATTTGTGTTTAAGGATGCTGATGACGGAAAAACGGCAGGAATCCTGAATCATTGAACAGGGGAATGTCTTTCTCCGCTGCATAGAAAAAGCTGTGCTTCTCGGCACAGCTAACGGGTTTCGGCAATCGTTATGGTCTTGATATAGGCGGCCAGAAGCTCCTCCAGACAGGGAAGATACTGAGGGTCGATGCCAGAGAGCATCTGGAGGATACCGGATGTGTCGGGCGCAGTTTCCCTTCCGAACAGAAGATAATCAGCGGATACCCCAAGAGCCTTGCAGAGTCTTGCCAGTACCGGAACGGAAAAGTTCTTGGTGCCGTGTTCCACTTCCGCCAGAAAGGAATTGGATACGTCTGCGGCCTCCGCCAGCTTCTCCCGGCTGTATTTCAGTTTTTTACGGCATTCCAGGATACGGTTGCCGATCACCTTTGGGTCTGTTCCTTCCATGGGTCCACCTCTGTTTTTCGCTATAGAGGTAGTTTAACCAACAATTTAGCAAATAAACAGTATCCTAATCGGTTGAAAAAAGACCGATATAGAGTATATAATCCAGAAAGGAGATGATGGAGATGGCCGCATCCGCAGCCATTACCCTGGCAGTAAAGGCAGCCGCTGTGGCAGTCACGGACAAGCGGGCCAGGACAGCGATCGCCTCCGTGATCGTTGCGGTGTTCATGCCGTTCATCCTGATGACCTTTATAATCCTCAGTGCGCTGGATGGCACCAGTACCCACAACTTTTCCGCTGTGGATCTGTCTTTCCACGGAGGGGCACTGTCAGAAAAGGTACCAGAGGAGTACCGGGAATACATCGAGGATATCCGAAAGAGTTTTCAGAACCTGGACAGCCTGATCGCCGGCGTGGACAACCTGGAGGGCGGGGAGATCGATGCCAACCGGGTCAAAGCCTGGTTCTATGCCCTGTACTTTGGTGAGGAGCAGCCCTCCCGCCGTGCGCAGAAGGCATTCCTGGAATGCTTCCTGCGCTACGAGGAGCGGACCAGGGAGGTGGAGGAAGAGGACGGGAGCATCACGGAGGAGACGTATACGGTGGCCATTTTCCTCACCGACCAGGAGGAGATCTGCCGGAATCTGGAGAGCCTGCTGGGGAGGAGCCTGGCCATGGAAACAAGGGCCAATGCCCAGAGGATCTATACCACGGCAGTCTATGGCAGGGTGGGGCCTGGCAGCTTTGCGGCGGGAGAGGCCATGGGGGACGGAAGCTACGGGGCGCTGTTCGCGGAGGCTTCCCGTTATATCGGGTATCCCTATGTGTGGGGCGGCTCTTCCCCGGCCACGTCCTTTGACTGCAGCGGGTATATCTGCTGGATCTATACGCAGTCCGGTGTCTACAACCTGCCAAGGACGACAGCGGACGGGATCTACCACCAGTGCGCCATTGTTCCCCGCGAGGAGGCAAGGCCCGGAGACCTGGTCTTTTTTACCGGGACCTACGCATCGGCCGGCGCGGTGAGCCATGTGGGGATGTATGTAGGGGATGGAAAAATGCTTCACGCGGGGGACCCAATTGGTTTTGGTGACCTGAATTCCAATTACTGGCGCAGCCATTACTACGCCACGGGCCGTCTGCCGGGGATCCCGTAAAGGAGAGGAAGAAGCTGAGATCTGCAGAGAAGAAAAGGCATCTTTGTGGGTTTTGGGTATCGACTTTTCGGAAAGGTTACGGTATGGTGTGTTGCTGAAAGAAAACAGCAGCCGGTTGATAAAACGGCAGAACAGGAGGAAGCGATGGCATTACAGAAACCAATGCCCGGCACAGCCAGGAGAAGGAGAGCCGACTGGATACGGGGAAGAGGCCCGGACAGCATGCGGGGCGAACTGAAGCGGGGGATCTCCCTGCGGAGGAAGCAGCTGAACAAAAAGGTGCGCCATGGGACCAGGGAGGCACTGCAGCACGCGGAATATAAGAGAGTGGTGAAAACCCTTTACGAAGTGGATTTTACCTGAAGGAAGGAGAGATGTGCGATCAATCCAGTGAACATGCTGTTTTTATACAAGCCGGAGTTTCAGTTCCGGCAGGCGAAGGTGGAGAAAAAGGTCTGCCTGCCAGCGGAGGCGTTCGAAAAGTTTCTGAGGGATCCTCTGCAGGATGTCCCATGTGTGGTGGAGAATAAGGATCTCATGTGCCAGGATAAGGAAGGGGTGTACCACTGCCTTCTGGTCACTGGCGAGGGCAGAAGGGACGGTGTCCTGGTGGAAGCAGAGGGGTATGACTACGCCCGCTATGCCTCCTATGTGCCGGATGCCGCCGCCCTGGAATACGATTCCCTGTCCGAGTTCGGGGCAGGACTGTCCTGGCTGGCGGACCAGATGATCCGGGAGGGAACTGATGGAACGAGAGATGGGAACTGGATCTTTTATCTGGATCAGATACAGGAAGGGTGTGATCTTTCTCTTTCTGACAATCCGGCACTGACAGAACTGCTGGCGGACATGCTTGTGGAGAGGCCGGAGGTCAGACTGGCCTATATCCGCAGCGACTGTCTGGAGCTGCATTTTCATCCGGAGTTTTGTCCCAACTGCCAGAAGGAAACGGAGGACCATCAGAGCCTGGCGGGGGCAGCTCCGCAGGCTGGAGATCCCGGAGAGCTGATGCAACAGAAAGATGAGGGACAGACCATGGGAGCCTGCCTGAAGGATCTGCTGTGCGCCCGATGGGAGAACCTGCATCTGGTGCATGATGAGATCGATTACGGTCTGCCCCACACCATCGTGGAACTGGACGGGACTACGCTGACAGCGGCAGGGAAGGAAGCCTGGGCGGATGTGCTGAACGCAAAAGTGGTGCGGGTATTCCGGGGATACTCCGGCCTGCAGATGGAACTGTCCGGGGTGAAGGCCAGCAGGCTGGATGCTTTTTCTGCCATGCTGGCCGGCTACTGCAGTGTGGAGGACTATGATAACTGGGTGAATGATCCGGAGGAGGGGCAGGCAGTTCCGGTGATGCAGGAAGGATAACCGGGAGCAGTTGTGAGCAGACAGAGAAAAGAAAAATTTATGATCGGAGGCGGAGAAGAAGATGAAAAATACCACGTTGACCATGAGCTTCAATACGGAACGGCTGGATGCCCTGACCTACCACATGGGGAAGAAGGAGGCGGACCTGCAGGAGGAACTGAAGGACTATCTCCAGAAGCTCTATGAAAAATACGTTCCCCAGGCGACCAGGGAATACCTGGACGATCGGATCGCGAGGGAGGAAAATGCCAGACCCTCCCGCCCGAACCGGCAGAGGAATGGGGCTTCCCAGGCGGCAGAGTAGAGAGTTTTCTGTGTAGTGAAAGGAGAAGGATTGGATGGCAAAACAGGATGTGACCGTGTGGATAGAGGAGCAGGTCTACTGTGCTTTGTCCGAATGTCTGCCGGAAGGAACCAGCATTGAGCAGGAGCTGGCCCGGATACTGGAGAGGCTCTATGGACAGACGGTTCCTGCGGAGGAGAGGCGGAAGGTAGAGGAGGCCGTCAGGCGGGAAGAACAGGAAGCGGATGCTGAAAAGCGGAGCAGGCGGCGCTTTGTCCTGATCAAAGTAGTGAAGGACGGGAGGGCATGCCATCTGCTCACACAGGATTACCGTTCCCCGTTGGAGACAGTACATGCCTGTGAGAGTTGCCAGCCGGGAGCAGAAAAGATGGACTGTGAGGAACTGGCGAAGACCGCCTTCCGAAATTCCTTTCCTCTCACGCAGGAAAAATTTGAGGAATGGTGCCGGATGCGGGGGCAGGAGATCGTGGCTGTATATGAGATCGATCTGGACAAAAACCGGATGAAGGCCAGTGTGATGGGGCATGCTTCTGAACAGAGTCTGGATGTCCTTGGGGAGGCAGCTAAGGAGGCATACCGGGATCCGGGACTCCAGTTGGAGGAACGGGTGCGCATTTTCGGGGAAAAAGTCAGGGAGTATTCCCATGCCGTTGAGGAAGAATGCGGGCAGGAAGTACCTTCCGCACAGCTGACGCAGGGAATGTGACCTCAGCATCCGCCCCTGTGAGCCGCCGTGTGGCCTTGTGTGCCGGTTTCCCGGCAGGAGTGGCAGTAGTTACCCATGAGAGGGAAATCCGCCTTGTTGGGGCGATTTGGACAAGTTCGAAAACAGCGCCTGGTGCAGCATGATATCCGGGTCGAAATGTGTGCAGGTTAAAGGGTTTATGCTGCTTTCGCAGCCTAAACCCGGAAAACACCGCCCGGCAAAGCCGTGCGGGAGGGCAAAAGTGCATAACTTTTTCAGGGATACAGCAATTTTTTATGCCTGCTTCCGGAAAAGTGGCGGGAATTCCGGGGATTTTGGAAGAGTAGAGGTGAATACCCAGGCGGGAGTGAGTCAATGAGAGAGGAGGAGAGCGCAGATGGCCAAAGGAACAGCAAAGGTGCGGGCCGGTTTTTATGTTGAGAAGGAGATCCTTGAGATGGCGGACGGACTGCTGGCCGAGGCCAACGTGCGTTCCCGGAATGAGTTTGTGACCGAGGCGCTGAAGTTCTACTGCGGTTATCTGAATTCCAGAAAGGCAGAAGACTATCTGCTGCAGTCTCTGTCCTCCGTCCTGACCAGCACGGTGCAGGATACGGAGAACCGCCTGGCCCGGATGGATTTCAAGATCGCAGTGGAGCTGTCCATGCTGGCACACATGATCGCTTATCATTCGGAGAGCCGGATCGATGAGAGTGCGTTCCGGAAACTCCATGCAAAGTGCGTGGAGGAGGTGAAGCGTCTCAATGGCGCGGTGGAGCTGAGCGACGCATACAAATATCAGAAACGTGAAAACTAAAAGAAATATTTTATTGATTTTGCATATGGACTGTTCGAACGGTTCCGTTTATGTTGGTTGAAAAAAGGAGTGAAATGAAAATGGACAGAGAAGAAATCTATGAGATGGTGATCCGGGAGATGACAGAAACGGCAGTGCGGGAGCGTAATGAGCAGTCACCGGAGGAGCAGGAGCTGCAGGACAAGGTGGCCAGACTGAGCAAGGAGATGCAGGAGAAGATCAAAGACCTGCCGGAGGATGTGAAAAAAGCCATCACGGATTATGTGGAGGCGACACTGCTGGCGGCGGATCACGACTGCCTGTATCTGTATG
>CAJUAA010000039.1 GCA_910584205.1 uncultured Lachnospiraceae bacterium
ATGCCGGTATACCATTAGTGATTTAATCACTGATATTTAAGCAACGCTGTACTAGTAATTGAAGAATTTATTTCCGGAATATCACTGCGTGAGATGATTGACGAGAGGACTCTCACGCTTGATTTGATTATCCGGTTCATGGGCGAATTGTGCAGCATTCTGGAAAAACTGCATTTTCTCAACCCTCCTGTCATCCACAGAGACATTAAACCTTCAAATATTATGATTACGTCCTGCGGACATGCCATTTTAATTGACTTTAATGCTGCAAAGCGTTCAATCGACACAGCCGACCATGATACGGTACTTCTTGGAACAAAAGGCTATGCTGCACCTGAACAATATGGCTTCGGCCCCTCCACTCCCCAAACCGATATCTATGCATTGGGTATTTTATTAAAAGAACTTTCCCATGCCCTGCCTGTTCCGACAACTATATTTGATGCCATCATCAGCAAATGTACCGAGATGAATCCGGCTGACAGGATGAAAACCATACAGGAGCTGAAGGCCGAAATCGAGAAATTGCAGAACTGCAGCAACGATAACCACAATACAGTGAGTACGCCGCTGAAAAATTTTATCCCGCCTGGTTTCAGGACAAGAACTCCGTGGAAAATGCTGACTGCATGTGTCGGATATTTATTTATCTTTTGGGCGAGTCTTACAATGGAAATACAAGATGCAACGGTTTTTCATCTCTGGCTGGAGAGAATCACTGCTTTATTCATAATGCTTTCTTTTGTCTTTTGCTGTTTTAACTACTGCAATATCCGTCGATTGATTCCCCTGTGCGAGAATAAACGCATGCTGATTCGCTGGTCAGGTGTGCTGATTTTATATTTCGCAGTTGCTTTTTTGCTGTTATTGATCATGTTTCTGTTGGAATCCATCTTTTGACTTCTGTTTTTTCATTGTAACACACTTTTTTCTTTTTCGTTGCCACCGTTATGGTGGCAATTTGAATTTTAAAATGAAGGAAATATTGACAGAATTATGTCGGATCAATAAGATCAATACAGAGAAAAACAGGAGCATTAAAAAAACTCCTGTTTCATCCGTTATTCCATTTTGTTATATCTTCGATGAATACCCCGTTTCGTTCCATATATTCATAAGCAAACGCAGCGTCTTTTTCAAAGAGAAAGGAAGAGGAAGGAATGATGCAGAACGGCTCAGTCTGCGGTTTCGTGCCTCCTGCTATTTCCCCCGCCGATGGAGAAACATCGGAAAGCTCCCATCCTGTCTGGATTGCCAGCAGATCCGTGCCCGCCCACATCTTTTTTGCAACGGATTTCAGCAGCTCCATTCTTTCGAGCTTTCCCTGCACCGAACAGGCTGCTCTGTTTTCTTCCGTGTAAACCCACAAATTACCTTCCGGAACAATCAACTCAAAAGAAAATACAGGTGTTCTTCTGTGGTTCATAATGAATAACCTGGAATCGTCTTCAAATCCCCAATATCCACTCTTAAATACAGGTCCGCAATGGATCAGGGTTTTGCAAAAAGCGCCGACCGCATTTCGGCTTTTATTCAATTCAAATGTTAATGAAAAATATGCCGGCATATTAAAACCTCACAATCTCCCTTCTTCCCTGTTCTGCAGTTGTCTTGAGACAGGATCAATCTGGCGCACCAGACAATGTGAACCGGAATTCCAGATCAAAATGCGGTTCCGGGAATCCCGGCGCGCCGTACGGGCATGGTTCATGGCAACACTGACCCGCTCCTTCAGCACTTCCACACCATATGCAGATATTCCGCTCCATCCTTCTGTATGATTTCGTACTCTGCAAATCCAAGCCCTCCGGCTGTCCGAACCGAAGCCTGATTCCTTCTGTCCGCCAGCACATGGACCTCCGCAAGATCCAGCACCTCTGCGGCGTAGTCAAGAATCGCCCGTCCGCATTCCAGAGCATAGCTTCTCCTCTGCCGGTCCGGCGCGATCATATAGCCCAGCTCCACGCCTTCATCCAGAAGCTTTGACAGAAACAGGCCTGCTTGGCCCACAATCACGCCGCTTTCCCGCTCCAGCACCGTCCACAGGCCAAAATCATGGAACGCATACATGTGGTGAATGTACGCCTCCATAAATTTCATCTCTTCCTCAAGCGTCGGCTGCACAGGCTCCATATATGCTCCCATCCCCTGTTTCCGCCTCATCTCATAGAGCGCCGGCACATCCTCCATGACGGTTTCCCGGATCAAAAGCCGCTCTGTCTCCGCAATTGTTACCGGAATTCCCGCTTTCCTGCACCGGTCCCGCTCTGCAAACGCCGGGTCCAGATCCAGTTCGCTCCACACCTCATCTTTCATCACTGTTCTTTTGTTTTCCATTCATTCAGGTCCTTCTCCATATCGATTCTGCCTTTACAGCTTCCCTGCTGTTTTCAATCCCAGCAGCCGCAGGAAACAACCAGCAGCACGTTACGTTTGATTGCCAGATATTCTGCATCGCCATTGTACCAGCCTCCAAGTTCAATCACCTTTGCATTCTCAGTCAAATCCAGAAATGGTTTTTGAACAGAAACCGAAACTTTGCTTACGTTTGCAAAATATTGAATTTCCTTTGCAAGATACGTCCAGTCTCTTTGTATCAGCCTCGTTTCTTTGAATGCAGTATACTCTTTGCACAACGCCCTCATACCAGTCTCTTTTAAACAGTGTCTTCTCTCCTCCTGAGATATCTCCCAGAATCCCGGCTCCCATTCTTCATAATGCGCCATGTCAGACAAAACCGTCCGCACATATGCGTCCTCCACATGGTGCAGTACCAGATAATCCTGAGGAAATCGATAGACCTCAATCTGCATGCCAAGCGGATAGGTATGACGCCACTCCTCATGTTGTTCCTCTACATCCAGCCAGTCCAGTTTTTCCGCAACAGATGAAAAAACATCATAATCCAATATAATTCTTCTCAACCGCTCCACAACCTGTTCCATGAAATATTTTGCGCAGTCCACACTTTTCAAGCTGTTTTCTTCCATATCGATCCCTCAATTTCCGAAATAAAAGTATTCTTTTGCATTCTCAAGCGTTCCATCTGTTTGTACCATTTTATTCTTGAACGGATGCACCTGTCAATAAAAATAGCCATACTGTTCTGTTTATGGTAAAATATGTTTGGTAAAAACCGACTCGTATTCTATTCATAAAATTTATTTTGTATTTGAAACTGCTACAAATGCATATGAAATGGCTCATAAACCAACTCTTTATGAATACAGGAATTTAATACTGTTAATACAGATTAGGCCACTTATAAACGATTTTCTACGCAAAATGGCAAAATTTTAGCTATAGAAAAATTAAAACGTAAGTGCAGGAACAAGAATGAGATTTTTTACCGTTAATCCAGCAGCGATAATCTCTTTCCCGAGAGCAGTAATCAAGTATTTATAGGAGCCCGGGATCCTTTCAATCAGTCCATGAACTTTCAGCCGTTTAAAGATTCTTGTCATTGCAGACGGAGTAATCTCCGGAAGATGCCTGCGGATATTCTTCCCCTGCATCCCGAAGGTCATGTATTCTCCCCCGCTGATGGCTTCCAGTACGGACAGATCACGGGAATCAAAAAAGTTGAACCCGCGATAAGAACGTTCCTTTTCTTTCTGAGAACGGCTGACATCATCCAGTTTCTTTCTGCCACTGCTGTGGTCATCAAAGGCAGAGATGAACTCAAGGTAGCGATAGTTCGCAGATTTCAGGATCGTGAACAGCTGATACAGGCTGTAGATGCTCTTCTTTAAAGGAGCCTTCCGGACATCGGAAGTTCCATCCCTGTGCCGGACTTCCCGTTTCACACGGAATGTACTGATATCATTACAGGTGCTTTCGATCCGCAGTACACGGCCGAATTTGTCATACATTTTGATAGATACATCACCCATATGGTGTTTGATCCTCGTGCCGAGGATGCGCTGGTTGTAATTCGTACCAATCTCCTTGGTGCAGTTATAAGTAATACGTTGTCCAAGGAAAGTGGCAATGTTGTCTGGTTTCACAGTGAAGATCGCGGTGCGGATGATCTCATCATAAAGGGGCTCGAGATACTCTGGTTTGCGAAACATAATGTCAGTCGCACATTCAATCTGCTGGACTGTCCATGTATAGCCAAGGCCAAGGGACTCAGGGACAGGACTATAGCGCCTGGCAAAAACATCGAGAACCTTATGAAGGCCTTCTGGGTTGATGCGGTCAGAAAGTTTCTGTGCAGTCTCTATATCGGAGATTTCAAGGAATGCATTATCCTGCATCCGGTAGGCGATCTGCTTTTTATCAAGTTTATGAGCAAGCAGATTATGGCCGTTCATATAAAACTGAAGCCGGAATGGGGGCCATGTGGGAACGCGAAGATAGCAAAGCCCAAGTTCTTTATCAATGAAATAGAAATAATAATGGAGACATTTACTCTGGTCAAATTTCAGGAACGTTTTTCCGGTTGTTTTGTCGTGCCAGGGTTTGTAAGTATTACAGCATTCCATCGCGGAGAAAATATGGACCAAACCTTCTGTGACCCCTGTATCAGAAATAATTTCCTGAATACGGTCGTCTTTGCGGAAAGCATGGAGTTTCCGGATGAATTCAATTTCAATCCCGTTCTCCTGCGCAATTTTTTCAGCATTCTGACGGACCTGTTCTGTAAGGGGTTGGGAAAAACTGGGGTAATCAAAAATCCGGATACCATTGAGTTTCATATAGGTGGTCATAGCTTCAGCATGGCTCCAGTTTGGGATATATCCCTGGATGATTATGCGGTCATAACAGGTAATGATACCATAAATCTTATTGGTGTATTTATCTGTAAGTAACATGATGGAACCCCCCTTTTTCTTTAGAATAACACAAAGGGGAAAAATATAAAATAAACTTTTCCGGTTTATCCGGGTTAGGAGATATCAGAATGACCACAGCAGAAATACTTGATAAGATAACCCCCTGCAATACAGAAAAGCCATATATTTTTATCAGCTACAGCGATAGAGACAGAGAATTGGTCTGGCAGGATGTACTCACGCTTCAGGAATATGGTTATAATATATGGCTGGATCAGAAAAATTTGGATATAACTAAAAATTCGTGGAAAGATGACACTCTCAATTCCATCTCTGATATTGACTGCCAACTGGTTGTTTTTTATGTCAGTAAAAATTCCCTTGTCAGCGAAAACTGTCTGAAAGAACTCCGCCACACGATAAACGATGAAACAACAGATATTCATTTTGGTCCAGTAAAATTCATTGCCATAGATGCACAAAATATTGGAAATATCGTGGAATTTTCGGCACAACTTCATAAAGATGTGTTGAACAGTTCCGAAGAAAAAATATGCAGACAGCAAAAAGCACGCACATTGTCCAGATTTATTAAAGAATTTTTCAACAGTAACAATGAACGCGTCCGCATTCATTATAAAAATGAAGAAAATCGAAAAAGTGATTACTACACAGACATTATGGCATCTTTTCCAGATAACACAAAATCCTGCCAGTCTGCTTCTGAAAAACAGATGAACGAGAAAACATCAAATACTTCTCAGCCAGATTTGAAAGAAATTCAATATTCTGATGGCATTTACAAAGGGGAAATTGTCAACGGGAAAAGACATGGCTATGGAATCTATACCTGGAATAATGGCGATGTCTATGAGGGCGATTGGGTAGATGACAAGCGGCATGGACATGGCAAACAATCTTATCATAATGGATACACTTATATTGGTGAATGGAAAGATGATAAGCGGCATGGACACGGAAGATGCTTTATCTACGCTGAGGACTCTTATTGGGATGATGTTGTTGATGACTTTGTTGATAATTTCGTTGAAGAATATTATGATGGCGAATGGAGAAATGACAAATTTGATGGACAGGGCATACTTTCTGATCGAACTGGAAAAATCTATAATGGGAAATGGAAAGATGGCAAATATTGTGAGAACGACACGCCTAATCAATTATGGCACTAAAATTAAACCCAAAAATGATTTCCTTTACAGAATCTGTTTTTCCCATTAAAATGTTGTAAGAAATGCAATATTTAAAAAAAGGAGAAATACAGATGGCACAGAATCCAGTGATTACAATCGAAATGGAAGACGGCAGCATCATCAAGGCGGAGCTCTACCCGGAGATCGCCCCCAACACAGTCAATAACTTTTTGAGCCTGGTGCAGAAGGGCTTCTACAACGGCCTGATCTTTCACCGGGTCATTGAAGACTTTATGATCCAAGGCGGCTGCCCGGAGGGAAGTGGCATGGGCGGCCCCGGCTACTCCATCAAAGGAGAATTTACCCAGAACCGTTTTAAAAATGATCTGAAGCACACGGAGGGCGTCCTGTCCATGGCAAGAGCCATGCATCCCGACAGCGCCGGAAGCCAGTTCTTCATCATGCAGAAAAATTCCCCGCATCTGGACGGCGGCTACGCCGCTTTCGGAAAAGTAATCAAGGGAATGGATGTGGTAAACAAAATCGCAGAAGTGGATGTAGACTATAACGACCGGCCCATCGTACCGCAGGTCATCAAATCCATGACTGCCGAAACTTTCGGCGCCGAATATCCGGAGCCGGAAAAGCTTTAGAGACTGTCACAAAATATGCCCGTGCACGCGTGCTGAACACACGCAGGCACGGGCTTCTTGCAGCAGCCTCTTCCGTATTTATCCCACTCCCATCACCCGGTTCATCCAGTTTTTTCAAAATCTTCGTCAACCTTTGGAACCGCGCCATAAGCTTTGCCGGACAGCCTGTCAAATGCGGCATAGGTATTGAAGAAAAGCGCCTGATGCTCTCTGCACCTGTAATACTTCTCAAACCAGGAACTGTCCACCCTCCGGTTCAGAACATACCGGAAAAGACGGGAATGTATTTTTTTACCGCTTCATACCGGTCTCCAAACTCCAGATGGACTGATTCCCCATACATTCTTCTGTCTCCGATCTGAAAGGAAAGATAATCCCTCTGACTGTCATCAGTCAGCTTCACATGCGGAGCCGCAATGTTTTTCTGAAACAATACCAGCCTCAGAAAGTCATCCACTGCCTGTACGTATCGAAAAATATCCTCCGGACATTTTTCCGTCCCATATTCCAGCACAATTCTGGGATTGTACGGCTCAAATTCCGGATTCTGCTGCGCGTGATAGATCCGGTTTCCGTAAAATGTAATAACAAGTTCTCCCATGTCAAAAGAATCTGAAATGATATCCCCTTCCTGGTTTCCATATCCGCACATCAGTTTGATCAATGTAGGAGACGTATATTCCAGCCTTCTGCAGTCTGCAAATGCCGGTCCAAACGGTTCTTCCTTCCAGCGTCCCATTCGTAATTCGTCCAAAAAAAGTCATCCGATCCTCCTGCCTCCTTTTTACTCCTCGTCGTCTTCCTCCGCAGCCATCAATTCCCGGGAGGAGACCCGTTTCTTCATCCGCTCCTCCTCCACCGCTTCTGAGACCAGTTCCTTCACATTCCTTGGATTTTTTATGTTTTTAATCACCAGCCTAGGCGACGATTTGTCCACCGTGTCGCAACAGATTGTCCCCAAGCCGAAGATCCGCTGCCAGAAGGAACGCTCCAGCGTCAGGTCCAGGATCCGGTAGAGACGGATCTCTTCCTCTTTCGTGGAAAATATGCCGGACTCCACGATAAATTTTTCAGGCGTGCATGTGTATTTCGTAAAGGTCCATGGCAGCCCCAAAAATGTCCAGCGCTTTCTGTCACTCCATAAAATGTTCATATTTTTATCCTCCTTCTTTTCCTGCTGTTTCAGATCTGCTCCGCTTTGGAAAACCAGGTTAACCGATCAGCACCTTTTTCCCTTCAAACGCAAACCCGTATTTCTTGATTCGGTCTGCTTCCAGTCCTCTGCTTCTAAGTATGGTCTCATACTGCATGTTCTCGATCTGTTCCAGGGCGGACCGGACGGCGTCCTCCAGTGTCTCGCCGCGGTCAGGACGTGCCACCTTGAATTCGATAAGAAAAGCATTCTGCCCTTTCTCTTTTGGCTCCAGCATGATATCATATCTGCCGAAGCCGCTCTCCCGATTGGAGGTAACCACATACCGGCCCTGCAGTTCTGCCAGCAGTCCCAACACGAATCCATGATAGAAACGCTCCGGCTGTGTCTTTTCAGAAGGCTTCTTCCCCGTGTCAAAACTGCTGAACATTTCACAGGAAATGGCATTCATATAGTCGTTCATCCCCTCCAGATCGCCAAGGAGCAGCGCCTTCAAGAACGCGTTCTGCACGCCGCGGCATCCTCGGAACCATCTTCTGATCATCTGCAGAAACATCAGGCGCACTTCCAGATTGGTGAGTTTCAGATCATATTCCGTTTCCATCCGTTCGACGTTGAGTTCGGAATGCACTGCCTTCAGATACCCGCCGGCCAGCAAAAGGCTCCACACTGCTTCATCTTCCTGGTCCAGCTGGTTGAATACGATCTGCTCATCCAGTGCCGTGTGCAGAGTTCCGCCCTGCAGCAGCTCTTCCATTACCATCTTGAGCTCCGGACTGCCTTCTCTGACCAGTTTATCCACCAGACTGTTGGAACTGGTGTTCGTCCAGTAGGCGGTGGCTTTTTTCTTATCCAGATAATTTAAAATAGACCACGGATTATAAATATCCTGACTGCTGCCGAAAACGAATCCGTCATACCACTTTTTTACTTCTTCCTTCTGACCGGACAGGCCAAACTCATCCAACGCCGCAAACACTTCCTTCTCTGTAAATCCGAAACTGTCCTTATATTTCTCAGAAGTAGCAGTCACTACTTCGAGATTATTCAGATCGGAAAACATGGACTCTTTGCTCACCCGGGTAATCCCTGTCATGATCGCGCGTTCCATATACGGATTGGTCTTGAATGTGTCATTGAACATGCTTCTGGTAAATTCCACCAGCTCCTCCCAGTACCCGTGGACATACGCCTCCTGCATGGGCGTATCGTATTCATCCAGAAGAATGATGACTTTTTTTCCATAGTACCGCGTCAGGAAACCCGACAGGGCACGCAGAGCTTCCGTGGCTGTATGAGGCTCCATATCGTAAGTAACCTGCTGGTAAAATTCTTTTTCCTTCTCATTCAGCGTTTTGCCGTCCATCAGAAAATCATACCGATTATACAGTTCCGTTATGGCATAACATATCTTCCTCAATGCGCTCCGGCAGGTCGCTTCTTTCACGCCCGCAAAGCTGAGCATGATGACCGGCCAGGTCCCCTGAAGCTTCCTGTATGTTTCGTGTTCCCATATGGATAGTCCTTCAAATACCTGTCCCCGTCCTGCATATTCAATGGAAAAAAAGCGCTCCACCATATTCAGATTCAGAGTCTTTCCAAACCGTCTGGGACGGGTGATCAGGGTTACATCATCCCTGCTTTCCCACCATTCCCTGATAAAATCAGTTTTGTCGATATACAGACAATTATTTTCGATTATTTTTTCAAAACTTTGAATCCCGATTCCCACCGTCCTTGCCATGGCGTCTCCTCCTTTCTATCCTAACCGATCAGCACCTTTTTCCCTTCAAACGCGAATCCGTATTTTCGGATTCGGTCCGCCGGGATTCCCTCCGCCATAAGCCCAGCGGCATAGCCTTTTTCTTCGATCTGCAACAGCGCCGCCTCCGCCGTATCCTTTAAAGTCGCTTCATCCTCCGGATCATGCACTTTGAATTCCAAAATCATGGCATCGTCCCTGCGGCCATCCACAGAGCCCGCGCCGCTTCTCGGTTTCAGCACTACATCATATCGCCCGAAGCCGCTTTCCCGGTTGGAGGTAATCGTATACCGGTCCTCCAGTTCCACCATCAGCCCCAGCACGAATCCATGGTAAAAGCGCTCCGGTTCCGAAGCCTCAGAGGGATGCCTTCCCATATCAAAATAACTGAATGTGGCCAGCGCCACCCGGTTCATATAATGGTTCATTGCCTTCCTGTCGTCTGCCAGCAGCGCCTTGATAAAGTCGTTATAAGCAGGCGAATAGTTTTTGAACCATCCTTCGATCAGGTTCCGGAACATCAGACGCACTTCTTTGTTCGTAAGCCGGAGCACATATTCCTCTCTTCCGGCATCAGGGTCGAATATATGTTCTTCCACTTTCAGATATCCGCTCGCCAGAAGCAGGCTCCAGACCGCGTATTCATTGTGATCCAGCTGATCGAACACGATCTGTTCATCGATCTTTGTACGTAGCACGCCGCCCCGCAGCAGATCCTCCATGATAATCTTGATATCCTTGCTGCCCTCCCGGATCAGCTTGCCCGCAAGACTGTTGCTGCTGGTATTGGCCCAGTAGGTGGACAGTTTCTTTTCATCAAGAAAACAAATGATGGACCAGGGATTATAAATATCCGTTTTTTCACCAAAAGTAAAACCGTCGTACCATTCTCTGACACGCTCCTCCATATTGGAGATTCCAAACTCAGATAATGCAGATGTTACTTCATCCTGTGTAAATCCAAAACTATCTGTATATTTGTTTGAAGTCGAAGTCACTACACACAGATTATTCAGATCCGAAAACATGGATTCTCTGCTCACACGGGTAATGCCGGTCATAATGGCCCGTTCCATATACGGGTTGGTTTTAAAAGTTGCGATAAATAAATTTCTCGTAAAAGACACCAGCTCCTCCCAGTACCCGTAAACCCAGGCTTCCTGCATGGGCGTATCATATTCATCCAGAAGAATGATGACTTTTTTCCCATAGTACCGCATGAGAAAGCCTGACAGGGCCCGCAGAGCTTCCGTGGCTGTATGAGGCTCCATATCGTAAGTAACCTGACGGTAAAATTCTTTTTCCTTCTCATTCAGCGTTTTGCCGTCCAGCAGAAAGTCATACCGGTTATACAGCTCTACGATTATATGGCAAAGCCTCTTCTGTGCATTCCGATACGTGGTCTCCTTTACACTCGCAAAACTGAGCATGATCACCGGCCAGGTTCCCTGCAGCTTCCGATATGTTTCATGCTTCCATATGGACAATCCTTCAAATACCTGTCCCTGTCCCGCATATTCGATGGAAAAAAAGCGCTTCGTCATGCTCAGATTCAGGGTCTTTCCAAAACGTCCGGGACGGGTGATCAACGTTACCTCATCCCCATTCTCCCACCACTCACGGATAAACTCCGTCTTATCGATATAAAAATAATCATTTGTAATGACCGATTCAAAATCCTGAATTCCAATTGCTACCGTTCTCGCCATAGGTACGGGCCTCCCCTCCTGTGAAGCAGCTGTTTTATCTTTCTTCCTGATATTCCTCCATAATCCGGGCAAACGCGGGCATGGCGTCCCGGATCGTTTTCTCTGATACGCAGTAGGAGATCCGTACGTAGCCTTCGCATCCGAAACTGTCGCCAGGCACCACCAGCACGTCATGTTTCTTCGCATGCTCCGAAAACGCTCCGGCATCCGGCTCCGGCGCCTTCACAAACAGATAAAACGCCCCCTGGGGCCGCGCGCACTCATAGCCCAGCTCTGTCAGCCCTTTGTAGAGCAGATCCCGGTTCCTGCGGTAAGCGGAAACGTCACCGGGTACATCCACGCAGCGGGCAATGACCTTCTGGAACAGCACCGGGGCACACACATAGCCCAGAGCGCGCCCTGCGCCTGCTACAGCCGCTCTGACGCGTCCGGCGTCATCCGCTTCGTCCGGAACAATAATATACCCGATACGCTCTCCCGGAAGAGACAGGGATTTGCTGTAGGAATAGCACACCAGCGTATTTTTATAGTAGTTGGGCACAAACGGCACCGTCACCCCGTCATAGACAATCTCCCGATAGGGTTCGTCCGACAGCAGATAGATGGAAGTCCCGTATTCCTTCCCTTTCTGTTCCAGAAGTTCTGCCAGCCTGCGGACCGTCTCCTCGGAATAGACCGTACCGCTGGGATTGTTGGGGGAGTTGATGATAATTCCTTTGGTCTTCGGACCAATCAGCTTCTCCAGCGCGTCAAAATCAATCTGAAAATTCTTCGTATCCGCCGGAACGACCGCCAGCTCTGCACCCGCCGTTGTCACCCATACCTCATATTCCGGAAAAAAAGGCGCGATGGTGATAAACTGATCCCCCGGATTTGTCAGCGCCTTGATGCTGATACTCAGGGAAGCCGCGGCTCCCACGGTCATATAAAAATTATCCGCCGTATACTGAGTCCCGAATCTCCGGTTCACAGAGTCCGCCAGCGTCTGCCGCACCTTTGGATCGCCTGCCGCCGGGGAATACCCGTGAAGCGCCTCCGCAGGCTCCTCCAGAAGCTCCAGGATGGCCTGCTTTACTTCCGCGGGCGCAGGGATGCTGGGATTGCCGATGCTGAAGTCATAGACTTTATCCTCTCCCACGATCTTTTTCCTCTCCAGTCCATAGGCAAACAGCTCCCGGATCACCGAGCTTTTGCTTCCATATCCATACATCTGTTCATTTACCATCGTCTCTGCCCTCCAATTACAATACCTTTGATAAAGAAAATCCCCACAGCGGACCACATCGTCCGTCTGTGAGGATCTGCTTTCTCTGCCTTATACCAGCTCCAGAACTACTTCCATCGCTGCATCGCCTTTTCTCGGTCCGATCTTCACGATCCGGGTGTAACCGCCGTTACGGTTTACATATTTGGGCGCGATCTCATCAAAGATCTTTGCAACCATGTCCACTTCCTGTGTTTTCTTCTTGCCCTCCACCGGAGCCTTTACCGGATAGAGCACCTTCAGCATCTGTCTTCTTGCATGAAGTCTGGAGGGAAGATCCTTCTTGATCTCTTTCTCCACCTCATCGTAGACCGTTACTTTCCTGCCGTCCACGACTTCCTTCACTCTCTTGCCGTCCTTGTCCTTGCGGGCAACCTTCGCGGTCACCTTGACCATCTCAAAGTTGTCCTTCTCTTTGACGCCCAGAGCGATCAGATGCTCGGCGATCCTGCGCACTTCCTTTGCCTTCGCTTCGGTCGTTACGATTTTGCCGTTAAATAACAGAGCGGTTACCTGGCTTCTCAGCAAAGCTTTTCTCTGAGAAGACGTTCTGCTCAGTTTTCTATATCCTGCCATTTGATTTCCTCCATTCGTTGCGCCCCGTGCCATGCTTCTTCGGTCTTACTGACAGGGGGTCTGGCTTTCCAACAATAAGATCTTTTCTGCATTCACTGCGTGAATCGAAAAGCATCGGCCGGCCTTCGGCCTCCCTTTATTCCTCGCTCTGGTTCAGTTCCAGACCGAGTTCTTTCAGCTTCGCAAGGACTTCCTCCAGGGATTTGCGTCCCAGGTTGCGGACCTTCATCATATCCTCGGACGTCCGGTTGCACAGCTCTTCTACGGTATTGATGCCGGCTCTCTTCAGACAGTTGTATGAGCGCACGGAAAGTTCCAGCTCATCAATGTTCATCTCGAGAACCTTTTCCTTCTCATCGCTCTCCGTCTCCACCATAATCTCCGCAGACTTGGCATTCTCAGACAGATCGATGAACAGGCTCAGATGCTCGCTTAAGACTTTCGCAGCCAGGCTGACTGCCTCGTCCGGAGCCAGCGTTCCATTGGTGATCACGTCCAGCGTCAGCTTGTCGTAATCGGTAATCTGGCCCACACGGGTATTCTCCACGGTCAGATTCACGCGCTCTACCGGAGTATAGATAGAATCCACTGCGATCACGCCGATCGGCAGCTCATCGTTCTTATTCTTGTCCGCGCTCACGTATCCTCTGCCCTTGGTGATGGTCAGCTCCATATAAAGCTTGCTGTCCGCGCCGCCGTTCAGATGGGCGATCACTACTTCCGGGTTCAGAATCTCAATGTCCGGATCACACTGGATCTCCGCCGCCGTAACGACACCTTCACCTTCAAAATCAATATATGCCACCTTGGTCTCTTCAGAATCACTGGTATTCTTGATTGCAAGGCTCTTGATGTTCATGATGATCTCTGTTACATCTTCTTTTACACCCGGGATGGAGCTGAATTCGTGAAGTACACCGTCAATCTTTACCTGGCTCACTGCCGCACCCGGCAAAGAAGAAAGCATAATTCTTCTCAGTGAATTTCCAAGGGTCGTTCCATAACCTCTTTCCAATGGTTCCACTACGAATTTGCCATATTTTTTATCTTCTGAAATCTCTGCAATTTCAATCTTGGGTTTGTTAAATACTACCACTAAAAAGCCCCTCCTGTTCTATGCTGGGTGATAAAACTACCGGTCATTCAATTATTTGGAATACAACTCGACGATGAGCATCTCGTTTACCGGAACGTCGATCATATCTCTGGTCGGAAGCTCTTTTACAAGGCCTTTCAGATTCTCAAGGTCTGCGTCAAGCCACTCCGGCACCAGTCTGCCGCCGGTCACCTCTGCGATCGCTTTATAGCGGTCGGAGCTCTTGCATTTCTCCTTGATTTCCACCGTATCGCCTGCCTTTACAAGGTAGGACGGGATGTTCACCTGCTTGCCGTTCACCAGCACATGCTTGTGATCGACAATCTGTCTTGCTTCCTGACGGGTCCTTGCGAAACCAAGACGGAAGATTACATTATCCAGTCTGGTCTCCAGCATGATCATCAGGTTCTCACCGGTCATGCCCTTCATGCGGTCCGCCTTCTCGTAATAATTACGGAACGGCTTCTCCAGCACGCCGTAGATAAATTTTGCTTTCTGTTTTTCTCTCAACTGAAGCCCATACTCGGAAACCTTCTTATTTCCTCTCTGAGAATTTCTTCTGGACTTTTTATCAATTCCTAAATAAACCGGATCCAGGCCAAGAGCCCGGCATCTTTTAAGGACTGGTGTTCTGTTAATTGCCATCTTTCATACCCTCCTGATCAGACTCTTCTACGTTTTGGTGGACGACAGCCGTTGTGCGGTACCGGAGTCACATCCGTGATGCTGATAACCTCAAGCCCGCATGCCTGCAATGCGCGGATTGCAGCTTCTCTTCCTGAACCAGGTCCCTTTACGAATACATCTACTGTCTTTAAACCGTGAATCAAAGCTGCCTTTGTAGCAGTCTCTGCAGCCATCTGCGCTGCATACGGAGTAGATTTCCTTGAACCTCTAAAACCAAGACCACCGGCACTTGCCCAGCTCAGCGCGTTACCCTCTGCATCGGTCAGAGTAACGATCGTATTATTAAAAGATGACTGGATGTGTGCCTGTCCGCGTTCAACGTTTTTCTTAACACGCTTTTTTGTCACTTTTTTCGTAACTTTAGCCATTTCTAAACTAACCTACTTTCTTCTACTTTCTAATCGTCAACTGTTGTCTGTTATTTCTTCTTATTTGCCACGGTCTTCTTCGGGCCTTTTCTGGTCCTTGCGTTGGTCTTTGTCTTCTGGCCGCGAACCGGAAGACTCTTACGATGACGAACGCCTCTGTAGCATCCGATCTCCTGAAGTCTCTTGATATCCATGGCGATCTGTCTTCTCAGATCACCCTCTACGGTCTGAGTCTGGTCGACTACGGAACTGATTCTCTTCACCTCTTCGTCGGTCAGGTCTCTGACGCGGGTGTCAGGGTTCACGCCTGCTTCTTTCAGAATACGGTTGGAGCTTGCTCTGCCGATCCCGAAAATATAGGTCAGGCCGATCTCCACGCGCTTTTCTCTTGGTAAATCTACACCAGCAATACGAGCCATTGTGATTATTCCTCCATTTTCTTCTACTGCAATATTTTCCTAAATGAGGCAGCGAATGACGGATTCCACCCGTCTGCCCAAATGGGTATGGACCCATTCTTTCCGGTACTTACGGCTTCTGCCGTCCATCCTTCCCGGTTTCAGGTAACATCTCTCTTATGAATAATCGTCCACTTTTCAGTCTTTTATATTATCAGCCGTTCCACACATCCGTGTGTTTCGACTGCAGCCGCCATATGAAAAACCGACAAGTGCTAACATTCACAGAAAACGATTGAAGTTCCTCTGACGGACCTTCAACTGTTACAAATTAGCCTTGTCTCTGTTTGTGTTTTGGATTTTCACAGATTACTCTGATACTACCTTTTCTCTTGATGATTTTGCACTTTTCGCAAATAGGTTTCACCGATGATCTAACCTTCACAGTAAAGTCCTCCTTTCATCGTTTCCTTCCTGAGGGCATACTGCCCCCTCAAATCATGCCTGTATATTATAGCAAAGACATAACAGGAATGCAAGTAAAATTTGTAAATTTTTCGCCGGTTTTTCCCGGTTTCCGCTTATTTGTCGCGCCAGATGATCCTGCCCTTGGACAGATCATAGGGCGACAGTTCGATGGTCACTTTATCACCCGGCAGAATGCGGATAAAGTTCATCCTGAGCTTTCCGCTGATATGCGCCAGTACCTTATGTCCGTTTTCCAGTTCCACCTGGAACATGGCGTTCGGCAGTTTCTCCACTACCGTTCCCTCAATTTCAATTACATCTGCTTTCGACATGTTTATCCTCCTGCCGTTTACGGCTTTCTGATTGAATTATCTGTTTGATCGGTTCATTTCTGAGCGGTTCCCTGCGCAAAAGGGCTTCTCTCACCGGGTCCGCGTATCGGTGGATCACTTGGATATGCCTGATCTTTTTCTTCTTGGGCTTCTCCACCGTCCGCAGGATCCCGTCCGCTAACCATACATATTCCGCCTCCATGCGGATTATGACATAGACCCTTCCCTGGTCGTGTCCGGCGACGGATCTCGCCAGCATGCCTTCCTCGATCCTTACCATACGATTCCTCCCCGTCAGCTGTGCAGCGTCAGGATCTCCGGCTCCCCGTCCGTAATCAGAATCGTGTTCTCATAATGGGCGGACGGCTTCCTGTCCTTCGTGACCACGGTCCACTTGTCCTCCTGCCAGACCACTTTCCAGGTCCCCATGTTGATCATGGGTTCCACGGCCAGCGTCATGCCGGGCACCAGCTTCATGCCTTTTCGCTTTTCCCGGAAGTTCGGCACCTGCGGGTCCTCGTGAAGGCTGGTCCCGATGCCGTGCCCCACCAGGTCGCGCACGATTCCGTACCCGAACCGGCTGACATAGTCGTCGATGGCGGCCGAAATGTCAAAGAGATGGTTTCCGGCCTTCGCCATCTTGATTCCCTCGAAAAAGCTTCGTCTTGTCACATCCACCAGATTCTGGACTCTGGGATCAATTTTCCCCACCGCATGGGTCCTGGCCGCGTCGGAGTGGTAGCCCTTATAGATCAGCCCGGCGTCCAGGCTGACGATATCGCCTTCCTCCAGAATCCGGTCCCTTCTGGGTATGCCGTGCACCACTTCCTCGTTGACCGACACACAGATCGACGCGGGAAACCCTCCATAATTCAGGAAGTTGGGAATACATCCCAGCTTTCTGATCAGTTTGTCTCCAAATTCATTGATATCCATGGTGGAGATGCCCGGACGGATCATATTGCCCATTTCATCATGTACGATCTCCAGCAGGCGTCCTGCCTCCCGCATCAATTCGATCTCTTTTGCAGATTTAATCGTGACTGCCATGTTCTATGCTCCCAGTATGCCCACGATCGCCTGGAATACCGCTTCCATATCCATCGTTCCGTCCACATCCTTCAGGATGCCCTTTTTGCTGTAAAAATCGATCAGCGGCTGCGTCTGCTCATGGTAGACGCCCAGGCGCTTCTGTACCGTCTCCGGCTTGTCATCGTCTCTTAAAATCAGCTCTGCCCCGCATGTATCGCAGATCCCCTCTTTTTTCGTAGGCGCGTATGCCAGATGATACGTAGCCCCGCATCCCACGCATGCCCTGCGGCCGCCCATGCGGTTCACGATATTCTCATCGGGGACTTCCACATTGATGGCATAGTCCACGGATTCGCCCAGTGCGGACAGCGCCTTGTCCAGACTTTCCGCCTGAGGGATCGTCCTTGGAAATCCGTCCAGAATATAACCTTTTTTACAGTCCCCCTGCTGAACCCGGTCCACCACCAGATCGCACACCAGTTCATCCGGCACCAGCAGCCCCTGGTCCATATACGTCTTTGCCTTCTTTCCCAGCTCCGTCCCGTTCTTGATATTGGCCCGGAAGATATCCCCGGTAGAAATGTGCGGAATCTGATACTTTTCAGCAATCTTCTTTGCCTGGGTTCCTTTTCCGGCACCCGGCGCCCCTAACATAATGATCTTCATAATAGTCTTCTCCATATTTTCCAAAATTATACAGTTTTTATGTAACGTTCTGAAAAAGCCTGTACGAAACGACCACGGGGGCGCTTCCGTACAGGCTCTTCTTTCCGCACTGATTTAATCGTTCAGGAATCCTTTATAGTAGCGTACCAGCATCTGGGATTCGATCTGCTTCAGCGTCTCCAGAACAACACCCACAATAATGATGATCGAGGTTCCCCCAAAGGATACGTTGGCTCCGAAGAAACCGTTGAACACAATGGGGATCACACATACTATGATCAGTCCTACTGCTCCGATAAATACAATGTAATTCAAAATCTTGCTGAGATATTCCGTCGTTGGCCTGCCCGGCCGGATACCGGGGATAAACCCGCCCTGCCGTTTCATGTTGTTGGCAATTTCAATCGGGTTAAAGGTAATGGACGTGTAGAAGTATGCGAAAAATACAACCAGCACAATATATACCAGAAGACCGATGGAATAAACCGGCTGATGGGGATTGCACCAGCTGGACTGGCTTAAGCCGGTCAGGATCTTTCCGCCGATGCCCGTACCGCCCGTCTTGCCCAGCAAAGATGCGATTACACCAGGGAAACTCATCAGGGAAGAAGCGAAAATGACCGGAATCACGCCCGCTGTATTTACCTTCAGCGGAATGTTGGTGGACTGTCCGCCTACCATCTTCCGTCCCTGCATCTTCTTGGCATACTGCACCGGAATCCGGCGCTCTCCGCCCTGAAGAATAATGACAAATATAACCGTTACCAGAACCACCGCCAGAATAATCACCGCTGCCAGCACTCCGTTCAGAATCGTTTTTCCCTTCACAAACTGCGTATACAAAGCGACGAAATCGTCCGGAATCCTGGACACGATATTGATCAGAAGCACGATGGAGATTCCGTTTCCCACCCCGTGCTCCGTGATCTCTTCACCGATCCACATGAGAAATGCGCTTCCGGCCGTCATGGCCGCCACCACCACGATCATATTGGGAACCGTAGCGGACTGAAGAAGTCCTCTTCCTCCAAATCCGATCGTCATGGCCGTCGCCTCAATGAGCGCCAGCACCACCGTCAGATAACGGGAAAAGGTCTGGATCTTCTTTCTTCCATCCTCGCCTTCCTTCTGCATCTCCTCCAGCTTCGGAATCGCGATCGTCAAAAGCTGCATGATGATGGAAGATGTGATGTAAGGCGTGATGCCGAGCGCGAAAAGCGACATGCTGGTAAAAGAACCTCCGGTGAACGCATCAAAAAAATTGAATGCGTCACCGGTCTGTGCCGCGAACCACTGAGCAAAATAATCTCTGTTCACTCCGGGGATCGGCATCTGAGAGCCAAACCTTACGACCACAAGCATCAAAAATGTGAAGATCAGCTTTTTCCGGATATCTTCAATTTTGAGTGCGTTTCGTAATGTCTTAAACATCAGATCACCTCGGCTTTTCCACCAAGAGCTTCAATTTTGGCAGCCGCACCCGCTGAGAATGCGTTTGCCTGAACTGTAAGTTTCTTAGTTAATTCTCCATTTCCAAGAATCTTCACTCCGTCTCTCGGATTCTTTACGATTCCTTCCGCGATCAGAGTCTCAACAGAAACTACACTGTCATTGTCAAATCTCTCGAGCACGCTCACATTGATACCAACGATTTCTTTGGTATTGCGGTTTGTGAAGCCTCTCTTCGGGATTCTTCTGTATAATGGCATCTGGCCGCCTTCAAAGCCCGGTCTGGTCGCTCCGGAGCGGGCTTTCTGGCCTTTGTGGCCCTTGCCGGCTGTCTTACCGTTACCTGAACCGTGTCCACGGCCTCTTCTGAAGTTATCGCTCTTTTTCGAGCCTTCTGCATAGGTTAAATTCGATAAATCCATTGTGGCACCTCCTTAACTGTAAAATATTAGATTTCTTCCACCTTTACCAGGTGTCTTACATGCCAGATCATGCCACGGACCGCTTCATTGTCCGGCATCTCTACGGTCTTGTTCAGTTTCCTGAGACCAAGGGCTTCTACGGTTGCTTTCTGCTTTGGAACCGCTCCGATCGGAGATTTTACTAACGTGATCTTTAACTTCTCTGCCATGTTCATTCTCCTTTCTTACGCCATGATTTCGTCTACAGATTTCCCGCGCTTTTTCGCGACTTCTTCCGGAGAAGTCACTCCCTTCAGTCCTGCGATGGTTGCCAGCACAACGTTCTGCTTGTTGTTGGAACCAAGGGACTTGGTACGGATATTCTTCACGCCTGCCAGCTCCACAACGGCACGCGCCGGACCGCCCGCGATGATACCGGTACCTTCCGGGGATCTCTTCAGCAGTACGGAAGAGCTTCCGAATTTGCCTGTATTGTCATGTGGAATACTGCTGTTCTCATCCAGTGCAACGGTTACCAGTTTCTTCACAGCGTCTTCTTTTCCCTTGCGGATTGCTTCCGGAATTTCAGTGGCTTTTCCAAGACCAGCGCCTACATGACCATTGCCGTCACCTACGACTACCAGAGCTGTGAAACGCATGCTGCGGCCGCCTTTGACGGTCTTGCTTACACGCTTAATTGACACTACTTTTTCAGTTAATTCAAACTGACTTGCATCAATGATCTCATGTCTCATGTCTTTTTCCTCCTCCTCTAAAATTCCAGTCCAGCCTCGCGGGCTGCTTCTGCCAGCGCCGCGATCTTACCCTGATAGATGAAACCGCCGCGGTCAAATACGACCACCTTGATGCCCTTTTCCAGCGCTCTCTCGGCGATCACTTTTCCAAGGTATGCTGCCGCATCCACGTTGTTGGTCTTCTCAAGCTCCGCTTTTACTTCCTTCTGTACGGTAGAAGCGGATACCAGAGTGTTTCCCACGGTGTCGTCGATAATCTGAGCATACATATGATTATTGCTTCTGAACACTGCCAGACGCGGCCTGTCTGCTGTACCGCTGATGTGATGACGCAATCTGTAGTGTTTCTTGGCGCGTACTTCGCTTCTTGATTTCTTACTGACCATCTTTACACTCTCCTTACTTATTTCTTACCAGTCTTACCGACTTTACGTCTGATCACTTCGGTCTCATACTTGATACCCTTGCCCTTATACGGCTCCGGCCTTCTCTTGTCACGAATCTCAGCCGCGTACTGTCCGACTTTCTCTTTGTCGATGCCTTTCACGGTAATCTTGTTGCCTTCCACAACTGCCTCGACGCCTTCCGGATCCTCCATCTCAACCGGATGGGAGTATCCAAGGTTCAGGGTCAGCTTCTTGCCGGATTTGGAGCAGCGGTAACCAACGCCGTTTACCTCCAGAACCTTTGTGAAGCCGGTGTGAACGCCGGTTACCATGTTGGAGATCAGGGTCCTTGTCAGACCGTGTAAAGATTTCATCTTCTTCAAATCATTGGGTCTTGTCACAACCACATGGCCATCTTCTACTTTGATCGCCATCTCTGTGGGAAGCACTCTCTCCAGTGTTCCTTTCGGGCCTTTTACGGTCACTTTATTTCCCTCAGCAACTGTCACGGTTACACCTTCCGGGATAGCTACCGGTAATCTTCCGATACGGGACATAGTCTAAAATCCTCCTTACTTAGATTTTCGGAAGGGACGTCTGCGTCCCTTCTGTTTTCAGCACTCTGGAAAAATTACCAGACGAATGCCAGCACCTCTCCGCCTACATTCAGTTCTCTTGCCTTCTTGTCAGTCATCACGCCCTTGTTGGTGGACACAATGGCAATGCCGAGTCCGCCGAGCACCTTCGGCATATCGTTCCTGCCCGCATACACGCGCAGTCCGGGCTTGGAGATTCTCTTGATGCCCGCGATGATTCTGTCGTTTTTATCTTTTCCATATTTCAGTGTGATACGGATATCCTTGAAGTTTCCGTTATCCACCAGGTCATACTTCTCAACGTAGCCTTCATCTACCAGAATGTCCGCAATCGCCAGCTTCATCCTGGACGACGGGATATCCACGGTATCATGCTTTGCAGTATTTGCGTTACGGATTCTTGTGAGCATATCTGCAATCGGATCGTTCGTTGTCATAGCAAATGCCTCCTCTCTTTCTATTTACCAGCTTGCTTTCTTCACACCCGGGATCTGGCCTGCATATGCCAGCTCACGGAAGCAGATCCTGCAGATTCCGTATTTTCTCAGGTAAGCATGTGGACGACCACAGATTCTGCAGCGGCTGTATTCTCTGGTGGAGAATTTCTGTTTGCGCTGCTGTTTGATTTTCATTGATGTCTTAGCCATGAAATTCCCTCCTATTTTGCAAATGGCATATTGAATAAGCTTAACAGATAACGTGCTTCCTCGTCTGTTTTGGCAGTGGTAACGAAGATGATGTCCATACCTCTTACCTTGTCTACCTTATCATATTCAATCTCCGGGAAAATCAACTGTTCCTTAATGCCAAGCGCGTAGTTTCCTCTGCCGTCAAACGCGTTGGGGTTCACGCCGCGGAAGTCACGCACGCGGGGCAGCGCCAGGTTCACCAGACGGTCAACGAACTCATACATCTTCTCGCCGCGCAGAGTCACCTTGCATCCAATGGCCATGCCCTCACGGATCTTAAAGTTTGCAACAGAGTTCTTCGCCTTTGTCACAACCGCTTTCTGGCCGGCGATCGTCTCCAGATCCTTCACTGCAGAATCCAGAATCTTGGCATTCTCTTTTGCCTCGCCGACACCCATGTTGATGACCACTTTATTCAGCTTCGGCACTTCCAATGCGTTTTTATATCCAAATTTCTTCATCATGGCTTCCATGATCTCGTTTTTATACTGTTCACTGAGTCTACTCAACTTCTTACGCCCTCCTCTCTTCCAGATTAATCGATCACTTTGCCGGTTGCCTTTGCAACACGGACCTTCTTGTCTCCATCCATCTGATAACCGATTCTGGAAACCTTTCCGTCACTGACATACATGACGTTGGAAGCGTTGATCGGGCCTTCCTGGTGGATGATTCCGCCCTGCTGATTCGCCATGGACGGTTTTGTATGCTTCGTAATCATATTCACGCCTTCCACAAGAACGGTATTCTTCTTGCGGTTTACTGCGATCACCTTACCTTCGCTGCCTTTGGCAGTACCGGCAATGACTCTCACAGTGTCGCCTTTTTTGATCTTCATTGTAGACATATTCCGATACCTCCTATAACACTTCCGGAGCCAGGGATACGATCTTCATGAACTGTTTCTCACGAAGCTCTCTTGCTACCGGTCCAAAGATACGGGTTCCTCTCGGGTTCTTATCCTCCTTGATGATCACGGCTGCGTTCTCATCGAAACGGATATAGGAACCGTCTTTCCGGCGTGCGCCTTTTACCGTACGCACGACAACTGCTTTTACTACATCGCCTTTTTTGACAACACCGCCTGGTGTTGCATCTTTAACGGTGGCAACGATGATATCACCGATGTTTGCATATCTTCTGGTAGAGCCGCCCATCACGCGGATGCAGAGTAATTCTTTTGCACCGGTGTTATCAGCAACCCTGAGCCTGCTTTCCTGCTGTACCATTCTTGCATCCTCCTATCTGGCTTTTTCAATAATACTGACCAGTCTCCATCTCTTGTCCTTGGACAGCGGTCTGGTCTCCATAACTTTCACGGTATCGCCGATGCCGCACTCGTTATTCTCATCATGGGCTTTTAATTTATAGGTTTTCTTAACGATCTTTCCATAAAGCGGATGCTTTACATGGTTCTCAACAGCAACCACGATCGTCTTATCCATCTTATCGCTGACGACTTTGCCGACGCGGGTCTTTCTCAGATTTCTTTCCATGATCCTCTATCTCCTTTCTCAAACTGACACTGCAGAATTCTCAGCATTCTTCTCAGCGATCACAGTCTGAATCCGGGCGATGTTCCTGCGAACCTCTTTGATTCTTGCAGTGTTATCCAGCTGGTTGGTCGCGTTCTGGAATCTCAGGTTGAAAAGTTCCTTCTTCGCAGCTACTAATTCGGTATTTAATTCAGAAGCTGATTTTGCCTTTAAATCTTCTACATACTTATTCATTTTCACTGTTATCACCGCCTTCTAAGTCTGCACGGGAGACGACTTTGCATTTGCAGGGTAACTTGTGGGTAGCCAGACGCAGCGCCTCTCTTGCGACCTCTTCGGATACCCCGGAGATCTCGAACATCACGCGTCCCGGTTTCACAACTGCCACCCAGTATTCCAGCGTTCCTTTACCGGAACCCATACGAGTCTCAGCCGGTTTGTTGGTTACAGGTTTGTCCGGGAAAATCTTGATCCAGACTTTACCGCCACGCTTGATATAACGGGTCATGGCGATACGGGCTGCCTCGATCTGGTTGGACTTGATCCAGCAGGGCTCCGTAGCGACAATACCGTACTCACCATTGGTGATCTTATTACCCCTCAACGCCTTTCCAGCCATGGAACCACGGAACTGTTTGCGGCGCTTTACTCTCTTTGGCATTAACATTATTTATCGCTCCCTTCCTTTGCTGCCTTTGTTGGAAGAACCTCGCCCTTGTAGACCCATACCTTGACGCCGATCTTGCCGTAGGTGGTGTCTGCCTCAGCGAACCCATAATCAATATCTGCTCTTAAAGTATGCAGCGGGATCGTGCCGTCCGAGTAGGTCTCGGTACGCGCCATATCCGCTCCGCCAAGGCGTCCGGAACAGGATGCCTTGATTCCCTTTGCACCGGACTTCATGGCTCTGCCCATGCAGGATTTCATGGCACGGCGGAAGGAAATACGATTCTCCAGCTGCTGCGCGATATTCTCAGCAACCAGCTGTGCTTCCCGGTCTGCTCTCTTGATCTCCTTGATGTCAACCACCACTTTCTTCGTGGTCATCTTCTGAAGCTCGTTTCTTACCTTCTCAATCTCAACGCCGCCCTTACCGATGATCATACCGGGCTTTGCTGCGGAGATCGTGATCTTTACGCGGTCAGAAGTTCTCTCGATCTCAATTTTGGAAACTCCTGCGTTGTATAATTTTTTCTTCAGGTATTTTCTGAGCTGATAGTCTTCCACCAGGCAGTCTGCGAAATCAGCTTCAGCATACCATTTAGAATCCCAATCCTTGATTACACCGACCCTGAGGCCGTGCGGGTTTACTTTCTGTCCCATGATTGCCCTCCTTATTTCTTCTCGTCAAGCACGATTGTGATGTGGCTCATCCTCTTTTCGATGCGATAAGCGCGGCCCTGTGCTCTTGGTCTGATCCTCTTCATGGTCGGTCCTTTGTTCGCATAGCACTCTGCAACATAAAGATTATCTGCCGTATAATGTTTATCCGGATAATTGTTCTCTGCATTTGCAATCGCGGATTTTAATAATTTCTCTATGAGTGTGGACGCATATCTCGGATTGTAAGCGACGATTCCGAGTGCAGTCTGCACATCCTTACCTCTGATGGCGTCTAATACGAAGCATGCCTTCTGGACAGAGACCCGTGCAAAGGACAGCTTTGCGGACGGTCTGGTATCCTTCTGAGCATTTCTTTCTCTCTTGATCTGACTTCTGGATCCTTTTGCCATTAGATGAAACCTCCTTCCAAAAATTGACTGTGATTAACGTCTGGACTTCTTCTCGTCTTTGCCATGGCCTCTGTAGGTCCTGGTGGGCACGAACTCGCCGAGCTTGTGGCCTACCATATCCTCGGTAACGTATACCGGCACATGTTTTCTTCCATCATGAACTGCGAATGTATGGGAAACCATCTGCGGAAAGATGGTGGAACGGCGGGACCAGGTCTTGATCACGGCCTTACTTCCGCTTGCGTTCATGGCGTCTACTTTTTTCAGTAAGCTAGCATCTGCAAATGGTCCTTTTTTTAATGAACGAGCCATTGGTGAAACCTCCTCTTAATTATTTAAACGTTCTGCCGTCTCTTCTTCTTACGATCAGCTTGTTGGACTTCTTGTTCTTCTTCCTTGTCTTCAGTCCAAGCGCCGGTTTGCCCCACGGTGTGGACGGACCCGGACGGCCGATACCGGTCTTGCCCTCGCCGCCGCCATGCGGATGGTCGTTGGGGTTCATGACAGAACCGCGTACGGTAGGACGGATACCCATGTGGCGTTTACGGCCTGCTTTACCAACGTTGATCAGGTTGTGCTCGCCGTTGCCCACAACCCCGACGGTTGCACGGCAGTTAATCGGTACCATTCTCATTTCACCAGACGGCATACGGAGGGTTGCATATTTTCCTTCCTTTGCCATAAGCTGTGCGCTGTTGCCTGCGGAACGAACCAGCTGGCCGCCCTTTCCTGCATACAGCTCCACGTTGTGGACAAGTGTACCGACCGGGATGTTCTCCAGCGGCAGGCAATTGCCCATATGCACCTCTGCCTCCGGTCCGTTCATGACGGTCATGCCGTCGGTCAGGCCCTGGGGTGCAAGGATATATGCTTTCTCACCGTCTGCATAGCAGATCAGTGCGATGTTGGCTGTTCTGTTCGGATCGTACTCGATTCCGATGACTTTTGCCGGGATCCCGTCTTTCCTTCTCTTGAAATCGATGATCCTGTATTTTCTCTTGTGTCCGCCTCCGCGGTGTCTCACAGTGATTTTACCCTGAGCGTTACGTCCGGCGTTCTTCTTCAGAGAAGTCGTGAGAGATTTCTCCGGAGTGCTCTTGGTGATCTCCGCGAAATCATATCCGGACATATGTCTTCTGGACGGTGTATATGGGCGGTAAGTTTTAATTCCCATTACTTTGTCTCCTTTCAATCTACTTTACTTATCATGTTTGTAGTAAACATATAGGCGGCAATCCTGCGGGGCTTTTTACAGTCCCTCAAAGATCTCGATATCCTTGCTGTCAGCGGTAAGCTGTACGATTGCCTTTTTGGTCTTTGCAGTCCTGCCGACGACCATGCCGCGTCTCTTCTTCTTTCCTTCGCAGTTCATGGTGTTGACACTCTTCACCTTCGTTCCGGCGAACATCTTTTCCACTGCTTCCTTCACCTGAGACTTGGTTGCGTCCGTGTGTACGAGGAAAGTGTACTTCTTCTCGCCCATGGCAGCCATGCTCTTCTCAGTGATCACCGGTTTGAGGATTACATCATAGTATTTAATATCAGCCATTACGCATATACCTCCTCGATGGTTGCGACAGCAGCTTTGGTCACGATCACGGTATTGTATTTCAGAATATCGTATACGTTGATGGTATTGGTCAGAGCTGTCTGGACATTTTCAATGTTTCTTGCAGACTTCACAACGTTCTGGTCATTCTCGTTCAGAACCACCAGCGCCTTGGATACGTTCAGCGCATCCAGAACGGCCTGCATCTTCTTCGTCTTGATCTCGTCAAACTTCAGATCCTCAAGAACGATGAGCTTCTTCTCCTGCACTCTGCTGGTCAGAGCGGATTTGAGAGCCAGTCTCTTCTCCTTCCGGTTCAGCCGGATGGTGTAGTCTCTCGGCACCGGAGCGAAGACCACGCCGCCGCCGGTCCACTGGGGAGCTCTTGTGGAACCCTGGCGGGCATGTCCGGTTCCTTTCTGTCTCCAGGGCTTTCTTCCGCCGCCGGAAACCTCGGAACGGGTCTTTGCCTTCTGAGTTCCCTGTCTTTTATTCGCAAGCTGTGCAACGACTGCCATGTGTACCAGATGCTCGTTCACATCCACACCGAATACCGCATCGCTTAATTCCATCGTGCCAACTTCTTTGCCTTCCATATTATAAACAGATACGTTTGCCATTTGTGTGTTCCTCCTTTCCCTTCAAACCTTACTTACCGGATTTGACCGTTTCTTTGATGGTAACTAAAGCTTTCTTAGGTCCTGGTACCGCACCTTTTACCAACAATAAATTGTTCTCTGCATCTACTTTTACGATCTCCAGATTCTGAATGGTGATCTGTTTTGATCCCATGTGGCCCGGCATTCCTTTTCCCTTGAATACCTTGCTCGGATCGGAACATGCACCGTTGGACCCCTGATGACGATGGAACTTGGAACCGTGGGTCATGGGTCCTCTGTGCTGTCCCAGTCTCTTGATCGTGCCCTGGAAACCTTTTCCTTTGGAGATGGCCGTCGCGTCGATCTTGTCGCCTGCCGCGAAGATATCCGCCTTGATCTCCTGCGCCACAGCATACTCTGCAGCATTCTCTAATTTCAGCTCTCTGACAAATTTCTTATAAGCAACACCTGCCTTGTCAAAGTGCCCTTTCCTCGGTTTGTTCACCAGCTTCTCTCTGGTATCAACGAAGCCCACCTGTACGGCGCTGTATCCGTCATTTTCCACGGTCTTGACCTGAGTCACGACACACGGTCCAGCCTGTAATACAGTCACCGGGGTTAATACACCGTCTTCGTTGAAGATCTGCGTCATTCCGACTTTTGTCGCTAAAATAGCTTTCTTCATTCTTTCTTTCCTCCTGTTTTCTCTACAGCGGAATACCTTATCATAAGGAATTCATTCTAGCCGCAGGATTATTTGGTTTTCATTTTAATATCAACATACACACCTGCAGGCATCTCAAGGCGGGACAGAGCGTCTACCGTCTTCTGCGTCGGCGCAATGATATCAATCAGTCTCTTATGAGTTCTCTGCTCGAACTGCTCGCGGGAATCCTTGTACTTGTGTACGGCGCGGATGATCGTGATGACTTCCTTCTTTGTCGGAAGGGGCACCGGTCCGCTCACCTTGGATCCTGTTTTCTTCACCGTCTCGATGATCTTCTTTGCGGATGCATCGATCAGCTGGTGATCGTAAGCCTTCATTGTGATTCTCATTACCTGACTTGCCATAAAAAAAGTCGCCTCCTTATTCGTACTTCTGACTACCAGTACGACAAGCGGTGACTGTACACTCTCCCGTGTGTATCATAAAGATTCACACACGTCGTTTCCTTCTTTCCTGAAGGACAGTTTCAATTGGTACAGTGACTTGTCGCCAGTTTGCTAACTTGACATTCGCTCCACGGAAAACCCTCGCATCTGCGCGGCAACCTCACGCTTCATCGCTATCAATGTCACAACAAGAGATAGTATAGCGGAAAGTTTTGTATTTTGCAAGTACTTTTTTCCTGTTCTTTTAAATTTTTTTCTGTTTTTTCAAAGACACACGCAGACGCCCCACAGCAGTTCTGTGAGGCGCCTGTATCCCGTGCGTTTCGTATCCTTATTTTACAAGCCCTTTTTTCTGCACGCAGTCGAATCCGACCGCAAGCAGGAGGATGATTCCCTTGATCACCATCTGCGCATAAGAACTCACATTCATCAGCACCATGCCGTTGCTCAGTACTCCAAGGATCAGAACCCCCGCCACCACATTCAGCATCTTACCGCTTCCGCCGCTTAAGCTGACTCCGCCCAGCACTACGGCTGTGATGACATCAAATTCATAGCCCCGTCCCGCGGTCGCCTGTCCCGAATTGGTTCTCGACAGCATGACGATGCCTGCAATTCCGCCGAACAAACCGGAAAGTGCAAATACCAGCATTTTGATGTTTTTCACTTTAATGCCCGACAGTTCTGCAGCCTCCTCGTTCCCTCCAAGTGCATAAAAATACCGGCCGAAATAGGTTTTGTTGAGAATCACCCCGCCCACCGCAAACGCAAAGATCATAATGATCACAGGAACAGGGACCACCCCCATATACCCCTGCCCAATCACTGCAAATGTTTCCGGCAGCCCGGAAATCGGCATGCCTCCGGAAATCATATACGCAACACCTGCGAAAATCGTCTGTGTGGCAAATGTAACGATCAGCGGCGGCATATGAAACGTAGCGACCGCAAATCCGTTGAACAGGCCGATCAGGGTGCACATTGCCAGTGTAAGCAAAATTGCCGGCCACATGTTCATTCCCATATTCACCATCATATACGCCGTAATAATATTGACAAACGTGATAATGGAGCCTGTGGACAGATCAATTCCGCCCAGCAGAATAACAAACGTCATGCCAATGGATGCAATTCCCAGCATGGATACCTGCCGGGCTACGTTAAACAGATTATCCACCGTCAGAAATGTCCTGGTTACAATTGAAAAAAAGAGGACCATGGCGATCAGGACAAGGAAGATCGCCTTCTCTTTTATGATCTTTACAATCTGTTTCTGCATATTATCCGACTCCTTCACCAACTCTTGAGGCATAGTTCATAATACGTTCCTGATCAAACTCTTCTTTTGACAGTTCTCCCGTAATGCTGCCTTCGGACATCACGATGATCCGGTCAGACATCCCCATCAGCTCCTCCATCTCCGACGAAATCAGAAGGATCGTCTTTCCCTGTCTGAGCAGATCGTTCATCAGCATATAGATTTCATATTTTGCCCCCACGTCGATTCCTCTTGTGGGTTCATCAAAGATAAGAAATTCTGCATTTGCCGCCAGCCACCTGCCCAGTACCACCTTCTGCTGATTCCCCCCGCTGAGGTTTTTCACAAGCTGATGCAGAGACGGCGTTTTGATATGCAGCTCTTCCTTATATTTTTCCGCTGTCTTTGTCTCTGTCTTCGTGTCAATGAGCGAAGCTTTTGAAATGGATTGGTAGACTGCCATATTGATATTGGATTTTATATCGATCCCCAGAAGCGCGCCCTGCCGTTTTCTGTCTTCCGGAACCAGTGCGATCCCCAGATCGATCGCCTCCCGGGGAGACCGGGGATGAATCTCCCTGCCGTTCAGCAGCATTTTCCCCGACTGTATCGGCGCTGCGCCGAAGATCATCTCCGCCGCTTCTGTACGTCCCGCCCCGATCAGTCCCCCCAGTCCAAGGACCTCTCCTTTATGAACCTGGAAAGAAAGATTCTTATCCCCGTTCCCTGAGACATTCTGCATTTCAAAAACAACTTCCTGGTTCTTTATGACGCTCCGGGAGGGATATGTCTCTGTCAGCGCTCTTCCAACCATATACATCACAAGTTCATCCGCACTGGTCTCCTTCGTGGGAACCGTTTTAATGTAATGGCCGTCCCGAAGAATTGTGATTCTGTCAGATATTTCAAAAATCTCATTTAACCGGTGGGAAATATATACGATCGCCACTCCCGCTTCCTTCAGATGCAGAATGACTCTGAACATGGATTCCACTTCCGCACCTGTCAGCGGGGCAGAGGGTTCGTCCATAATCAGAATCCTGGCATCCTGCTGAATCGCCTTTGCGATCTCGACCATCTGCTGATATCCAACCGTGAGGTCCTTCACCAGCGTTTTAGGATCGATTTCTATATTGAGGATCTGAAAGACTTTTCTGGTCTCCTCTTCCATTACCTCATTGTCAATAAAAATCCCTTTTCGAACAGGACGCCCCAGAAAAACATTTTCTGCTACAGACAGTTCTCCCACCAGATTAAATTCCTGATAAATAATGGCAATTCCATTCTGCATCGCAAGCTGAGGCGTCATACTGCTGAAAGAGTTTCCATTTACAACAATCCTGCCAAAATCCGGTATCGCCGCCCCGCTGCAGGTTTTTATCAGGGTCGATTTCCCCGCACCGTTTTCACCGATCAGCGCATGGATTTCCCCACGGGCAACATCAAATGATACATCATCAAGCGCAACAACGCCCGGATACGTTTTTTTAATGTGCTGTAACTGCAATACACTGTTTTCCATCAAGCCTCTCCTTTGTCTGGTTCAGGCGCAGCCCAAAACAGATGCATGGGGACTGTCAGAAGTCCCCATCACCTGCCGGTTCCTGTTATTTTCCGTAATATTCTTCCGCGTTTTCTTTTGTTACCGGGAAAATATCACGGTACACATCATGTTCCTGAGGTTCGATTCCGCTGCCAAGGTCAACCAGCATATCGTATACCACATCACCGCAGGTTTTTGCGGTACCGGTTATCATGGCTGACATCCGGATCGGTTCGTCATTCAGGATCGCCGACATCTCATCATCCGTTGCATCCACGCCGAAAATGCCCACATCTTCTCCTGTAATGCCTTTTGCTTTAAACGCTTCATTGGCTCCCAGACTTCTGACACACCCTACTGTACAGACCACTTTCAGATTCGGGTTCGCCTGCAGAATTGTCTCCGTCGCATTCAGTGCCGCGGTCGTATCAAGGGCAGGCTGGTTTGCCACCACTTTTGCGTTGGGCGCCAGTTCTTCAAGCCCCTTTAAGATTCCCTGCTCTCTTTCCAGCAGCACTTCTGTCTGCGGATAGCCCAGAACCGCCACTTCCACTTCCTCTTCACCATAATGTTCTTCGATAAATTTGCCGGCCTCCTCTGCAACCATGTATCCCAGATCTACATTGTCAATGACCCAGTTCAGATCGGAATTGGTCATAAGGTTGTCCCAGCACATAACGGAAATCCCTTTGTCCTGCGCTTCTTTGCATACATTCTCAATGGCATCCGGATCGGATGGATGAACCAGTATGACATCGCATTCGCTGCTGATAAAGTTTTCGATCTGTTCGATCTGTTTACTGGAGTTATCCTCACAGGATACATAAGTAAACGTATTGCCTTCCTCGGATGCCCGCGTCTCAATCTCTTTCATAACCTCGGACCAGAACTGGCCCAGATCCTGAATGGTTGCGCCGATCTTCAAGCCTGCTCCGGCAGCCGGCGTATCTGCCGGCGCATCTTCTTCGGCCGGCGTCTCTCCCGCCGCTTCCGCCGGCTGTTCAGCCGCAGGCTCTGACGGAGCCTCCGGCGACTTTGCGCATCCTGCCAGTAAAGCCCCTGTTAAAAGCAGTGAAACCGCCACAGACAATAAGTTTTTCTTCATTTTCATTTTCCTCCTTTTTATTTTGATCCGGCTGATACATGCAGCCGGACAAGGTTAACTGATTCTGATTGCCGCTTTTACAATGTCTTCTTTATGGTCCAGACATTCATCCAGCCCCCTCTGCACATCATCAAAGCCATACAGGTTGGTAACGATCTTTTTCACGTCCGCCTTTTTGTCAGCAACCGCCTGAATCGCCATCGGATAAATATGCCGGTAGCGAAAGACCGACTGTAGACGCAGTTCCTTATCGAGCACCTGGCTCATGGGAAGTGTCATCTCCCCGCTGCTGGAATAGCCGACAAGAACAATCGTCGCGCCTTTTTTCACCACATCGATGGCCTGCCGTGCCGTAACATCGGTTCCGGCCGCCTCAAATGCAAGATCACAGCCCCTCTGGCCCGTAAGTTCCATAATCCGCTTTACTGCATCGGTTTCCTTTCCGTTAATCACCTCTGACGCCCCCAGTTCCCTGGCCTTCTGCAGCCTCCTGTCCAGGACATCCACAACGTACACTTCTGATACGCCGTAAGCCTTCAACGCCATCAGCGTTACCAGTCCGATGCACCCGGCCCCCATGATGACTGCCGTCTGGCCAGGTCCTGCCTCTCCCTGCCTGGCCGCATGAAATCCCACTGCCAGCGGCTCGATCATCGCGCCCTCCAGCGTATCTACATGATCCGGCAGTTTAAAGCACAGTTCCGCTTTGTGCGCCGCATATTCCTGCAGTACCCCATCGTAGGGAGGTGTGGCAAAAAACTCCACCTGACTGCACAGATTATATCTGCCCGTCCTGCAGAACCCGCAGGTTCCACAGGTCTTTCCCGGCTCAAGGGCCACGTGGTCCCCTTTTTTCAGATGCTTCACATCCGCACCGGCTTCCACTACCGTTCCTGCCGCTTCATGGCCAAGCACAAACGGAAATTCCACTTTACAGTTTCCGATATGTCCCGCCTCGTAAAAATGCAGGTCAGAGCCGCAGACTCCTACGTACTCGATCTTCACCAGCACCTCGTCAGCCCGGGGAACCGGAATATCCCGTTCCTCAAACGCAATCTTCCGAAGTCCGGTCATAACCGCCGTTTTCATCTTTCCTTCCATAGATTACCCCTTTCTTTTCCTCTCCGCCAGATTTAACTGTCCTGCATAATCTTCCATATGTCTCAGCGCAACGCCTGCGCCCATTGCCTTCACGCATTCCGCTCCGACTCTGGATGCGATCATAATACACTCCTGTATACAATATCCTCCGCAGTATGCAGAAAGAAAACCTGCCACAAACGCATCTCCCGCCCCCGTGGTGTCCACCACCGTTGTCTTAAACGCGGGATACGACCTGAATTCCCCGGGAGTTTCCCCAGCCAGATAACTGCACCCTTTTTCTCCCTGTTTTATGATAACATTTTGTACTCCAAACTCTGCAAATCTTCGTGCCGCATCTTCCGAAGTCCCGCAGCCTGTCATCCGCTTCGCCTCATAATCACTTGGCAGGAAAAAATCAATCATGGACAGGGAAGGCATCAATTCTTCCATCACTTCCGGACCGGGATTTCCTGTAACATCCATTGCCGTAAGCATATGATAGTCTTTGGCTCTTTTCAGAAGAGTATTCAGGTTCCCGCCGGCAAGCCCGGGCAGATCTCCCATACTTCCGATATACAGAAGATCATGTTCCGCCAGAAGGGCGTCTTCAATCTCTTTTCCTGTTATAAACTGACTTGCACCATCCTGAGATGCAAAATGGCGTTCGCCGTTTTCCTCCAGCATAACCAGCGAAACAGAGGTAGGCTCTTCGGAAACAGAAATATATTCTGTGCGGATACCTGCCGCCGATGCGAAATCCAGCGCAAAGTTTCCTATGTAATCGCTGCCCACACGACTGCACAATGTATGTTCCGTACCCAGGCATCTCAGATTTGCCGCCACATTAAACGCATCTCCCCCTACCCGCATATCAATACAGTCCACCTTCGAATGGTCTCTCCGGAGCATCCCGGCCGAACACGGCTTCACCATCACGTCACACACCATTAAACCGACGCATAATATTTTCATTTGATCACCCGCACTGACTCTTCTTTTCTGCCATGCTTTTTCCATTGGCAAAAAGCTTCATTTTACTTTCCACCAGCTGTTCGGCTTTTACGCGTCCGCTTCGGAACAGCTGTTCTACATTATAGGAGAAGTCCGCTCTCTCCCCGGCCTCTTTCATACCTGCAGCGAACGCTTCGATAAACTCCGTGCAGATGTTTACCTTTGAAATTCCTCTGTCTATCGCTGCGGTCACTTTTTCATCCGGAGTTCCCGATCCTCCGTGCAGAACCAGCGGTATGGATACCCGCTCTGCTATTTCTTCCATTCTGCCAATATCAATGTGCGGCGTGTTTTTGTAAAATCCATGCGCCGTCCCAATGGCCACCGCCAACGCGTCAATCCCGGTCCTCTCTACAAATTCCTCCGCGCTTTTGGGATCTGTCAGCAGATCTGCCGTACAGGAAACAGCCCCTTCATTCCCGGCCAGCTGTCCCAGTTCCGCTTCCACCGATGCCCCAAAATGGCCGGCCAGTTCCCTCACTTCTTTTGTAATCCGTATATTATCCTCAAAAGGCCTTGCAGACGCATCAATCATCACCGACGAGAAACCCGCCCGGAGCGCGGAGAGAATCTCACTGTATGTTGTGGCGTGATCCAGATGCAGCGCCACCGGCACATGAACCCGGTCCGCCGCTATACAGGCAATCCTGTATGCATTCAAATATCCGTCCATATAATCTCTCTCATAGTGCCCCACCTGCAGGATGACCGGCATCCCCATTTTCTCCGCAACATCCACAACCGCCTTTGCCGAATCGTAGGACCAGAACTCAAACGCCCCTATCGCATAACCGCCCCTTCGGGCTTCTGTCAGCATATCCTTCATTGTTACCAGTGCCATCTCCGACTCCTCTTTCTTTTGAATTAATGATTATATTTCATTTTTCGTTTTATTTATTAATTGATTTAATTATATATACTGTTTCGACATTTGTCAACCGTTTTTTTCATATTTTTTATAAAATATGACGAATCCGATCGTTTTATCAGTATTGTTTTTAGAAAATACATTTGTTATAATAAATCTGGTCAATTTATAAATTCATTTGAATATGGTGAGAATATGTTAAGAATACGCAAGGGAATTAATCAGGATACGATCCAGGAATGGAACCGCTCTCTCCTGCTGAAAGAACTTCGAAAAAAAGGAATCTGCTCACGGGCACATCTTGCCAAGCTCAGCGAACTGAAGCAGGCAACCGTCACAAATATTATGAAAGATTTCATCGACTGGGAACTGGTGGCTGAGACAGGGCTTTTAAGCGGAAACAAGGGACGGCGTTCCATAGGCCTCACCATCAATCGGGAAAAGTACCGTGTTTTCGGCCTGCAGATCTCCCGTAAATTTTACAAGATCGGCGTGTTTGATCTGGCCGGCCATCAGCTGGATACGGTAATAAAAGACATACCAAAGCATCCGGATGTCTCTTCTGTACTCAGGAACATGTGCACAGTAATCCATGATTTCGAAAAAACATATGCCGGTTACAGTTTTCTCGCGCTGGGCGTCGCTCTCCCTGGTCCGTTCATCTCTTCCAAAAACCGGATCGCCCTTCTGGTCGGCGGGGAAGAATGGGCAGGCATCAATATAAAGGAAGCTCTGGAAAAAGAACTGGATTTTCCTGTTTTTCTGGAACATGATGCCAACGCCGGCGCATTCACGCATATGTGGCGCCTGAAAGATGCCTACCAGCATCAGGTTCTTGTCTATATCAGCGTAGGCCCGGGGATCGGAGCCGGCATCATTATGGATAACAAGATTTATACCGGCGCGCTTGGAATCGCCGGCGAGATCGGACATACTTCCATAGACGTCAACGGCAGACACTGTTCCTGCGGAAACCGGGGCTGCCTGGATCTGTATGCATCCACCACGGCGCTGGCAGAAGCGGTCAATGCCGCCTATGGGAGAAAAGGCGATGGCCAGCTGGCTCTTCAGGATATCCGTCAGATGCTTCAGAAAAAGGATGAAATTTGTCTGGAACATTTTACCGACGTCTGCCGCTATATCGGATACTGCATCGTAAATATGATCAACACCATCAACCCCGATATCATTATTATAGGAGATGAAATCTCAAATATGCTGCCTGACCTGACGCAGGAAATCATTCATGCCGTCGTGAAAGAACGGATACTTCCCGAACTGCATGACAGCATATCCATCACGGTCAGCAGGGACGAGGACAACGTCATCCTGACGGGGGCCGCCATCGTCGCGATCAATGCCATTTTTGAAAATCCGGAAACCTATATGCCCAAACACCGGACCGACGCTTCCGGCATCCATCCATAAAAAAGCCGGAAGGTTTCTGCTTCCGGCTTCAGATTCTCTTCTTTTCCAGAGTTCCCTCCTGCCTTAGGAGCGCCTCATCCATCCAGGACAGAAGGCACACCAGGACCACCAGCATGAGAATCCCCGCCTTTCCCGCCATACTGGACAGACGGCCCGCCAGGCTGCCCAGGCCAGGGATACAGAAAAACGGGATTCCCACAATCTGTTCAAAGGAAGTCGCCGCGCCGTCCTCCCGCGCATTGGCGTCTCCCTTTGTATGAATCTCTTCTTTTTCCATATCAATACTTGTAATCCGATGGGTGACCAGTGTCTCCCCGTCCGCCAGGCGGAAAGTCACCGCGTCTCCTTCCGAAAGTTTCCGGGGATCTGTCCCCCTGATATAAACCATACTGCCCTGGGGATAAGCAGGTTCCATACTCCCGCTCTGTACGATCAGCGGATGGATGCCGAACAGCCCCGGCAGTACCAGAAGGACTGTCAGTGCTCCCAGCACCATGCAGATCGCCAGCGCGGCCCCTTTACATAAATATCTCATATCCACAATTCTCCTGCTCAAAATAAGAAATGGCATGAAAAACCATTCCTTACATATATATTCCCAAAACCGGAGAATTATGCATAAATTCCCTTTCTTTTCTGCCCGGATCGCTCAAAAACAGGCGGACCGCTTATACGTCGTGTTCCTTTCCGTCGCTGTAGTAGGTGAAGGTTCCTTCCGCCAGAAGTTTCTCCTCCTCCGCCAGGACCCGCACCCGGAGCACCAGGATATGCCGCCCTGCTTTCAGGATCTCCGGACGGGCTGTCAGGACTCCCGACGGAGCATTCCCCATATAATGAAACTCGCTGTTCAGCGTGACCGGAGAGGGCGTCAGCTTTTTGGCCGTATATCCGGCAGCCGTATCCGCCATGGTATAGAGCAGGCCCCCGTGCACGATCCCGTACGGATTGTGATGCTTCGGTTCAACCCGGACCCTCGTACAGCATCCGTTTCCCTCTGGGATGATCTCAATGCCGCACCAGGCAATAAAACCCTCCCCTCCGTCAGAAGCCGAAGGCGCTTCCGACCGGGGAACGCATTCCTGATCTGCGTCCTCTTCTTCCGCGTCCTTCACCCACCTGGTTCCCGGACAGAGCTGCCCGGTCTTCAGAAAATGGCGCACGATCTTCGCCACCAGCTCCATATCTTCCAGCGCCATCATCTTCGGAACCGGCGACTGCCCTCCGACTTCCACCGGAGCCAGGATCTCCACCGTATCATAGTCCGGATTGTAGCAGGAGTAGCACGCTTCTCCGTCGCCCGTGTCATAGAACACCGCCGCCCAGCCTCCCGCGAACTCCGCGCACAGATAATGGCCCTCTCCCCATGGTTCCTGGGACAGCATCAGGCTGTGGACTCTGCCGTCCGTGATCGCCTTTGCCAGCTGGTCCGTCATCGCCGCTCTGCCTTCTTCACTCAAGACGGCCCAGCAGTCCTCTTCCTCCTGATCAAACGCTCTCCACGCAGGAGGTTCCTTTCCCGCGAAATCCACTCCCACGCACCGGACTTTTGGGCTTCCCTCATACGACAGCCGGACGGTTCCGCCGTCTACGATCTTCATATTCCGGAAATCCTCGTCCTTATAAAACGGCTCCGGCACTTTTACCTCCGGCGCTTCCGCCTTATCCCGAAGCGCGTCCAGCACTTCCGTATGGATCAGCTGGCTGCGGGGCGGGAGATATACTTTCTTCAGTTCCGGAAGCCCTTCCAGAAGGCTGCAGTCTGTAAAATTTGTATGCTGCAGATCCACCATCTGCAGCTTTCGGCATCTGGCCAGGAACGAAAAATCGTCGATCTCAATCTCCTGCAGCCGGAGATACTGAAGCGCCTCCATCTCCCCGATGATGGAAAAATCCCCTCTCCGCTCCACCAGCCAGTCCGGCGTCTCATAGCCTTTCGTACTTTTGGAACGGTTCACCTGCCAACGGTCCAGCCGGGTAATCCGGGCAAATTCCTCCAATGTCTGCGGACATCCCTCCACATTATTCTTGACCCAGACAAGAAGCCTGGGGTCGATACCGTACGTCTTCTGTTCTTTTGGCTCCCCCGGAAAACGGATTCCCGTGGGCATTCCTTCTATTCTATATTGTTCCGCCATATTGCTTCTTCCTCCCTGTTATACTAAACACCGATTAGATTTGCGGTTTATACTTTAGTTTTCATACAAAAAG
>CAJUAA010000040.1 GCA_910584205.1 uncultured Lachnospiraceae bacterium
TGAGCATCTTATTTAATGAGAGAACACAGACATTTCATCTGTATAATGAAGAGATCAGTTATCTCATGGCCGTACTGCCGAACGGCCATCTGGGACAGCTGTATTTTGGCGGCAGGATTCATCATAAGGAGGATTTCTCGTATCTGGTGGAGACTTCCTGCCGGCCCATGACCGCTTCTGTATTTGACGGGGACCGGTCTTTTTCTCTGGAGCATATCCGGCAGGAGTACGGGGTGTACGGTACGACGGATTTCCGTCATCCGGCTGTGGAAATCCTTCAGAAAAACGGCAGCCGGATCTCGGATTTTGTCTATCAGGGCCATGAGATCATGGACGGAAAACCAGAACTTCCCGGGCTTCCGGCAACCTATACGGAAGATGCGAAGGAGGCGCAGACGCTGACGGTTTCTTTGAAAGATCCGGTGACCGGGATCGTTCTGAAACTGTTCTATACGATCTTTGCCGGAGGCGGGATTCTCGCACGCAGTGCAGGGCTGATCAATGAGGGGAGCGAGAGCGTGCAGCTGACCCGGGCCATGAGCCTCTGCCTGGATCTGCCGGACTGTGAGTATGAGTGGATGCAGTTCTCCGGCGCATGGGCGAGAGAACGCCACCTGAAGGTGCGCAGGCTGGAACAGGGAATCCAGGCGGTGGACAGTCTGAGAGGAAATTCTTCTCACGACCACAATCCGTTTATCATTTTAAAGCGCCCAACGGCGGATGAGGAGCAGGGAGAGGTGTTTGGCTTCAGCCTGGTGTACAGCGGGAATTTCCTGGCGCAGGCCCAGGTGGATACCCACGATATGACCCGGGTGCTCCTGGGGATCAATCCCATGGGCTTTTCCTGGAAGCTGGAGCCGGGCGAGACCTTCCAGACGCCGGAGGCGGTGACGGTCTATTCCAGAAAAGGCCTGGGCGGCATGAGCCGCACCTTCCACAGTCTGTACCGGAAGCGGCTGGCAAGGGGATACTGGAGAGACCGGGAGCGGCCGATCCTCAACAACAACTGGGAGGCGACGTATTTTGATTTTACCGAAGAGCGTCTGGTCTCCATCGCGGGCAGGGCGAAGGAATGCGGCGTGGAGCTGTTTGTGCTGGACGACGGCTGGTTCGGGGCCCGCAGGAACGACCGTGCGGGGCTGGGAGACTGGACGGCCAACAGGGAGCTTCTGCCCGGCGGCATCACGGGGCTGGCAGAGAAGATCGAGGCGCTGGGCTTAAAATTCGGCCTGTGGTTCGAGCCGGAGATGGTCAACCAGGATTCCGACCTGTACCGGGCTCATCCGGACTGGATCCTTCAGACTCCGGACCGGCATCCTTCCCAGGGGCGTTCCCAGTATGTACTGGATTTTTCCCGCAGGGAAGTGGTGGACGGTATTTATGAAATGATGGCGAAGATCCTTCGGGAGGCAAAGGTATCCTATATCAAATGGGATATGAACCGGAGCATTACAGAGTGCTATTCGAAAGCGCTGCCGGCGGACCGTCAGGGAGAGGTGTTCCACCGCTACATTCTGGGCGTCTATGACCTGTACGGGCGGCTGACGTCGGAATTTCCTCATGTGCTCTTTGAATCCTGTGCCAGCGGCGGCGGACGGTTTGATCCGGGCCTTCTGTACTATGCGCCCCAGGGCTGGGCCAGTGACGATTCCGACGCGGTGGAGCGGCTGAAGATCCAGTACGGGACTTCCTTCTGCTATCCCGTCAGCAGCATCGGCAGCCATGTGTCCGTGGCGCCCAACCATCAGGTATTCCGCAGGACGCCCCTGTATACCAGGGCAAATGTGGCGTACTTTGGGACCTTTGGCTATGAGCTGGATCTGAACCGGCTGACGGACGAAGAGCAGGAGACGGTAAAAGCGCAGATTGCGTTTATGAAGCAGTACCGCAGACTGATTCAGTTCGGGGATTTTTACCGGCTGAGCAGCCCCTTTGACGGAAACATAACGGCATGGATGGTCGTCAGTGAGGACAAAAAAGAGGCGGTCCTTGGATGGTACAAGGTGCTGAACGGCGTCAATCTGCCTTACACAAGACTGCGTCTTCAGGGGCTTGGCCCGGATCTGGCTTATCGGATCTGTGTGGACGGGGAAGAGAGAGCGGGCGTATATTACGGAGATGAACTGATGAATGCCGGCCTTGTGACCAGCGACAGCGCGTCCGGAGAGGTGTCCCGGGGCGGCAAATCCAGCTGCGATTTTGATTCCAGAATCTTTGTGCTGAAAGCGGAGGAGTGACAGACGATGAAAGATACAAGACAGTCGCTGTCCAAACGGGTGTTTATGATGGCGACGGGGATCCTGTTCATCTGCATCTGTGTGGGCAGCTACCGGCTGAGCGGGTTCGGCATGGATGCGTTTACCTGTATGAACCTGGGTATCAGCGGATACCTGGGCATGGTGTTCGGCACCTGGCAGATGATGGTCAATGCAGTGATTCTGCTGGTGGTGTTCTTCACGGTCCGCCGCTGCATCGGCGCCGGAACCATCGTCAACATGGTGTGCGTAGGCTACGGAGCCGATCTGATCTGCTGGCTGTTTCAGGATGTGTGGCAGGTGGAGATGACGCTGCCCCTGCGGATTCTGGCGCTGCTTCTTGGATGCCTGTTCGCCGGTCTGGGTGTGGCTTTCTGCCTGATGGCGGGAAATGACCTGTGGATGATCCTGGGCGTCGGGACGGTCTGCAACGCCTTTTTAAACGGGCCGCTGATCCAGTTTTTCAGGGTTCATGTGGCGGAACCGCTGCTGAACCGGTGAATGTTTTCCGATTGGCTGTACACCGCTCAGCCAATCGGAAAAGGAGGGGATGATTTACAGTCCCTCAGAAATAAAAATCTCCTTTGCGGCGAAGACCGCGTTCAGGACTCTTGGAAATCCGGTGTAGGGGATGCACTGCAGAAAAATCTCGATGATTTTTTCGGGAGTGATCCCCACCTGAAGCGCTCCCCGGATGTGGACCTTTAACTGTGGTTCGCATCCGCCGACCGTGAGCAGGCTGGCAAGCGTAACCATCTCCCGTTCCCTGAGGGTGAGTCCGTCTCTGGCGTAGATATGACCGAACGCGAATTCGACGATGTATTTCCCCAGATCCGGGGCAATGTCCTCCAGCGATTTCAGGACGGCTTCGCCGCCTCTGCCGTCGATCTTCTGTAAAAGTTCCATTCCGGTTTCCATTCTTGATTTCTTCATTTCTTTTTTCCTCCATATTTGTTATGATAGATGTAATGAATGCTGCAGCGTCATTCCATAAAAAGCATAGATCCTGGACTATCGTCGAAGTCAAGCGGGAAATTGGCGTAATTGAAAGGAGAGATTTCATTGAATGATTTAAAAGAACCTGGGAAATTGATGGGGGAATATCCGGTTATTATGATTGCAACATTAGCAGCAGCGGTCGCAGGCGCCGTCTTGGGAGTCGTCGCATTTTATCAGGGATGGTTAGGCTGACAGCCGTTTCACGGCATCAGGCATACGGCGGTTCGGAAGGGAGAAGACAGAATGCGGATCGGTGAATTTTCCAGAATCACGGGAATCGGTGCATATACGCTTCGTTATTATGAGAAGAAAGGACTGATCCGGGTGGAGAGAGACCCGGGCGGGAGGCGCGATTACAGGGAAGCGGATGTGGAATGGGTGAAATTTATCAAGAGGCTGAAGGACACAGGGATGCTTCTTCGGGATATTAAGTATTATTCAGATCTGCGGTATGCAGGTGACCAGACCATGCCGGAGCGCATGGAACTGCTGCTTCGGCATCGGAGCTTTGTGGAAGAGCAGCAGAGGAAGTGGGAGGAATATCGGAAGAATCTGGATGACAAGATAGAGATTTACAGGGCCGGGGGAGTGTCAGGCGGTTTATGAAAAACAGCATCTGTTCGAAAGAAGTCCCGGAAGGATTTTGCGGAACGAAGTGAGGGAAAATTCTTCCAGACGCTGGGGCGAAGTGAGGGCAGAGGCGGAATTTACGATAGAGGGTGAAAGATATGGCAAAGGAAGATAAAAAAGATTTTAATGCCATGCTGCGTGACAGTAAGGATATGCCGAAATTTCAGACGATTACGGACCAGAAAAGTATCGAGAAATATGGCGGAAGCAATATGTACTTTGCTCCGCCGATGGATTACGACAGGGTGATGAAGCGCATTCCCTACGGTAAGGTGATTACGGTTGGGAAAATACGGGAATATTTTGCAGAACGAAGCGGTGCAGATTTTACAGAGCCTGTGACAGCGGGGATCTTTGTCTCGATCGCGGCATGGGCCAGCCATCAGCGCCCGGACGATAAGACGCCTTACTGGAGAACACTGAAGGCAGACGGAGAACTGAACGGAAAATATCCCGGCGGTGTTGAAGCACAGAAAGCAAAGCTGGAAGCGGAGGGACATACCATTATTCAAAAAGGACGCAAAAATATACGGTACTATGTAAAAGATTATGAGAAAGTTCTCTTTGATTTGAATCATGCAGGGAGTCAGAGATGGTCTACCGATTAAAACAGACAGAAAAAGCGGCGCCTCTCTTCGCAGGATGGCAGGAGACCATGATCTGGTCGTGCCTGCAGGGTGCGATGGGGCGCATGTACGCGGACAGGCCGGAAAGGCCTGTGTCTGCCGCGGCGCTGCTCGGCGATTTCTGCTTTCTGGCAGGAAAACCGAACCGGGAACTGATGTTCTGCGGATCAGATCAGCAGGAGTTTCTGATTATGGTTCCCGGGAGCAGAGCCTGGGCAGAACTGATCGAGGAGTGTTATGGAGCGCAGGCGGAAAAAGTAGTCCGCTATGCGTTCCGAAAGGAGCCGGATGCATTTGACCAAGTGTTTCTGCAGGCGGCCGTGGACGGACTGCCGGAAGAATACACCCTGCGGATGATGGATGAGGAGCTGTTCTGGCGCTGCAGGGAAATAAAGTGGTGCAGGGACTGGGTTTCGCAGTATGAAACCTATTCCGTGTATCAAAAGTATGGACTGGGAGCGGTGATCCTGAAAGGCGGAGAGCCGGTTTCCGGCGCTTCCTCGTATTCCGGCTACCGGGGAGGGATCGAGATTGAGATCGATACCAGAGAGGATCACAGGAGACAGGGACTGGCATTTGTCTGCGGGGCGAAGCTGATTCTGGAATGCCGCAGACGGGGATGGTATCCGAGCTGGGATGCTCAGAATCCGTGGTCCGCATCACTGGCCCGGAAACTGGGATACCGTCCGGGCCATGAATATACGGCATATGAAATTGTGAAGAGCAAAACATAGGAAAAACGTTCTGGCTTTGGGCTGCAGGTTACGGCCGGATGATCGTGCCGGCCTGCTCCAGAAATGCGGCTTTCGCATCGTCCAGATCCGCGATAACGGCGACGCCGTCCGGTTTTACCGATACGAAAGAAACGGCGGCTACGACTTTGGGGAGCACCGAAGCTTCCGCAAACTGTCCCTCTGCGATATAAGAGCGCGCCCGGTCCGCGGACAGCCGGGTCAGCGGTTCACAGTTCTCTTTTCCGTAGTTCAGGTACAGATGTTTCTCTCCGGTCAGGAGCAGGAGCATGTCTGCGTCCAGCAGTTCCGCCAGCTTCCCGCTGGCCAGGTCCTTTTCGATGACGGCGCTGGCGCCTTTCAGCCGGCGGCCCTGTTTCAGAACCGGAATTCCTCCGCCTCCGCAGGCGATGACGATGTGTCCGGCATCGGACAGGGTGCGGATGGCGTCGATCTCCACGATATCTTCCGGCTTCGGCGCGGAGACGATCCGGCGGTAGCCGGCGTCGGTCTTTACCACATGGTTTCCTTTTTCTTCTTCGGCTTTCGCCTCTTCTTCGGTCATTACCCGTCCGATGATCTTCACCGGTTTATAGAAAGAATCATCATAGGGGTTTACAATGACCTGCGTCAGGATCGTGGTGACGGGTTTGTGTATGCCCCGGCTTAAGAGCTCCTCCCGTATGGCGTTCTGCAGGTCATAGCCGATGTAACCCTGGCTCATGGCGGAGCAGACGGACATGGGCGCGAACGTGTAGTCCGGATGCTGCTTTCCGAATTCATTCATGGCGGTATGGATCATTCCCACCTGCGGTGCGTTGCTGTGGGAGATCACAATCCGGCAGTCGTTTTCCGCCAGATCTGCAATGGCTTTGGCGGCGGCCCTGACTGCGTCTTTCTGTTCCGGGAGGGTGGTTCCCAGCGCTTTGTGTCCAAGTGCGACGACAATTTTCTTTTTGTTCATGTCTTTTTCCTCATTTCATTGTTGCATTGAAGACGTCTTTTCGATCAATGCTGTTTTATCTACATAGATGGGTGAATTGATGCTTTCGTAAAACCCTTTGCTTCCGGGATTCAGATAACTTCCCATGGGAACACTCCTTTCTTTATTCCGGCGTTTCCACAAGATCCGCCAGCTCGTAGCGCAGGATGTTCTTCAGTTCGCGAAAAGGGACTTCCACCTGATGTCCGATCCGCCCGCCGCTGAACAGGATGGTGTCGAGATCCGCCGCGGACGTGTCCAGGACCGTCCGGAACGTTTTTTTCATCCCGATGGGGGAGCAGCCGCCGTGCACGTATCCGGTCAGCGGAAGAAGCTCCTTCGATTTGACCATGCGGATGCTTTTTTCACCCACTGCCCTGGCCGCCTTTTTCAGGTCCAGTTCTTTCTGTACCGGAATCAAGAAGACGTAGTTGGCGTTGGAGCTGCCGACGGTCACCAGTGTCTTGTACACCTGTGCCGGATTCTGGTTCAGGACAGCGGCGACTTCCACGCCGCTGACAACGCCGGTATCCGTATAGTCGTGGCTGATGCAGGGGATTTTCTTCTGCTCCAGCAGCCTCATGACATTTGTTTTTTCTGTATTCTTTTTCAATCGAAAAGTCCTCCGTTTTGTACAGGGAACGGTTTGTTTTCCGTATCCGGACAGCGTATTTATGACTCTATTATAATGTTGCCAATGGAAAATTGCAAGTGCCGTGCAAATGTGTTATACTACACTGAAAAAGCAATCGCAGAACAGTCAGAAGTGAGAAGGAGGACCTTCATGAAAGCAGTTTCCGGTTTATTGGAAAACCTGGACCATCAGATCATAAAAGGAAAACCGGAGGGTGAGATCAGCGCCCTTGTCTATGATTCCAGGAAAGTTACAAAAGACTGCATGTTTGTCTGCATCAAAGGAGCGGCGTATGACAGCCATGAACATGTGGAGGAGATTACGGCAAAGGGCGCCCGCGTGATCGTGGCGGAGCGGAAGGTGGAGGTGCCTGAGGGCGTGACGCTCGTGCAGGTGGCGGACACCCGCTGTGCGCTGGCCCTTCTGTCGGCGGCGTATTTTGACCATCCGGCAGAGAAGCTGAAAGTGATCGGCATCACCGGTACCAAGGGCAAGACCACGACCACCTTCATGGTGAAGGGGATTCTGGAGCATGCGGGATACCGGGTGGGGCTGATCGGAACTATCGAGACGATCATCGGAGAAACGCATATTCCGGCGAATAATACCACGCCGGAGTCCTATGTGATACAGGAGTATTTTGCCCGGATGGTGGAGGCCGGCTGTCAGATCTGTGTGATGGAGGTCTCCTCTCAGGGGCTTATGATGCACCGGACGGCGGGGATCCCCTTTGAGATCGGGATTTTTACCAATCTGGCGCCGGACCATATCGGGCCTAATGAGCACGCCAGCTTTGAGGAATATGCGGAGTGCAAGGGCCGGCTGTTCCGTCAGTGCCGGATGGGGATCGCCAATATGGATGACAGACATTTTGAGCTGGTAATGCAGGGGCATACGTGTACACTGGAAACGATCGGTTTTTCCGACCGGGCGGATTACCGCGCTTCGCAGGTGGAGCTGATCGGAAGGCCCGGATATCTGGGCGTCCGCTATCATATCTCGGGAAAGCTTGACATGGATGTGGAGATCGACGTGCCGGGGACGTTCAGTGTGTACAATTCTCTGGTGGCCATCGCGGTCTGCGAACATTTCAGCGTGTCTGAGGAGGACCTGAAGGAAGCGCTGAAGGTGGTAAAGACCAAAGGCCGTATTGAGATGATAAAAGTATCGGAGGACTTTATCCTCATGATCGATTACGCCCACAATGCCATGAGCCTGGAGAGCCTGCTGCTGACGCTGAAGGAATATCATCCGAAGCGCCTGGTCTGCGTGTTTGGATGCGGAGGCAACCGGTCGAAACTGCGCCGCTACGAGATGGGAGAGGTGTCCGGCCGCCTGGCGGACCTGACCGTCATCACCTCCGACAATCCCCGTTTTGAGGAACCGCAGGCAATCATCGACGATATTAAGGCCGGCATGGCGAGGACCGACGGCGCCTATGTGGAGATCAGCGACCGGAAGGAAGCGATCCGTTATGTGATCGAGCACGGACAGAAGGGCGATGTGATCGTGCTGGCCGGGAAAGGGCACGAGGATTATCAGGAGATCAAAGGAAGAAAGTACCCCATGGATGAGAGAGATCTGATTCGGGAGGTGCTGGAGGAGCTGAAATAAAGGCATGAAATATGCGAATGTCATCGTGGATATTTCCCATGAGAAAGTGGACCGGATCTTTCAGTACCGGGTTCCGGAGGCGCTGGAGGAGCGGCTGGAAGTGGGGATGCAGGCGGAAGTCCCGTTCGGCGCGGGTAACCGCCTGCGAAAGGCGTGCGTGGTGGGATTTGCCGCCAGTCCGGACTATCCGCCGGAGAAGATCAAGGAGATCCACGGGATTGTGGAAGGGAGCGTGAAGGCGGAAGAACAGCTCATCGCGCTTGCCGCGTGGATGCGCGAGACGTGCGGCTCCACCATGAATCAGGCGCTGAAGACGGTTCTTCCTGTCAGGCAGCGGACCAGGCAGAAGCTGAGCCGGACGCTGACCTGCAATCTTTCGGAAGAAGAGGGACGGAAGCTTTTAAAGGAATATGAGAGGAAGCACTGGCAGGCAAAAGCGAGGCTTCTGGATGCCCTGCTTCGATATGGGCCGCTGGACCAGCAGAGGGCCCTCAGGGAGCTGAACCTGTCCGCTGCCGTCATCCACGGGCTGGAGCGGGAAAACGTCCTGCGGGTCGAGACGAAGACCCTGTACCGGAATCCTTTTGAGGGCCATTTTACACAGAAAAAAAGAGAGATGTTACTGAACCGGGAGCAGACCGCGGCGGTGGAGGAAATCTGGAAGGATTATGCAGAAGGAATCCGGAAGACGTATCTGCTTCACGGAGTGACCGGCAGCGGCAAAACGGAAGTCTATATGGAACTGATCGCCCGGGTGATCCGGGAAGGGAAGCAGGCGATCGTGCTGATTCCGGAGATTGCACTGACCTTTCAGACGGTCATGCGGTTTTATGAGCGGTTCGGGGAACGGGTATCGGTCATGCACTCCAGACTTTCGGACGGGGAACGGTATGACCAGTACCAGCGGGCGGAAAACGGGGAGATCGATGTGATGATCGGCCCCAGATCCGCGCTTTTTGCGCCGTTTTCCAGGATCGGTTTCATTATCATGGACGAGGAGCATGAGGGCTCCTATAAAAGTGAGACGGTGCCCCGCTACCATGCCCGGGATGCGGCGCGTTTCCGGGCAAAGCTGTGCGGCGCGTCGGTGATCCTGGGAAGCGCCACGCCGTCGGTGGACAGCTATGACAGGGCCAGGTCGGGGCAGTACGGATTGTGCCGTCTGTCCGGAAGATTCGGGGATGCGAAGCTTCCACGGGTCTGTATCGTTGACCTGCGCGTGGAATTAAAGGAAGGAAACCGCGGGATTTTCAGCCGGAGGCTGAAGGCGGCCATGGAGGAACGGCTGCAGAACGGGCAGCAGACCATGTTGTTTTTAAACCGGCGGGGGCTTTCAGGGTTTGTGTCCTGCCGTTCCTGCGGTACGGCCATCCGCTGTCCCCACTGCGACGTGACGCTCTCCCTGCACAGCGACGGAAGGCTCAGATGCCATTACTGCGGATATGAGACCGCCATGCCTTCTCTGTGCCCCTCCTGCGGCTCCCGCTACATCAGCGGGTTTCGGGCGGGTACCCAGCAGATCGAACGGGAAGTGAAAAAACATTTCCCGCAGGCCCGGGTACTTCGGATGGATTACGATACGACCCGGACGAAGGAAAGCTATGAACAGATTCTGACAGCTTTTGGAAAGGGCGAGGCGGATGTGCTGGTGGGCACGCAGATGATCGTCAAGGGACATGATTTCCCCAATGTGACGCTTGTCGGAGTGCTGGCGGCGGACATCTCCCTGTACGCGTCGGATTACCGGGCGTCCGAGCGCACCTTTCAGCTTCTGACGCAGGCGGTGGGAAGGGCCGGGAGGGGCGACAAGGCGGGAGAAGCCGTGATCCAGACGTATGTGCCGGACCATTACAGCATTCAGACGGCTGCCAGGCAGGATTATGAGGGATTTTACAGCCAGGAGATCCTGTACCGCCGGATGCTTGGATATCCGCCGGCGGCGTTTCTGCTGGGCATCTATTTGTCCGGCCCCGAGGAGGCGTTCCTTCTGGAGCAGGCGGAACGTCTGGGAGACATCATCCGCCGTTTCCGCGTGGCGGGCCTGACGGTGATCGGCCCGGCTGCCGCGGCGCTCTCCAGAAAGAGTGATATGTACCGGGCGGTCATCTATCTGAAGCATACAGAGGAGGCGGCGCTGCTTGGCGCCAGAAAACAGATTGAACAGGTGCTGGAACAGGAGACTGTATGGCAGAAGATCTACCTGCAGTTTGATTATAACCCATTAAATGCATATTAGGAGGAAATTATGGCAATTCGTAACCTTAGACTGGAAGGAGATCCGATTCTCCGTAAAAAAAGCAGAGAAGTAAAGGAGGTCACCCCGAAGATCCGGGAATTGATCGACGACATGCTGGAAACCATGTACGATAAGGACGGCGTTGGGCTGGCGGCTCCCCAGGTGGGAATCTTAAGGCGGATCGTGGTCATCGATGTGGGCGACGGCCCGCTGGTGATGGTGAACCCGCAGATCATCCGGGAGGAGGGCAGCCAGACGGGAGACGAGGGATGTTTAAGCGTTCCGGGAAAGGCAGGCCAGGTGACGCGTCCCAACGAAGTGACGGTCCGTTTTATGGACGAAGAAGGAGAATACTACGAACTGGACGGCACGGAGCTTCTGGCGCGGGCCATCTGCCACGAGTGCGAGCATCTGGACGGAAAACTCTACATTGATATTGTAGAAGGGCCGCTCCATGATGTGGTGCCGGAGGAAGACGAGGAGGAATAGATTTTATATGAATGTAATCTTTATGGGGACGCCGGATTTTGCGGTGGGGACGCTGGAAGCCCTGATCGGGGCGGGACACCGGATTTCCATGGTGGTGACTCAGCCGGACAGGCCGAAGGGCAGAGGACATGCCATGCAGTATCCGCCGGTGAAGGAGGCGGCTCTGGCCCATGGGCTGCCGGTATACCAGCCGAAACGGATCCGGGACGGGGAATCCGTCCGCTTTCTGGAGACGGTGGAGGCGGACGTGATGGTGGTCGTGGCGTTTGGCCAGCTGATTCCAAAAAGCATTCTGGAGATGAAAAAATATGGATGTATCAATGTCCATGGCTCTCTGCTTCCTGCGTACCGGGGAGCGGCGCCGATCCAGTGGGCGGTCATCAACGGAGAGAAGGAGTCCGGAGTGACGACCATGCAGATGGACGAAGGGCTGGACACCGGCGACATGCTTCTGAAGGCCGTGGTGCCTCTGGAGGCGGACGAGACCGGAGGAAGCCTCTTTGAGAAGCTTTCGAAAGCCGGGGCGGAGCTCTGCGTGGAGACTCTGCGGCAGCTGGAAGCGGGAACGGTGGTGCCGGAGGCGCAGGGCGATTCCACGACGGATTATGCGGCCATGCTGACCAGGGCTTCCGGCAGGATCGACTGGACAAAGAGCGCCGTGTCCATCGAGCGGATGATCCGCGGCCTGAATCCGTGGCCGTGCGCGTATACGGCGCTTGGAGGAAAGACACTGAAGCTCTGGAGGGGAGAAGTTGTCCATGGGGATGCATCAAAGGGTGCATGCGGTGAGATACTTGAGGTAACGAAGGATTCGCTGCTCATACAGACCGGCGACGGGCTTCTGGCAATCAGGGAGCTCCAGCTGGAAGGCAGAAAGCGGATGGAGACGGAAGCGTTTCTGAGAGGCTTTGCCGTTGTGCCGGGCACGGTTCTGGGACAGGAAGACTAGGAGGTTTTTCTTATGTTTTTTTATGATGCGACTTATATACTGGTATTGATCGGCGCGCTTTTGTCCATGTGGGCGTCCATGCGGGTCAACAGCACCTACAAAAAATACGCGCAGGTCAGAAGCCTGTCCGGCCTGACAGGCGCGGAGGCGGCCCGCAGGATCCTGAACGGGGCGGGTATCTATGACGTGCGGATCGAGCACATCAGCGGGAATCTGACGGATCACTATGATCCCAGAGGGAAGGTGCTCCGGCTGTCGGATGCGGTCTACGGGTCTGCATCGGTGGCGGCCGTGGGTGTGGCGGCCCATGAGTGCGGCCACGCCATCCAGCATGACCAGGGATATGTGCCTTTACAGATCCGCGGCGCTTTTGTACCGGTGGCCAATATCGGCACAAAGGCTGCGATTCCGATCATCCTGCTGGGGCTTGTCCTTGGCAGTTCAGGCACGCTCATCCAGGTGGGGCTTTTATGCTTCGCCTGCGGGACGCTCTTTCAGCTGATCACCCTTCCGGTGGAGTTCAACGCCTCCGCAAGGGCGGTGGATATTCTGGGAAATACGCATATGCTGTCGGATACCGAGCTTCAGTCCACGAAAAAGGTACTGTCAGCGGCAGCCATGACCTATGTGGCGGCAGCGGCGGCTTCCATTCTGTCCCTGCTCCGGCTGGCGCTGTTGTTCGGAGGCAGAAGACGTGACTGATCAAAGAGTGAATGTCCGGGCGCTGGCGCTGGAGCTTCTGCTGGAGATCACCTCCGGCAGGTCGTTCAGCCATACAGCGCTTGGCGGAGCGCTGGAAAAGCACCAGTATCTTGACAAACAGGACCGGGCGTTTCTGACCCGGCTGACGGAAGGGACCGTGGAACGGATGCTGGAGATGGACGATATCATCGGGCGTTATTCCAGAACGCCGATGAATAAGATGAAGCCGGTGATACAGAATATCCTCCGGATGTCCGTCTATCAGCTCCGGTATATGGACCGGATCCCGGATGCCGCCGTATGCAACGAGGCGGTAAAGCTTGCGCAGAGGAAAGGCTTCGGCAGCCTGAAAGGTTTTGTAAACGGCGTGCTGCGCACCATTGCCAGGGAGAAGGACCAGATCCGGCCGGAGAGCCGGTCGGTGGAGTATTCCCTGCCTCAGTGGATTGTAGACCAGTGGACGGAGGAATACGGGGAAGAGACAGCTCTGCGAATGATGCAGAGCCAGTATGAGGAGCGGCCTTTGTCCATCCGGGTAAACCTGCAGCGGATAGAAAAGAAACAGCTGATGGAGCGGCTCCGGTCAGAGGGCGTGCAGGTCCGGGAGGCGGACGGAGTGGACTGCGCGCTTACGATCTCCGGCTACGACCATCTGCGGGCGCTTCCGTCCTTCCGGGAGGGGCTTTTCTACATACAGGATGTAAGCTCCATGCGTGCTGCCCTGATGGCAGATCCGAAACCCGGAGATTACTGCATTGATGTGTGCGCGGCGCCGGGGGGCAAGAGCCTGCACCTTGCGGAGCTGATGAAGGGCAGCGGCATGGTGGAGGCCCGGGATCTGACCGATTACAAGGTGGGCCTCATTGAGGAAAACATCCGACGGTCCGGCGCCGGGAACATCCGGGCGGTCCGGATGGACGCCACGGTACCGGATGAGCGTTCCATAGAGCGGGCGGATGTGGTGCTTGCGGATCTGCCCTGTTCCGGCCTGGGAGTCCTTGGCAGAAAGCGGGATCTGAAATACCGGATGAGCAGGGAGCAGCAGGAGGAACTGACGGCGCTTCAGCGGCGCATCCTGGGCACGGTATGGCAGTATGTGAAGCCGGGCGGAACGCTGCTGTACAGTACCTGTACGGTGCACAGAGAGGAAAATGAAGGAAATGTCCGGTGGTTTCTTGCGCGGTATCCGTTTTTTTTGAAGGAACAGATGCAGATGCTCCCGGGTGTGGATTCGTGTGACGGATTCTATGTGGCGAAAATGGAGAGAAAGATACATGACTGATATCAAATCCCTGACCCTTCCGGAGCTCCAGGCGGAGATGGAACGGCTGGGGGACAAAAAATTCCGGGCAGGACAGATCTACCAGTGGCTTCATGAGAAGCTGGCAGATGAATTTGACGAGATGAGCAGCCTACCGAAATCGCTGAGAGAACGGCTGAAGGAGGAATACGAACTGGTCCGTCTGGAGACGGTACAGGTACAGCAGTCCAAACAGGACGGGACATGCAAGTTTTTGTTCCGCCTGCCGGACGGGCATGTGATCGAAAGCGTGCTGATGAAATATCATCACGGCAACTCGGTCTGTATCTCCTCCCAGGTGGGGTGCCGGATGGGCTGCCGGTTCTGCGCTTCTACCCTGGGCGGGCTGGAGCGGGGGCTTCGGCCCTCGGAGATGCTGGATCAGATCTACCAGATACAGAAGTGGTCCGGGGAACGGGTCCACAACGTGGTGGTCATGGGGACCGGGGAACCGCTGGACAATTATGACGCGCTGCTTCGGTTCCTCCGGCTTCTGACCGGTGAGGGCGGCCTGCATATCAGCCAGAGAAACGTGACGGTATCCACCTGCGGGATCGTTCCGCGGATCCGGCAGCTGGCGGAGGAAACGCTCCAGATCACCCTGGCCCTGTCTCTTCACGCTTCCAGCCAGGAGAAACGAAAAAGCCTGATGCCGGTGGCGAACCAGTATGAACTGGCCGGGGTGATCGACGCGTGCCGTTATTATTTTGAAAAGACCGGACGCCGCATCACATTCGAATACAGTCTGGTGGGCGGGATAAACGATACCGATGAGGACGCCGCAGAGCTGATCCGGCTGGTAAAGCCTCTGAACTGCCACATCAACCTGATTCCCGTGAATCCCATCAAGGAGCGGGATTATGTGCAGACCGAACGCCGCAAAGTCGTGGATTTCAAAAATAAACTTGAAAAATCAGGAATAAATGTTAGTATAAGAAGAGAACTGGGCCGCGATATCGACGGCGCCTGCGGGCAGCTCCGCAGAAGCTATATGGATCAAGAGAGGTGAAGAGGAATGCAGACATCGGTTGCCATGACGGACATTGGACGCAGGAGAAAAGTGAATCAGGATTACGTATACGCTTCCGACCAGCCGGTGGGAAATCTTCCGAATCTCTACGTGGTTGCGGACGGGATGGGAGGCCACAGGGCGGGAGATCTTGCCTCCTCATACGGGGTTCAGAAGTTTGTGGAGGCAGTCAGAAGGTGCACGGATGTAAGGCCGGCGCTGATCCTGCAGAAGGCGATCCGGTATGCCAATTACCGGCTGTATGAAAAATCGTGTGAAAGAGAAGATTATTATGGAATGGGCACGACGCTGGTAGCGCTCTGCGTGTGCGGATATGAGGCTCTGGCTGTGAACATCGGGGACAGCCGACTGTATGAGGTGACGCCGGACGGGATCCGGCAGATTTCGCAGGATCATTCTCTGGTGGCGGAGCTGGTGCGGAAGGGAGAACTAAGTCCCCAGGAAGCCAGGAGACATCCGGATAAAAACATCATTACAAGGGCTCTGGGAATTCAGGAAGAGGCGGAGATCGACCTGTTTCCGTTTCACGCAGACCGGGGGAACCGGTATCTTCTCTGCTCCGACGGTCTCAGCAATATGGTGGAGGATACGGAACTCTGCCGGCTGATTCAGAAGGATCAGCCGCTTCAGGATATCGGCGGGAGGCTGATCCTGGAAGCGAACAGGAACGGCGGGACGGATAACATAGCAGTAGTACTGGTGGAAATAGGATGACGGAGAGGTAAGATTATGATAAAAGTGGGAATGATCGTGGGGGACCGCTACGAGATCCTGGAAAAAGTCGGGGTCGGCGGCATGGCAGAAGTATTCAAAGGCAGAGACCATAAGCTTAACCGCTTTGTCGCAGTCAAGGTATTAAAAGAAGAGTTCCGCGAAAACGGAGGCTTTATCAAAAAATTCAAGGAGGAGGCGCAGGCGGCGGCGGCGCTTGCCCATCCGAATATTGTCAACGTCTACGATGTGGGCGACGAGCGGGGGATCTACTATATCGTCATGGAACTGGTGGAAGGAATCACCCTGAAAAACTATATCGAGCGAAAGGGAAGGCTGACGATCAAGGAGGCCACCAGTATCGCCATACAGGTATCCGCGGGGCTGGAGGTGGCGCACAATAACCAGATCGTCCACCGGGACATCAAGCCCCAGAACATCATCATCTCCCGGGAAGGGAAGGTGAAGGTCACGGATTTCGGCATCGCAAAGGCGACCACGTCTCAGACTACTACCTCCACGGCCATGGGATCGGTGCATTACGCGTCTCCGGAGCAGGCAAGGGGCGGATATGTGGATCACCGGAGCGACATCTATTCTCTGGGCGTGGTGCTTTATGAGATGGTGACCGGACGCGTGCCCTTTGACGGGGATACGGCGGTGACGGTGGCGGTGAAGCACCTGCAGGAGCAGATGGTGGCGCCGACTACCTACAACAGCGAGGTTCCGTACAGCCTGGAGCAGATCATCCGGAAATGTATGGAGAAAAGCCCGGACCGGAGATACCAGGATATCGGCGACCTGCTTGCGGACCTGAAACAGTCCCTGATGGACCCGGAGGGAGATTTTGTACAGATGGTGGACCTGGATTCCCAGGCAAAGACTACTGTCATGAAACGGGATACCACGTCCAGAGTCAAGGCCTCCAGAAGAATCCAGCGGGAGGAAGAAGAGGAAGACGAAGAAGAGGAGGACGAGGACGACGAGGAAGAAGACGAGGAATTAAGCCCCGCCGTGGAGCGGATCATGACCGTCGTCGGAGTGGCGCTTGCGGTGGTCATTGTGATCGTCATGCTCTCCCTCATCTCCCGGATGCTGGGGCTTGGAAAGGAAGAGGAGCCGGAAGAGGATACCAGGCCGGGGGTCGGACAGGAGGATGACAGAGAGCCGGAGGAGGAACCGGATGACGGCGTCAATACGGTAGTCATGCCGGATCTGCTTGGAAAGACGTCGACCGAGGCAAAGACAGAGCTGAGCAGCCTGGGCCTGAAGCTTACGATCACAGGGAGCGAGAGCTCCACGCAGTATGCGGCCGGACAGATCATAAGACAGAACATTAAAGTCGGAGAGCGGACGCCGGTGGGCAGTACCGTGGAAGCGGTGGTGGCCGGTTCCGGTTCCGGCGCGGCCAATACGACGACGCCTTCCGAGACGGAGAAGCCTCAGGAGAAGGTGGAGGAAGTGACCGTTCCCAAAGTGGAGGGACAGACCGAAGCCGGCGCCAGAAGCGCGCTGGAGGCGGCAGGGCTGAAGGCCGGAACGGTGACGGAGGCGAACAGCGATACGGTGGAGAGCGGGAAGGTGATCTCCCAGGCGCCTGCCGGCAACACCAGCGCGAAGAAAGGGACTGCGGTGAATCTGGTGCTCAGCAAGGGTCCGGCAAACGTGAAGGTGACGGATGTCATCGGCCATGAGGAAAGCCGGGCTGCGGGAGAACTGCAGGCCGCGGGCTTCCAGGTGGCGGTGAAGGACGTCTATACGGATGAGATGCGTGCGGGGCTGGTGGTCAGCACGAGTCCGGACAGGGGCAGTTTTGCGGCTCCCGGAAGCACGGTGACGATTTCGGTAAGCCGGGGACGCAAACAGGTGAATATCCCGTCGGTCAGCGTCGGCATGACCTTTGAGGAGGCGGCGGAGAAGCTGGAGGACGCAGGATTTGAAGGCAGGATTAACGAAGGGTCCGAGAACAGCGATTCCGTAGGCCAGGGCTTCGTAACCCGCTATGAGCCGTCGAAAACGGTGGACCCGGAAGGGACGGTCACGATCTATGTCAGCACGGGCCCCGCGTCGGGCAATTAGGCGGTTTTCAGATGCAGGGAAGGATCGTAAAAGGAATCGCGGGATTTTATTATGTGTATGCAGAAGGGTTCGGCCTGTATGAATGCAGGGCCAGGGGGATCTTCCGGAACCGGAAGCTGAAGCCTCTGGTGGGCGATCAGGTGGAGATCGAAGTGGTGGATGAGAATGACCGGGAAGGAAATATCCTGGAGATCCTGCCGCGGGTCACAGAGCTGGTCCGCCCGGCGGTCGCCAACGTGGATCAGGCGCTGGTCATCTTTGCGGCAACCCGCCCGAAGCCGAACCTGTCTTTGCTGGACCGTTTTCTCCTGATGATGGACCGGCAGTCCATCCCCACCATGATCTGTTTTAACAAAATGGACGAGGCGTCGGAGCCGGAGCTGGCGGCCCTGGGCAGCATCTACCGGGACTGCGGGAGCCGGGTTCTCTTTACCAGCGCGCGGGAAGGGGCCGGGGTCGGGGAATTGAGGGATCTGCTCCGGGGACATACCACAACGGTGGCGGGCCCTTCGGGAGTGGGCAAATCCACTCTGATTAACCGGATCGTTCCGGACGCCCGTATGGAGACAGGCAATATCAGCGAAAAGATCGATCGGGGAAAACATACGACGAGACACAGCGAACTGTTCCGGATCGAAGCGGACAGCTATATCTTTGATACGCCCGGCTTCAGTTCTCTGGAGCCCGAGGGCATGGAAAAGGAAGAACTTCGATACAGTTTTCACGAATTTGATCCGTACGAGGGAGGCTGCCGCTTTCAGGGCTGCGTCCATTCCATGGAACCGGGCTGCGCGGTGAAGGAGGCCGTGCAGGCGGGAAGGATCAGCCGGGAAAGGTATGACAGCTATCTGCAGCTTTACAGGGAACTGCAGGAAAAAGAAAAGAGGAGGTACATGTAAATGAAGAACTATCTGTCCCCATCCATATTGTCTGCGGATTTTGCCCATCTGGGGGAGGATATCCGGCACGCGCAGAACGCGGGAGCGCAGTATCTGCACTACGACGTCATGGACGGCCTGTTCGTTCCGAGCATTTCTTTTGGGATGCCGGTGCTCCGGTCCGTGCGGAAGATCACGGATATGGTGCTGGACGTGCACCTGATGATCGAGAAGCCGGAACGGTATATCGACGAGTTTGCGGACTGCGGCGCGGATATCATCACCATCCATTATGAGGCGTGCGGGGATCTGAAGGGAACGCTTCAGCGGATCAGGGACCGTGGGATCAAAGCAGGAGTGACCATCAAGCCCAATACGCCCAATCAGGTGCTGGCAGATGTGCTGGACCAGGTGGACATGATCCTTCTCATGACCGTGGAGCCGGGCTTTGGAGGGCAGTCCTATATTCCGTCCTCTACGGCAAAGATACAGGAGCTTCGCCGCATGCTGGAAGAGCGGGGGCTTCAGACGGATATCGAAGTGGACGGAGGAATCAAAAAAGACAACCTTCAGATGGTACTGGATGCCGGAGCGAACGTCATCGTGGCGGGCTCCGCCATCTTCGCGGGAGATATCGAACAGAATGTCCGGGATTTCCGGAAGGTTATGGAAGCATGAATACATTGATTATCAGCGGGGGCAGCATCGAAGTCGGGCTTGCCCTCGAACTTATGCAGGAACCCTTTGACCATGTGATCGGCGTGGACGCCGGAGCGGCGTTCTGCAGGGAGCACGGCATCCGCCCGGACCGGATCGTGGGCGACTTTGACACGCTGGACCCGGAGATCCTCCAGTGGTACAGGGCCTGTACGGATATCGAGATCAGACAGTACAATCCGGTGAAGGACGCCACCGATACCCAGATTGCGGTGGAACTGGCCATGGAACTTGGCAGCACGGACATTACGATCCTGGGGGGCACCGGTACCAGGCTGGACCATGTGCTGGGAAATATACAGACGTTGTATTTCCCGTTTGCGCGGGGCGTTTCCTGCCGGATGCTGGACGGCTGCAACCGGATCCAGCTGATCGGGGGGCGGCATGTGATCCGAAGGGACAGCCAGTACGGCACCTGTTTTTCCCTGATCCCCCTGACTACGGACGTATACGGGGTGACGGTCCGGGGAGCGAAATATCCTCTGGACCGGCATCATTTCACGGTGCTTGGAACCGGCAGCTTCGGTGTTTCCAATGAGGTCTCGGAAGAGCAGGCAGAAATCACGGTGGAAAGCGGCATCCTTATACTGATTGAGTCAAAAGACGGATAAAAAGAATCCGAATCTTGACACTCATTTCAGAACGGAGTATGATGGAAAAAGACAAGTCGTACACAGGAAAGGAAGTAAGCGTGATGGAAAAAAAGAACATAGACTGGGGCAGTCTCGGGTTCGCTTATATGCCGACGGACAAGAGATATGTGGCCAATTATAAAAACGGGGCATGGGATGAAGGGACCATGAGCGATGATCCCAACATCGTCATGAGCGAGTGTGCATGCGTGCTTCAGTACGCCCAGACCTGTTTTGAAGGGATCAAGGCGTATACCACAGAGGACGGGAGGATCGTGACTTTCCGCCCGGACCTGAATGCAAAGCGCATGGCGGATTCCGCAAGAAGGCTGCAGATGCCGGTATTTCCGGAGGATCGTTTTGTGGAAGCGGTCGTGGAGACGGTAAAGGCGAACGCAGCCTATGTGCCGCCCTACGGAAGCGGAGCCACATTGTATATCCGGCCGTTTATGTTCGGTATTGATTCCGTGATCGGCGTAAAGCCGGCCGGCGAATATCAGTTCCGGATCTTCACCACACCGGTGGGGCCGTATTTTAAAGGAGGCGTAAAGCCGATCACGATCCGCGTATCCGATGTGGACCGTGCAGCGCCTCACGGAACCGGCGATATCAAGGCGGGCCTGAACTATGCCATGAGCCTTTACAATATCGTGGATGCCCATGAGAAGGGTTATGATGAAAATCTGTACCTTGATCCGGGAACCAGGACTTATGTGGAGGAGACCGGCGGCGCCAACTTCATGTTCATTACCAGAGACGGGAAATTTGTAACTCCGAAATCGAACAGTATCCTTCCTTCGGTCACCAGACGTTCGCTGATGGTGGTGGCAAAGGACTATCTGGGGATGGAAGTGGAAGAAAGACCGGTCAGAAAGGATGAGCTGAAGGATTTCGCGGAATGCGGACTGTGCGGTACTGCCGCGGTCATCTCTCCGGTGGGCAGGATCGTGGACCATGGGGAAGAGATCTGCCTGCCCAGCGGCATGGAGGATATGGGACCGGTGACCAGGAAGCTGTACGACACGCTGACCGGCATCCAGATGGGCCGGATCAAGGCGCCGGAAGGCTGGATCAGGGAAATCATGTAAGACACATACCCGGGACATGGGACTGCCCCGGGTTTTTGTGTAGAACAGGAAACGGAGCGGACGCCGGGATATACGGCATCAGAGCGGGCAGTGGAAGGAGACGAAAGACATGAACGAGAACTACAGTTACAGTGAGTATGCGGTCGCGGTGCGGCAGACGAAAGAGATGAGGGCAAAGCAGGTGGCAGTGATCGGAGTGACGGCAGTCTCTCTGGTCCTGGCGCTGATGGTGTACTGGGTATTTGTGGTCCTGACGGTGGCGGGCGGCATCGGCTGCTATCTGGCATGGCAGGCCAGCGATATGGAATATGAGACAATCTTCCTGGATGGTTCTCTGGAGATCGCTGCCATCTATCAGAAGACCCGCAGGAAGACGAAATTCCAGTGTGAGATGAAAAACGTACTGGGCTACCGGGTGGGAAAGAAAGAGGACGCGGTCAGGCTGGGAAAGATCACACGGGATTTTTCTTCCCATGTGGAAGGACGGGACTGCTGCGTCATGAAGGTCGGGACGGAAAAAGGGCCGCATGTGATCTGTTTTGAACCGGGGGAAGAGCTGGAAGAAATACTGGAGAAGAGATACCGGACGCTGAAGGCGTAGAAAGGATACTGCAGTATGAGAGACCGATTTTACCGTTTTATGCAGGGAAGGTATGGACAGGATGCCTTCTCCCGTTTTTTACTGGGCGCCATGGCGGTCTGCCTGCTTCTGAATGTGGTGTTTCGCAGCCGGTTGTTTGGGGCGCTGGCGTGGCTTCTGCTGTTTTACGGGTATTTCCGCATTTTTTCCAGAAACCATGCGGCGCGCTTTGCGGAAAATCAGAGGTATCTGGAGCGGACGGCAAAGTTCCGGTACTGGTTTGAGCAGCAGAAAAAGCTTCGGGAGGAACGGAAGTACCATCACATCTATGTGTGCCCCAAATGCAGGCAGAAGATCCGGATTCCGAAAGGAAAAGGAAAGATCATGGTGCGCTGTCCGAAGTGCCGTCATGAATTTCAGAGAAGGAGCTGAGCGATGTTTGGATATATTGCCATCCATAAGCCGGAGCTGAAGGTCAGAGAGTATGAGGCCTATCAGGCGGCTTACTGCGGGCTGTGCAGGAGCCTGAAACGGCGCCATGGCAGGCTGGGACAGATGACGCTCAGCTTTGATATGACGTTTCTCGCCCTTTTGCTGACCGGGCTGTATGAGCCGGAGACCAGGAACGGTATCCAAAGATGTGCGGCGCATCCTCTGCACCGGCATCCATACCGGGAAAATCCGTACTATGATTATGCGGCGGACATGAATGTGATCCTGACTTACTATAAATGTCTGGACGACTGGGAGGATGAGCGGAGATTGTCCGGGCTTCTGTATGCGCGCCTGCTGAAAGGAAGAATGAAGAAACTGAAACATCAGTACGGGGTAAAGGTGTCGAAGACCGGAAGGCTGCTTTTGAAACTGCGGGCGTATGAACGGAAAAAACGGTACAACATGGACCAGACTGCCGGGCTTTTCGGACAGATCATGGCGGAACTGTTCGTATATCAGGAAGACGAGTGGGAACAGAGACTGCGGCGGATGGGTTTTTTCTTCGGGAAATTCATCTATCTGATGGATGCTTATGTGGATGTGGAGGAAGATCTGAAGAAGGGCCGTTACAATCCTTTTGCGAAGCTGTATCAGACGGACCATTTTGAAGAGGACTGCGAAACGATCCTGAAGATGATGATCGCGGAGGCGGCAAGGGCCTTTGAGGTGCTGCCGATCCTGGAGGATGTCCAGATCCTGCGCAATATCCTGTATGCGGGGGTATGGACCCGTTACGGGCAGGTCCGCCGGAAAAGAAAGGAAACGGAAGAGAAGCCATGACAAGAGATCCATATGAGATTCTGGGGATTCCGCGGGGAGCCTCAGATGAGGAGATAAAGAAGGCGTACCGCACGCTCAGCCGGAAATATCATCCGGACGCCAATGTGAACAATCCCAATGCAGCACAGGCGGAGGAGCGGTTCAAGCAGGTCCAGGCGGCTTACGATCAGATCATGAAGGAAAAGGAGCAGGGCGGATTTGGCGGCTACGGCGGGTTTGGAGGATATGAGCAGAGGGCCTCTTCCGGTCAGGAGGATGACGATACCCGCTATCTGAACGCGGCCATGAACTATGCAAGGGCGGGCAGCTACCGGGAGGCGCTGAACGTCCTGTCGGGCATCGGCCGGAAAGATGCGGGCTGGTATTATGTGAGCGCCATCGCCAATCATGGGATCGGCAACAACGTAGCGGCGCTTCAGCATGCCAGACGGGCGGTGGAACTGGAGCCCGGACGTCTGGAGTACGAACTTCTGCTGCGTCAGCTGGAAGGCGGCGGAAGCTGGTATGATCAGATGAGCACGCCTTACGGAGGAATGCCCATGGCGGGAAATGATGTGTGCTGCAGGATCTGCATCATGTATAATCTGTGCAGCCTGTGCTGCCTTGGAGGAAGGGGCGGCGTGATCTGCTGCTGACCGTCCGCGCAGAATCTTAAATTTTTTAAAATATGAAAGACAACGGGTGCATTGCGGGACAGTTTGTGTTATGATAGAGGTCGTTAAGAGAGTAAGGTACAAAAGGCAGGGATTTCAGGAGAAAGATGAGGAAGAACAGGAGAATGATCCGTGCAGCGCTGCTTTTGACAGCGGCGCTGACTGTTGGAATGGACACGTTATATACAAAGGCTGCTGATCCGGCGGCCATCGAGGCGCAGGCAGCGGCGGAAGCGGCAGCAGCCCAGGCAGCCGCAGAGGCGCAGGCAGCGGCGGAAGCGGCAGCGGCCCAGGCGGCGGCAGAAGCAGCGGCGGCGCAGGCGGCAGCGGAAGCGCAGGCGGCGGCAGAAGCAGCGGCGGCGCAGGCGGCAGCGGAAGCGCAGGCGGCGGCAGAGGCAGCGGCGGCGCAGGCGGCAGCGGAAGCCCAGGCGGCGGCAGAAGCGGCGGCGGCCCAGGCAGCGGCGGAAGCGGCGGCCCAGGCGGGCGCAGATCCCGCAGCAGCGGACGCACAGCAGCCGCAGCCGTCGTATACGGCTCCGGCGCCCAGGCGTTCGACCAGGAAAGAAGAGATCCTGACGGAGCAGGTGAAAAAGGACATTGAAAATTCTCTGGATGCAGAGGTGCAGGACGCGATCATCAACGGATATTTAAGCCTTCTGAACAAGGACTATATACTGAGAGACGAGCTGGATCTGGATCTGGTGAGCATCGGCGGCGGACATGAGCTGGAGGAGCGCTCTGCGGACGCCATCACCCGGATGGTGGAGGACGCGAAAAAAGAAGGGATGTATATTAATATCACATCTTCTTACCGGACGTATCTGAAGCAGGTGAGCCTTTTTAAAAATAAGATTGAGCGCCTGGAAAAGGAAGGAAAGGTTCATACAAGGGCAGTGGAGGAAGCAGGAAAGGTAGTGGCGGTGCCGGGTACCAGCGAGCATCAGCTGGGCCTGACGGTGGACTTTGTGACCGGAAGCTATCGGAAGCTGGATGAAGGGATCAGGGAGACGAAGGAGTACCGCTGGGTGGAAGAACATGCGTGGGAGTACGGCTATGTGATCCGGTATCCGTCCGGGAAATCCGGTATCACGGGCATCATCTCGGAACCCTGGCATCTGCGCTATGTGGGAATTCCGGCGGCAAAACTGATGACAGAACAGGGACTCTGTCTGGAGGAATTTTTAGGAGTGGCGTATGACGGTCAGAAAGATGGAATTTCGCATGGAGCGGGCTGGGCTAATACAGGAAGGTGATACGGTACAGCTCAAGGAGGATACATCCAGCACCATGGCAGGGATTATGTACTACTATACGATCCGGGAAGCCGTGGCCATGTCGAACAACACCAGGAAAAGACTTCGGAATCCGGAAGGAACGGTCAGCTCCATACAGGCATGCGAGAGCTACTGGACGGTGACCGTAGACGTGGAAGAGCCGGATTGAAAGCCGGAGAAAATAACATAATTTTGGGAGAAAGACGATGAGTGGACAGGAAGGGTATGGATTCTGCCCCAGATGCGGGGCATTGATGCAGGACGGCGTGTGCAGAAGCTGCGGTTATTCCATGAGAAAGGATTCTGTATGGGAAAATCCTTCTGCGTGGCAGAACAGATCGGAGCAGCAGGGGCCGTATGTAAGGGAGACTGGTCCCACAGGGGGAGAAGGCCCGGTGCTCCGTCCGGTGCAGGAACAGAAAAAGAAGAGCAGAGTTGTGGCGTGGATCTTCATCGTGCTTGGTATTATCTGCCTGGTTGTCATCATTACCGTTACAATTGTGATTATCAAGGGAGCTCTGGATGATGCAAGAAGAGACTCCAGGTACGGATACGGGGACGGTTATTTTGGTTATGGAAACCCTTATGACGACAGCTGGCTGGACGACTATGACAGCTACGATGATACAGATGAATATTATGTGCCGGATGCAGGGGATGATTACTATGTGGAGATCACCGATGCCACGGAGCTGGATCTGAGCTATCAGGTGATCTGGGAGAGTATATCTTTCTATGCGGACGATCCGGATGAGGAGTGCACCTACGATTGTATCTGTCCGGTGCTTAAGGGACCGGAGGGAGAGGAAGAGAAGTTTGCCGCCATGAACCAGGCGATCCGCCAGGTGGTGTGCGAGTATGAGGACGGCTATGAGACGTATCCTTCCGGAGTGGAAAGCTACGGATATGTGACTTATATGGATGAGGAAAAGATCAGCGTGGTCGTGCGCCATACGCTGAAGGAAAAAAGAACGGAGACACCGAGAGTCCAGGCAGTCACCTTTCGGCTGGAGACGGGAGAAGTGATCTCTCATGAAGAGATGGCGCAGGTGGACGAGGAGCTTGCCTGGCAGTTCCGGGCGAGAGACAGTTATCAGAACGGAACAGTGGAGTTCGTGGAGGGCCTCTCGGACGAGGAGCTGATAAATTGCCTGAAAGACGAGAAGGACAGCGTCATGTTTTACACGCCGGTGGGACTGGAGATCGGGTTCAATTATGATGGCGGCTGGGTGACGGTGACGCTGAAGACGGATACTTTATAGGAGCGGATCGGCATGGTTGAACGGATAGACCTGTTTCATCTTCCCTTTTACCAGAAGGAGGCGTTTACCGGCTCGGACAGGGGCCTCCGCTTCTGGATCGGAAAGGCGGAAAAAGAGGAGGAGCAGATGGTGCTGCGGGTGATCCTGTGGCCCGAGCCTTTTGCTCTGAAGCATACGGCGGATGAGAAAAAAACAGCGAAAGAATTTCCCTTTTCCGAGGAAGGGCTGGACGAGGCCTATGAGTGGATCATGGGAGAAGGAAGGGCGCAGGTGCCCGGAATCAGCGGATAGAATGAGAATGAAAAATGGAAGGCCGACGCCCTCCATTTTTCATCGCAAACACATTTATACAACAAAAACAATCTGTCATTATGCTGTCTTTTGTTTTATTTTAATACAGATTCATACATAAGTAAAATTCATTATTTTCACCATGAGGATGAAAAATATTCAAGAGGTAAACGTATGACATTATTGTCCTACCAGGTGTTTATGGCGGTAGTGGAGCAGCAGAGTTTTCAGAAGGCAGCGCAGATCCTGCGCCTGACGCCGTCCGCTATCAGCCATGCGGTGGCGGCCATGGAGACGGAGCTGGGCTCCGCCCTGTTTGTAAGAAGCCGTCAGGGCGTCTATCTGACCAATTATGGGAAGGAGTTGTTTCCCTATATCAAAAATGTGCTGAACAGCGACGAATATCTGCATCAGGCAGTGGCGCAGTTCAACGGGATGCAGAAAGGGCTTGTGCGGATCGGAACGTTCAACAGCGCCTGTGTGGAGTGGATGCCCAGCCTTCTGAAGGAGTTTGAACGGGAGTACCCGGATGTGAAGCTGGACATTTATCAGGGAACCTACGACGATGTGTATCGCTGGCTGAAGGACGGCGTGGTGGACCTGGGATTTCTTTCGGCCTCCAGCGTGGGGGAACTGGCGTATACGCCCATCTACGAGGACCGCATCGTCTGTGTGGTGCCGAAAGGATTTCAGACCCGGTATCCGGGCCGGGTGACGGTGGAGGAGCTGCGGGGCCAGCGGTTTGTGATCCAGCGGGAGGGCTGCAACGCGGATGTGAACGATTTTCTGGAAAAATACCACCTGTCCGGAGGCGGAGGAAGCTGCATTGTGGACGATATGTCCGCCATGGCGCTGGTCATGGGCGGGTACGGCGTCTGTCTGGTGCCGGAGCTGGTGATCCGCAATCTTCCCTTTGAAGTGGACGTCTATCCGCTGGATGTGGAGGAAAAGCGGACGATCGTCCTGGCGTCCATGCGGGCGGATACGTTTGCGCCGGCGGTGCAGCGGATGTACGACTATATCATCGGACGTTTTCAGAATGATACGGACAGTAAAGGCGATGAAAAAGGCATATAAAATACGGAAAGAAATGGAGCAGGGATGTATCAGTATATTTTTTTTGACCTGGACGGAACGCTGACCGATCCGCGGGAAGGGATCACAAAAGGAGTGCAGTATGCGCTGGCACATATGGGGATCCACGAGCCGGACCTTGCGAAGCTGGAGCCTTTCATCGGACCGCCGCTTCTGGAATCCTTTGCGGAATATTATGGATTTTCACTGGAACAGGGCCGTCAGGGAGTGGAATATTACCGGGAATACTATAATGTGACCGGAGTACTGCAGAACCGGATCTATGAAGGAGCGCCAAAGCTTCTGGCATCCCTGAAGGAGTCCGGCAGGGTAATCGCCACCGCTTCCTCCAAGCCGGAGCCGCTGGTGCGTCAGATTCTTGGGCATTTTCATGTGGATACGTATTTTGACTACATCTGCGGGGCCAGCGAGGATGAGAGCCGGATGTCCAAAGAGTCTGTGATTGAAGAGCTGCTTCACCGCATGGCGCTTCCGAAGGAAGAGTGGAAGCGGGCGCTTATGGTGGGGGACCGGAGGCACGACGTGGAAGGGGCCGCACAGTTCGGCATCCCGTGCCTGGGCGTGTCCATGGGATTCGCGGCGGAAGGAGAGCTTCAGCGGGCGGGAGCCATTGCCGTCGCGGACAGTATGGAGGAGGTACTGCGGTTCGTACTGCAGAAAGAAAAAACAGATCAGGGAGGCGTTTAAGATGCTGAGAGACAGGATTCTGGCGGAAAAGCCGGAGGAGGAAGAACTGAAAAGCCGCCTGAAGGCGGCGAGAGACCGTCTGGCGGCCCGGCAGATGAAGATCAAGGAACACCGGCTGCCGGTACTGGTCCTGCTGGAGGGATGGGGTACTTCCGGAAAAGGAAGCACCATCGGACAGGTGATCCGAAACATCGACCCGAGATTTTTCAAGGTGGCGTCCATGGAGATCATACGGGAAGAGGACCGGAGAAAACCGTTTCTGTGGAGGTATTTTTCCCAGATCCCGGAAGCGGGAAAATTTGTGTTCATGGATTCGGGCTGGATGGACGAAGTGACCAGGGCCCGCCTTATGGGGACCATGGACGACGAGACCTATGACAGGAGAATTGCCGGTATCCGCCGCTTTGAGCGTCAGCTCACAGACAACGGATATCTGGTCATGAAATTTTTCCTGCACATCAGCGCGAAGGAACAGAAAAAGAGGATCTGCGAGCTGAAGGATGATATCGACACCAGATGGCGCATCAATGAAGCGGACAGATGGCAGAATAAAAACTACAAAAAGTGCCTGGATATCTTTGACCGGTATCTGGACGCCACCGATTCCCCGGCGGTTCCGTGGTATGTGGTGGACGCCCGTTCCAGAAAATGGGCGGAGCTTCAGGTGCTGGAGACGCTGACAGAGGGGATCGACATCGCCATGCAGAACCGCGCCCTTGCGGTGCCGGTGCTGCAGAATGTATTTCCGCTGGTGAAGATGCCGAAGCTCTGCGAGGTCTCTCTGAATGGAAAGACCATGGAGGAAGAGGCGTATAAAACCGAGCTGAAACGGCTTCAGAAACATCTGGGAGAGCTTCACAACCGGCTGTACCGGAAGAAGATCCCGGTCATCATCGCCTACGAGGGATGGGACGCCGCCGGCAAGGGGGGAAACATCCGCCGGATCACGGAGGCGCTGGATCCCCGGGGCTTTGAAGTCCATCCCATCGCGGGCCCGGAGCCCCATGAGAAGGCGAGACATTATCTGTGGCGATTTTACACCAGGCTTCCGCGGACCGGCCACATTGCCGTCTTTGACCGTACCTGGTACGGGCGGGTCATGGTGGAGCGGCTGGAAGGCTTCTGTATGGAAAACGACTGGAAGCGCGCCTATAATGAGATCAATGAATTTGAGAAAGAGCTGTCGGACTGGGGAGCGGTGATCATCAAATTCTGGGTACACATCGACAAAGACACCCAGCTGGAGCGCTTTACCATGCGGCAGAATACGCCGGAGAAGCAGTGGAAGATCACCGATGAGGACTGGCGCAACCGGGAGAAATGGGATGTATACGAGGAGGCTGTGGACGAGATGATCCAGAAGACCAGCACCTCCTATGCGCCCTGGCATATTCTGGAATCCGTGGATAAGAGATACGCGCGGATTCAGGCGCTGAAGATCGTTATAGACGAACTGGAGAAAGTGCTGTAACACACATGCATGTATCAGAACAGAAAAGAGAAAACGGGGCTGCTGCAGTGAAACATCCTGCGGCAGCCCTTTTTGCTGCAGAGAAAAATATACAAAAAAACGAAAAAACGGTTGACAGGGTCCCGGAGATGGTATATTATTGTATTAAATTAATAATACAGCAATACAATCAACAGGACAAAAGGAAAGGAGTGGGCAGATGGAATGGAAGCTGGATGACAATCGGCCCATATGGATGCAGCTGCAGGAACAGCTGACAAGAAAGATTCTGGCCGGATGGTACCATGCAGGCGAGAAGCTGCCAAGCGTCAGGGATCTGGCGGCAGAGGCCGGGGTAAATCCCAATACCATGCAGCGGGCGCTGGTAGCGCTGGACAGCGCAGGGCTTACGACAACGAACCGGACTATGGGCCGGACCGTGACAGAGGACAGCGCCATCCTGGAAGGGATGCGGGCCAGCCTGGCGCAGGGAATCATCAGGCAGTTTTATGATTCCGCGGCGGAGCTGGGCTATACAAAGGAACAGGCGCTGGCATTATTGACGAGGAGGGATGACAGATGAGCGGATTATTGATACAATGTCAGGATGTATGGAAACGGTATGGAAGGAAAGAGGCGCTCTGCGGGTTGAATCTCCGCCTGGAGAGCGGGAAGATCGTAGGGCTTCTGGGACCGAACGGCTCCGGAAAGACGACGCTGATCAAGGTACTGAACGGGCTTCTGCAGCCGGACGGCGGAACGGTGCTGATCGAAGGGGAGGCGCCGGGAGTCCGTACAAAGTCCATGGTCAGTTATCTTCCGGATAAGCCCTATTTTGCGGGCTGGATGCGGGTGAGCGATCTCTTTGACCTGTTTGCGGATTTTTACATGGATTTTGACCGGGCGCGGGCGGAGCAAATGTGCCAGGCCCTGCAGATTGATACCGGACTTCGGATGAAGACGCTTTCCAAGGGCACGAAAGAAAAGGTGCAGCTGATCCTGGTCATGAGCCGCAGGGCCAGGCTGTATCTTCTGGACGAACCCATCGCGGGCGTGGACCCGGCGGCCAGAGATTTTATTTTGTCGACGATCCTGAACAATTATAACCCGGACGGAACGGTGCTGATCTCCACTCATCTGATCTCGGATGTGGAGCGGGTACTGGACGAGGTGGTCTTTATCCAGAACGGACGGGTGGTGCGCCAGGATCTGGTGGATGATATCCGGGAAAAAGAAGGAAAATCAGTGGATGAACTGTTCAGGGAAGTGTTCCGGACGGTTCCTTATGGCGGAGGTGAATGGAAATGCTGATAAAACTGATGAAATATGATATGAAATCCCTGTCCAGGGCCTTTATCCCCATGTGGATCCTGGCTCCGATCGTAGCCATGCTGTTCAGCTTCTCCATACGGGGAATGATCGCATGGGAAAACAATCCCTGGCTGCCCGGGTTTATGAATGCGGGCAACGGAATCCTGCTGGCCGTGACGGCAGTGGTATTCATCGGCGTCATCGTCGGGCTGATGGTCATGACGATCCTTTTCATCATCCAGAGGTTCTGGAACGGGCTTCTGAAGGAGGAAGGGTATCTGATGTTCACGCTTCCGGTGAAAACCTGGGAACTGATCGTATCCAAGGCGCTGGTGGCGACGCTGGTTACCTGCATCAGCAGCGTGGTGGCGGTTTTTTCCTGTGTCGTCCTGGGGGTCTTCTCCAGCGGAGAGGTGATCCGCACCTTTGCATATATGTGGAGGACCTTTCTGGAGGGAGTCATCGAGATAGACCTGAGTTTCTGGGTCCATCTGATCCTGCTCGTCCTTCTGGGAATTACCGGCGCGGTCAAAAGTATCTATCACCTGTATGCGGCCATGTCCATGGGGCAGCTGTTTGAGGGCCATCGGGTTGCGGGTTCCTGCGTCTCCTACATCGGGATTTCCATCGCGTTTTCCGTGATCGCAGGCATCATCGGCATCATCGTAAGCTATGCGGATCCGGATTTCCTGTACCGCGGTATTTATTATAACGGCAAAGATCTGTGGGGTATTTTTTATCTCAGCTACACGCTGTTTATGACCATGCTGCAGATCGTGATCTTTCACGTGATCAGCGAGCGGATTCTGGCTACAAAATTAAATCTTGAATAAACAGGAGATTCTCTGTATACTGAGCGTATAACATCTGCGGACGGCCGGGTCCGGCTGCCTGCAGAAGGACAGATACGGAGAGATACTCATGAGAAAAGAGATCAGAGAAAGACTGAATCAGATGAGCGATGCGGAATACCGGGGGTTTTCCGCATCGCTCATTCCTGTCTCCGGGAGTCCAGATCCGGAAGTGAAGGCGTACCTGAAGGAACGATTCAGACAGAAATGAGGAACAGAGAATGGAATATACAATTTATGAGCTTTTGTTTTTTCTGTTTTTTTATTCGCTGCTGGGCTGGTGTGTAGAAGTGGCGTATATGGCGGTGCGCACCGGACGATTCTGCAACCGTGGATTTTTCAATATGCCCCTGAGCCTGTCCTATGGCTTTGCCATGGATCTTTTGATTGTGCTCCTGCCTACGTTGGAAGGCACCTGGCTGCTGCAGGCGGTGGTGCTCATGGTAGTATCCTCTGTCAGCGCCCAGCTGGCGGACGAGGTGTCGGAGCGGATCACCGGCCAACGGCTGTGGGAGCAGGAGGAACGCTTCCTTTTCGCGGGAAAGAGGCTGGGCTTCGCCCATACCCTTGTGATGAGCGGGATCGCCCTTCTGATGCTGCTTCTGGTTCATCCGGTGGTCTATCTGTTCTGCCAGATGCTTCCGGCGCTGGTCCTCAAAATTGCGGTGGCTGTGGTTCTGACCGTTCTGGCGGCGGATTTTTTCGCGGTCCTGTATGCCATGAAAAAGGCCGCGCTTCCGGAAGGGATGCAGATCCTGTCGGAGGAGCTTCAGGAGCAGAAGGAGAATTTCGGGCTCCGGCTGACCCGGATGATCTGGAGGCGTCTGAAAAAAGCGTATCCGAACCTGAGACCGGCGAAGGAGCAGGAGGCGTGCGCCCGGCCGGCGGATGTATTTGCAGGAGGCCTCTGTCTGGATAAAATCATCTGGATTTTCTTCATCAGCGCCCTGGGCGGTGATCTGATCGAGACCGTCTATGTGAAGCTGACGGCGGATATCTGGATGAGCCGGTCCAGCGTGCTCTACGGGACGTTCAGCATTGTCTGGGGCGTGGGGGCCGCGCTTCTGACCGTGCTGCTCCACCGGTTTTCCGATCAGGAGGACCGTTACATCTTTCTGGGAGGATTTTTTCTGGGAGGAACCTATGAGTATCTGTGCAGCGTGTTCACAGAGGTATTTTTCGGAACCACGTTCTGGGATTACAGCGATATGCCTTTCAACATCGGAGGCAGGACCAATCTTCTGTTCTGCGCTTTCTGGGGGATTCTGGCGCTGGTATGGGTGAAGATCTGCTATCCGCCGCTGAGCCGTCAGATTGAGCGGATTCCGGCGCTGGCAGGAAAGATCCTGACATGGGCCTGTGTGGCGCTGATGGCGTGTGATATCATCATATCCGTTCTGGCGATGGTGCGTTATGTGGAACGGGCGTCCGGGCAGGAGGCGGAAAACAGAGTGGAAGCGTTTGTGGACATGCATTATCCCGATGAAATGATCGAGTGGGTATGGCCGAATCTGCGTATCGAATGAAAGATGTGAGAAACATGTTCGGAAAATTTAAGATTTATTAAGAATTGAGCCTGGGATTTTATGATATACTAAGACTGGTAATAAGGGCCATTATGCCCAAAATGAGACAGACGACAGGGAGGACAGGGTGGGAGAGACAAGGGAGCCTGTGATACAGGTAAAAAATCTCTATAAGATATTTCGAATAGGAAATACAAAGGTCCGCGCGTTGAACGGCGTGGACATGACCATATACAAAGGGGAGTTCTGCGCCATTGTAGGAACGTCCGGTTCCGGAAAATCCACGATGCTGAACATGCTGGCGGGACTGGAAAAGCCCACCAAGGGCGAAGTGGTCATCGGCGGAGAACACCTGGAAAAGATGAGTGAGAATCAGCTGGTCCGATTCCGGCGGGAGAAAGTGGGATTCATTTTCCAGTCCTTCAATCTGCTGGGAACCATGAACGCCATTGAAAATGTGGCGCTGCCGCTGACATTCCGGGGCGTGGACAAGAAGACCCGGGAAGCGAAGGCGGTGAAGATGCTGAAGCTGGTGGGCCTGCCCAAACATATGAAGCACAGGCCCAACGAGATGTCCGGCGGCCAGCAGCAGAGGGTCGGCGTGGCAAGGGCGCTGGTGCTGGACCCGGAGATTATCTTTGCGGATGAGCCTACCGGCAATCTGGATTCCAACACGTCCGCGGAGGTCATGCGGCTGATGCAGAAAGTGGTGCGGGAACAGAACCAGACCATGGTCATGGTAACACACGATAATCATCTGGCAGGATTCGCGGACCGTATCTTCCATATCATTGACGGAAAGATCGTGAAAGTGGAGGACCGCAGCGAATATAAGGAGGATGCGGAATGAAAATGAGGGAGATCAAGCATATGGGGACAAAGATGAGAGGAAAGAAAAAGATCATAAAAGGAATCGCCATGGGACTGTGCCTGGCCATGCTGGCGCCTGCCGCGGCAGTGATGATGCCGGGGGTGGAGGTGGAGGCGGCCGATCAGACGGATCCAACGGAAGTTACTACAAATGACCAAAAAGTAGCCGTTGCTGAACTGAAGGCAATGACAATTGGAAAGAGCCTGAATGACGATCAGAATAACAGAATAAATAATATACTGGCAGAAATTTACTCAAAAATTAAATATAATGGTGATGGAACATATGGTAAATGTGAGATTACACTCCAGGAATTCAATGCATATGTGGCAGATGCAAAAGCAAGAATTAATGACGTAATCAACCCACCCGCAAACGACGACGATGATGACGATGACGACGAAGAAGATCCGCCGGTGAATCCGGATCATTTCCTGATGGTCGGTGGAAGCTGGGTGACGCCGGTGGCCAATGCCGGGGAAGCAGTCAGCATCGTTCTGCCGGTGGTGAACATGGGAAAGACCATGGTGACGGACGCGGTGGTGACGCCGGTCCTGAGCACGGAGACCGGGGAGTGGCCCTTTGAGATCACCAGTTCCAATTACTCTCAGACCATCAAGGATCTTCCGGGAACGGATACAGGCATGTCGGATATGGACCGGAGACGGGAGCTGACCTGGAACCTGAAGACCAGAAGCGATGTGGGCAACGGTTACCAGAAGCTGACGTTTAACGTGGTTTATCGGGATTCCGACGGCAAGAGTCAGAGCACGACGCTGGACACCTATATCCAGCTGAGCGGTACCGCAGGCGTAGGCGCTGACGGAAAAGCGTCCGTGCCGCGGGTCATTGTGACCGGATTTGAGACGAATCCCCAGGATGTGCATGCGGGAGAAAGCTTTGTTCTGACGCTGCATCTGAAGAATACATCTACAGCTACCAGCGTAAACAATATGATTTTCGAGATCGTGGCTGCAGTGGAAGGGAAGGACGAGGATACTACATATGCCGCATTTCTCCCCACCGCAGGTTCCAGTACGATCTTTGTGGACAGGATGCCGAAAGACGGAACGCGGGATATCCAGATCGAGTTGGAGGCCAAGGCGGATCTGACCCAGAAGCCCTATGCGCTGGATGTCAATATGAGCTATGAGGACGAACATGTCAATGCCTATACCAGCAAGAGCAGCGTCTCTATTCCGGTGAAGCAGGAAGCAAGGGTAGACATCAGCGAACCTGAGGTTATGCCCCAGAGCATTGAGGTGGGCAGCGAGTCCAATATTATGTTCAACATTTATAATATGGGCAAGACCAAGCTGTATAATGTGCAGGTGAAGACGGACAGCGATACCTTAAGCGGCGGGGATGCCTTTGTGGGCAATCTGGATTCCGGCGCTACCGGCGCGGTGGACATCTATGTGACCGGACAGTCGGCGACCATGGATGAGGGCAAGGTGAAAATCCTGATTTCTTATGAAGATGAGACTGGAGCGCCTACTGTGATCGAGAAGGAGATCGAGCTTTTCGTTACGGAATCCATGATGGGCGACGATATGTTCATGGACGGCGACATGATGGGCGACGACATGATGATGGACGAGGGGACCGGCGGAGGAACCGGCGGTTATATCGCGGCGATCATCGGAGTCCTTGTTGTGGCAGGGATCGTCGGAGCGGTCATCTATATGAAGAGAAAAAAGAAAAAAGAACAGATGAGTCTGGAGGACGATATTCTGGATCTGGATAATGACGATACGGAACTGTGATAGAAGGAGCAGAGGATGAGATATCTTGACTTGCTCAGAATGAGCGCTTCCAATCTGCTGCGCAGAAAGCTTCGGACAGCTCTGACCGTGCTTGGCGTGATCATCGGAACCGCATCCATCGTGGTCATGGTCTCTCTGGGGCTGGGGCTCCGGCAGAGTTCGCTGGCGCAGATTGAGGAATACGGCGGCCTGACGACGATCAATGTAAATAATTACAGCTGGTATTATGACAGTTCCAGCAGCGGCGACGACGAGCCGAAACGGATTGACGACGCGGTAGTGGAGGAGATTGCGGCGCTTCCCCATGTGGAGGTGGCGTCTCCCATACTGAATGTCAGCGTTATCGCAAAGCAGGGCATCTATGAGGGCTGGTTTCAGATTCAGGGAATGAACCAGGAGGCGCTGCAGAAAATGGACATCGATATTGCGGAGGGCGAGCTGCCCCCGGCGGACGGCAGTCTGCAGCTGTTTTATGGAAATCAGGTCATTACCAATTTTTACAATGCAAGAACCAATGAATATTACTGGGAGACCATGGAAGTGCCCGACGTGGATCTGATGAACGATCCCATCTTCCTGATTTTTGATACAGATGCGTATTATCAGTCGGGGAGCACGGATATGAACGGGAATACCATCGCGCCGCCCAAGAAATATATTATTCCAACCTGCGGGCTCATGGAGGGAGATCTGGAGACCTATAAGGAGAACTGCAATTCCGTATTTGCGGATATCGAAGCGTTAAAAACGCAGCTGAAGAAAGTATTTAAAAATAAAGTGATTCCCGGGCAGCCCACGACCAAAAGCGGGAAGCCTTACAAGGAATTTTACTATGAAGAGGTCTATGTCCGCGTGGACGATATGGAGCATGTGCAGGAGATCCAGCAGGCCATCCAGGATATGGGCTTCAATGCCAACAGCAACGCGGAGTGGATGGAGCAGACCCAGAGCCAGATGGGGATGATCCAGATGGTCCTGGGCGGCATCGGCGCGGTGTCCCTTTTCGTAGCGGCCATCGGCATTGCCAATACGATGATGATGTCCATCTATGAACGGACCAAAGAGATCGGAATTATCAAGGTGCTGGGCTGCGACCTCAGAAACATCCGGTCCATGTTCCTGCTGGAAGCCGGATTTATCGGTTTCTTCGGCGGACTGATCGGGCTGATTCTCAGTGAAGCCATATCGCTGGTCATCAACTCGGTTGTCAGCCAGGCGTCCGACGGCTATTACGCTCAGCTTTCCTATATACCGATCTGGCTGATTCTGGTGTCGCTGGTATTTGCTGTGCTGGTGGGCATGGTGGCAGGTTTCTTCCCTGCTCTGCGCGCCATGAAGCTGAGTCCTCTGGCGGCTATAAGAAATGAATAAAACAGATAATGAAATGCCCGCCGCATAATAGAACGTATGTTTGCGGCGGGCGTTTTTGGACGGTGCGGGCATGCCGCGGCCGTCGGGAAAAGGAATGGTTATATCCGGTAAGCAACCAGAGCCACCCGTTCTTTCAGTTCCCTGGAAAGTTCCTCTTCCAGTGCTGTAAGTTTTCTGCGGCAGTGCTCGTTCAAGTCCGAATACCGGTCTTCTTCCGCCAGTACCTGTGTCATTCGGTCCGCAGCGGATTTACAGCTTTCCGGCAGCTCCGTAACAGATGATTGAACATGAAGCATCTTTTCACCTCCCTGCGTTTTTTCGAAAGCCGTTGGAAGAATGCCCGGCTTCCTCTGTTAGTATGTACCGATCAGGGCGGATTGCATACTGATAAAATATTTTGGTGAAATATGGGAAAGATGTGGTATCACGTCGCCAACTGGAGCGAATCGGAAGGGGATGATGAACCGGGACAGGGACGATCAATGATTTTGCCGGCAAACACAGGATTGCAGACAAAGAATGGCTGGAAAAGTCGGTCGGCATTTTTAGTTGCGGCAGATGAAAGATGGAGGAAATGAAGGATGGAGGAAACAAAAGATGGTGGAGATGATGGATATTTCAATCTGCATTCAGGAAGAGGAGTTTCGAACAATTTCCGAAAGCGTTAAGACGTACTTCTCGCAGGAATTTCCGGATGCAGAATGTGAATGGAAGTGCCAGGGCACTACGCTTGCAGCATCCCTGCCTGTAAACGAGAACGAGATCATCAGAGTCTTTGAAGGGCTTGTGAAAAAATATCCCCAACTGGATGTCAGTGCATCCTGTTCCTGCGAGATCAGGGAGGACGATCGAAGCGCACAGTGGTGGAGAGTTACAAGAATCTATTCCCAAAAAGAAGATGGACAGAAAAAAATAGTCAGCGGTTCAAGTACTTACTGGAATTGATGGACGGGCAGGAGGTCTGAGGTCTGGGAGATTGGAAGGAGTTTTCCGTATAAGCGAAGTATTTAGAGACAGGTTATGAATAGAGGAACGGGTGTTTATCATGGATTCGGAATTTTCTGACGTTTCAGAAACTGGAAGCTATGGATTGTAATACGATTGGCGGTTTTCTGGTATACTGGATGGCATAAATACGGAGAGTGGGAATGGAGGAAGCATGGAGTTTTCGAGGGAAGATCTGGCGGAGGCTAAGAGGCAGATTGATTCTACATTGCATAAATTGAGGGAGACGATAAAGACTTTTGAGTCCAAAGAAAATGCGCAGCGGTATAAGTCGCAGATTACGTTGGCAAAAAGGCGGGTAAGAGCCTTTGAGATTGCGGATTGGTTTATTGCGAATGAGCTTGGAAAAGATGTTTGAAGGAGCAGAGAATGGATCAGGATGTGTTATATTTTTTTGACGGGAAGCCGGGGGCATTGCCTTTGTATGAGGCTTTTGAAGAAAAAGTTTTTTCAGAGGTGGACGGCGTGAAGGTCAAAGTGCAGAAAACGCAGATCGCTTTTTCCAACAGGCATAATTTTGCTTTCGTTTCTTTCCTGCCGGTGCGGAAAGCGAAGGAGCGGCCGGAGGTTTATATTGTGG